>JBJMVV010000335.1:0-28388 GCA_045810505.1 Massilia sp.
AGGTCGGCCACGCTGGGGTGGCGGAATTTCCAGGTGGCGTAATAGCCCTTCATGGCCTTTTCCAGCGCAGGTTTGCCGATGCGCGCTTCGAGGTCGCGCATGACGGTGGCGCTGCGAGTGTAGTCGGGGCCGATGCCTTGCAGTCGGTCCCACGCGTTCTGGCCGGGCGGATCGGCCGGCTCTTCGCGCGGCGCCGTCAGGCGTTCGATGTCGAATTCCCTGAACATGGGCGAGACGCCGATGCGCTGCATCCACGGCGTGGCGGCGTGAATTGCGTAGCCCGTGTCGCGCAGCATGCGCGCGTCCCAGTACTGGTTCATGCCCTCGTCCAGCATGGGTTCCTCGAACTCGTTCGAGGCGAGGATGCCGTAGAAGTAGCCATGGCCGAATTCGTGGATGGTGACGCCATCGAGCAGGTAGCGGTTGAATGAATCGGGCCGCACGTCGCGGTAGCTCTCGGCCGTGAAGAAGGTCGGGTACTCCATGCCGGACGCTTCATCGGCGTTATGCGGCGGCAGCACGATCGTCACGGTTTTATAGGGATAGGGCCCCAGGGTGCGCGAAAAATACGCCAGCGCGTTTTTGGCCGCCTGCATGGCTGGCGCCGCGCTGGAAGCAAATTCGGGCGGGTACAGCACCGTCAGGGTGACCGGTGGGCTGCCTTCGCCCTGCCAGCTGCCAGTCAGCGGCGGCGCCGTGCGGCTGTCCGCCGTAAAGGCGAAATCGTGCACATCGCCCTGCACGAAGCGGCGCGTCACCCAGCCGTTTTTTTCTACTGGATTGCCCTGTAGTTCGCCGGTGGCGCCCACCGTAAAAGCCTTCGGGGTGGTGATGCGCACATCGTAGGAACCGAAATCGGCGTAGAACTCGGAGCTGGCATGGAACTCGTGGACGTTCCAGCGCGGTGCGGTGGCGCCCCGTTCACCGGGCAGTTCCAGCACGCCGATCTTGGGGAACCACTGGCCCACCAGGTGGAAGGTGTCGAAGTAGCCGGTGCGCGAAATCAGGCGCGGCAACTGGGTCAGGAAATCCATGTCGAGCGTGGTGCTGGCGCCTGCCGCTACGGGCGCCGGCAAATCCAGGCGCACCACCGTGTGATCCTGCGCCGGGCCCTTGTCGGGGTGGACAAAGGCCCAGTCCACCTTGGCCCCGCCCTGGCTGACCTTGTTCAAGGCGATGTGGCCCCATTCGCCTTCCTTGACGTCGCGGGCAGGGCGGCCGTCGCCGCCGCGCCGGCGCTGTTCGCTGAAGAAGGTGGTGCCGGCGGTTTCAAAGGCGTTCATGTAGAGGTGCAGGTACACGCTGCGCACAGCCTGGCTGCTGCGGTTGCGCCAGGTGAGCTGCTGGCGGCCGGTGACGGTGTGCTTGACGGGATCGAGCGTCGCGTCGATGCGGTAGTCGACCACGCGGTCCGACAGCGTTGACTCGCGGCCGGTGCGTGCGCCGCCCCAGGCGTTGGGTGCGCTCGGCGTGGCCACGGCGGCGGCATTGGGGGCCGCCAGCGCGATGCCGCTGTCGATATCGGGAGCGGCGATGGGCACCACGCGCACCGGTTCGGCGCTGGCCAGCAGGGCGGCGCCAAGGCCGATCCCGGCGCCGGCGAGGAGGGCGGCCGCCAGCGCGGCGGTGACGAACCTGGTCATGCGAACTCCGGATCGGATGGGGAGAAGGGCACTATAAAGCGCCCGCTAACTTTTTGCCAACACTGCCGGTCGGGCGCACGAATGGCGTCATTACAGCGCGTGTATGCTTGCGAAGTTTATAATGATGGCGTTTTGGTGCCCGCCGGCGTGATCACGCCGGCAGTTAAACGGGAAACTCCGAGGTCCACGCGCAGCGCGCGCGGACTGAAAAGTGCTGCCCCCGCAACGGTCGACCAGCGCCGCGATGACTTGATCGCGGCAGCCGTCCCGATACCACTGCTGAAAAATGCAGGAAGGTGGGATGGTGATGCTGGCAAGCCCGGATACCGGCCAACACAGGGGGAAGCGCCGCGTGGCGCTTCCGTTGAATCCGGACTGCGGGGACGCTGGTCCGGAGACTTTTTGCAAAGACCGATCACCATGATGTTCACCACCGTTTCGCCGCGCGGCGCCATGCCCCGCGCTATCAAGCCGCTCGTCCTCGCCTGCGCCCTGTCGGCCTGCTTTGCCGCCAATGCTGCCGACACGCCGCCCGAGGGAGCCCCTGCCGGCGACCTGCCCACCGTGCTCGTCACCGGCTCCCGCTTCGCCAACCCCGCCGCCCTCGCACCCATCGGCGCCACCGTGATCAGCGCCGAAGACATCCGCCGCGCCGGCGCCACCGATGTCAACCAGGCGATCCGCAAGGTCGGCGGCGTGTTCGGCCGCCAGAGCCTGGACGCCAGCCCCGATTTTTCGCTGGACCTGCGCGGCTTCGGCGGCAACAGCGCGCAAAACATGGTGGTACTGGTCGACGGCGTGCGCCTGTCGGAAAATGAACTGGCCAACCCGGTCCTCTCGACCATCCCGATCGACACGGTCGAGCGCATCGAGATCGTGCGCGGCGGCTCAAGCGTGCTGTATGGCGACGGCGCCACCGGCGGCGTCATCCAGATCATCACCAAGCGTGCCAATGCCAGCACCGACAAGACCAGCGGCTCTGCCAGCGCCGAAATCGGCAGCTTCCGTTCTTACGACCTGCGCGCCTCGGCCGCCCGCAGCTACCAGGGCGTGGCGGTCGATGCCGCCATCGACCAGCAGGCCACCAATAACGACCGCGCCAACAGCCGCTACAACGGCACTTCCTTCAGTGGCGGCGCCCAATGGAAGATCGGCGATGGCCGCCTGGCCCTGCGGCTGGACAGCGCGCGCCAGAAATCGCACTTCCCCGGCTCGCTCACCGAAGCGCAGTTCAACGCCGATCCGCACCAGACGCTCACGCCGAATGATTTCGGTTCGGTTGACAGCGACCGCGTGAGCGCCCTGTTCGAGCAGCGCTTTGGCGCCGTCGACCTGGCCGCCGAACTGTCCCACCGCGAAAAAACCCTGCGCTCCCATTATGTGTCCGATTTCGGCTACGGCCCCTCGGTGTCGGACGCCGAATATAACACCTGGCAGACCCAGTTCTCGCCGCGCCTGCGCCACCGCGGCCAGTTCGGCGCGCTTGAGAACGAGCTGGTGGCCGGCATCGACCTGCAGCGCTGGAGGCGCGTAACGGCCTCGGATTTTTCGGGCGCCGAGGCGCGCCAGGATGCCAAGGCGGTCTACGCGCGCGATGAAGTGCGCTTCGGCGGCGCCTACAATGCGCGCCTGTCGGCCGGCCTGCGCCACGAAGTATTCGACAAGGACTACACCGACGCGCTGTCCTACCCGGCGCCGGCCAATGACCATACCTCGCAGTCGCTCAACGCCTGGGATCTGCAGGGCAGCGTGGTGCTGGTGCAGAACCTGACGCTGCACGCCAAGGCAGGCCAGAGCTATCGTCTCGCCACCGCCGATGAAAACAGCTTCCGTCCTTCGGCTTCGATTTTGCAGCCGCAGACCTCGCACGACCTGGAACTGGGCGCGGCCTGGAGCCAGGCCAATGTGCAGTTGGGCGCGCGCGTCTTCCGCCACCGCCTCGTCAACGAGATTTATTACGACCCGACCGTGCCGGCGAACGGCTTCCTTGGCGCGAACACCAACCTCGATCCCACCGAGCGCAAGGGCGTTGAAATCGACGGCGAGCTGCGTTTCGCCCCCGGCTGGCAGGCCAGCGTACACGCCCAGCATGTAAAAGCGACGTTCACGGGCGGTCCGAACGATGGCCGCGAACTGACCCTGGTGCCGAAAAATATCGTCACCGCGCGCCTGGGCTGGAGCTCCGCCGCCGGCCAGTCGGCCGACCTGGGCGCCCAGTGGGTGGACCGCCAGCGTTACGGCAGCGACTTCGCCAACGACTGCGCCGCCTTCATCCCGAGCCACACGAGCTTTGATGGCCGCATGGCGCAACGCATGGGCCGCTGGGAATTTGCACTGGCCGGCACCAACCTGGCGGACAAGCAGTTCACCAGCAACGCCTTCAGCTGCCGCGGCGGCATCTATCCGGAAAATGGCCGCCAGGTGAAGCTGTCGGCGCGCTATGATTTTTAAAGCGCTTACTGGCGCGCTGCTGCTGGCGTGTTCGATCACGGTTCACGCCAGCGTGAGCGTGGTCGATGACGCCGGCCGCCAGGTCGCTCTGGCGGCGCCCGCGCACCGGGTGATCGCCATGGCGCCCCACGTCACCGAACTGCTCTTCGCCGCGGGCGGGGGCAGTGCGGTGGTGGGCGCCATGAACTACAGCGACTATCCGGCGGCAGCAAAGCAGCTGCCGCTGGTGGGCAGCGACGCCCAGATCGACATCGAACGGGTGCTGGCCTTGAAGCCCGATCTGCTGGTGGTCTGGCAAAGCGGGAACACCGCGCGCCAGCTCGAGCAGTTGGGCAAGCTCGGCATCCCCATCTTCTACAGCGAACCGAAAAGCCTGGAGCAGGTCGCCACCAGCGTCGAACGCCTGGGTAAGCTGATGGGCACTGGCGAGGCGGCGGGGCGCGAGGCGGCCCGCTACCGCGCCGACATCGCACGGCTGCGCGCGACGTACGCGCAGCGAGCGAAGGTGAAGGTGTTCTACCAGGTGTGGGACAAGCCCATTTATACCCTCAGCGACGCCCACATCCTCGGCGACACCCTGAAAGTGTGCGGCGGCGAGAACGTGTTCGGCGCGCTGAAGGTGGTGGCGCCGAGCGTGAGCGTGGAGGCGGTCCTGCAGGCTAATCCGGAAGCCATTTTCGGCAGCGAACAAAGTGATCCGGCCGATACCGGCATCGCCATGTGGCAGCAGTATCCGCGCCTCTTGGCGGTGGAGCGGGGCAATCTGTTTCGTATTCCGGGCGTGCTGCTGACGCGCCCCGGACCGCGCTTGGCGCTGGGCGCGGCGCAACTGTGCGAGAAGCTCGAGATTGCCCGCCAGCGCAGGACGAAGTGAACATTGCAGGGAGCTTCACGCTGAGGCCAGACTTAAATGAACGGAAAATTGCGTAAGCATTTGCAAAATCGCGCCCGAAGCCCTGGAGACGGGGCAAAAAAGTGGTAATCTCGCGTCGTTCGTTGACCATACATAAGGACTTTCAATGCCATCCCTGCGACCCCTGCGCCTGTTCGTTGCCGCCCTCGGCCTCGCCACTGCCGCCACCGCCTTCGCTTCGCCGGCCGACCCCAAGCTGGGCGCCGACTATGTTTCGCTGGCCACCCCGCAACCGGCCCAGGCCGTCGGCAAGAAAGTCGAAGTGATCGAGTTCTTCATGTATCACTGCCCCCACTGCTACGTACTCGAGCCCTTCCTGGCCGAGTGGGTCAAGGCCAATGGCGACAAGGTGAACTTCAAGCGGGTGCACATGCCTTTCCGTGGCGCCAATGATCCCGAAGCCCACCTGTACCTGACCCTGGAAGCGCTCGGCAAGCTCGACGAGATGCATCCGAAAGCCTTCAAGGCCATGCACGTGGACCGGGTCAACCTGGGCAACGAGCAGGTCGCCCAGGACTGGGCCGTCAAGAACGGCATCGACAAGGCAAAATTTCTCGACGCCTGGAATTCCTTCGGTGTGATGACTAAACTGAAGCGTCTTACATCGACCCTGGCGGCCTACAAGGTGGACTCCGTGCCGACCCTGATCATCGACGGCCGCTTCATGACCTCGCCGTCCGTGGTCGACGCGGCCAACAAGGGCATGAACGAAGCGGCGCTGTCGAAGGCCACCGTCGAAGTGCTGAATAACGTTGTCAAGAAAGTGGCTGCAACGAAATGAACGAGAAAGAAGGCAAGCTCCTCAAGATCTACGACGGGTCCCTGCCCGTCGAGGAGGACTTGTTTGAGCGCAGCTACGTCAACCACGTCGCCTGGACCCTGGCCCTGATCTTCGGCGGCCTGGTGATCTGGTTGTCGATCGCCCTCGTCAACGCCGAAAACCAGCGCAACGCGCTGGCCACCGGCAAATGCGCCGACCCCCTGTTCAAGGGCGAAGTCGACAAGAAATGCCTCGTGCTGGTCAATTCGCGCGATCACTGGTGGGAGCACCTGTGGTACGGCATGACCCACGTGCGCCAGAGTGAAGTGAAGGACTGGCGCAAGCACTGAGCGGTCCTGTGGCGCAGGCGCACGTTTCGAAAACTTAATATTGCACATTTAGATATGCAATATGACTACCTTCGTTTATGATTCTTGTCGGCAACTATGCCGGTGTATCCATAAAATAAACGAGGGAAAACCATGAAGTGGAAGATGACGGGCGCCTTGGCGCTGGGCGTATTGGCGTTGAGCGGCTGCGCGACCGAATCGTCGCGCACCATCGAGGTGGCGAAAGTGGAAGCGGCGGCTTCCGATTACCGGGGCGCGAAAACCCTGGTCGCGGTGGGTAAATTCGATAACCGCTCGACCTTCATGCGCGGTATTTTCACCGACGGCGTGGACCGGCTCGGCGGACAAGCCAAATCGACGCTGATTGCCCACCTCCAGCAGTCGCAGCGCTTTAATGTGCTCGATCGCGACAATTTGGAAGAGGGCCGGCAGGAAGCGGGCTTCCAGGCGAAAAAGCAGACCATCCGTGGCGCTGAATATCTCGTCACCGGCGATATCTCCGAATTCGGCCGCAAGGACGTGGGTGACCACCAGCTGTTTGGTGTGCTCGGCCGCGGCAAAACCCAGATTGCCTATGCAAAAATCACCCTCAATATCGTCAACAGCCTGACCTCGGAAGTGGTGTATTCGGCGCGCGGCGCGGGCGAAGTGGCGTTGTCGAACCGTGAAGTGATCGGCTTTGGCGGCACCGCCGGCTACGACGCGACCTTGAATGGCAAGGTGCTGGATCTGGCCATGCGCGAAGCGGTCAATAATCTGGTGACCGGTCTCGATACCGGCCGCTGGTCGGCCCCAAGCACCGCCACCCGGGGTGCGCCATGATCAGGACCGCGATGGTATTGGCGGCCGCCCTGGCATTGACCGGCTGCGCCCACGCCCCCAGCACGGCCTATCACTGGGATGGCTATCAAAAGAATGTTTACACCTACCTGAAACAGGACGCCGCCAACCCGGCCGAACTGCTGCAGTCGATGAATGTGGAAGCCGATGCCGCGCGCAAGGCGGGCCGGCCTTTGCCGCCCGGTTATCGCGCCCATATCGCCATGCTGATGGTGCAACTGGGCCAATACGACGACGCCAGCAAACAGCTGGAAGCGGAAAAGACCGCCTTTCCTGAGTCGACGCCGTATATGGACTTTCTGCTGAAGCAAATGCAAGGGAAAAAATCATGATGCGCTTATTGAGTGCAATCAGCGGCGCCGCATCCGGCGCCCGTGTGAAAGCGGCGCTGGTGATATCGGCCGCAATGATGTTGTCAGCCTGCGCCACACCGAAGGTGCCGTATGATTACACGGCGTTCAAGGCGGCCCGTCCCGCTTCCATCCTGATTCTGCCGCCGATCAACGAGTCGCCCGACGTCAAGGCCACACCCGGCGTGATGGCATCGACCGTATTCCCCCTGGCCGAAGCGGGATATTATGTATTCCCCGTCAGCCTGGTCGATGAAACCTTCAAACAGAACGGCTTGACCGCCGCGGAAGACATCCACAACGTCGCGCCGGACAAGCTGCGCAGTATCTTCGGCGCCGACGCCGCGCTGTACATGCGCGTCAAACGCTACGGCAGCACCTACTACGTCATCAACAGCGAAACCGTGGTGACTGTCGAAGGCAAAATCGTCGACCTGCGCACCGGCGCCACCCTGTGGCAAGGCACCGCAAGCGCGTCCTCGGCCGAAGGCGGCAACAGTGGCGGCGGCGGCCTGGCCGGCGCCCTGGTCGGCGCCCTGGTCAAGCAGGTGATGAACACGGCGTCCGAATCGGGCTTCACCTACGCCGCCCTGGCCAACCAGCGCCTGCTGGGCGCGCCACGCGTGAACGGGATGCTGTATGGTCCCCGTTCGCCGATGTACCAGAAGGACTAGTTTGCTGTGTCCAGCGCCCCGGTTCGCCGGGGCGTTCAATACGCGCAACGGCAAGGTTCATGCGATGCCGGAAGTTTGCAGCGGCAGCACTATCACGAACCGCGCTCCGCCCAGTGCGGAGCTGTCGATTTTCACCGTGCCGCCGTGCAGCGCCACCGCCTTGCGGGCGATGGCCAGGCCAAGGCCGAAGCCGCCGGTGCTGCGGTCGCGGCTGCGGTCGAGGCGGTAGAAGGGCTCGAAGACGGCTTCGCGTTCGGCGGGGGGGATGCCGGGGCCGTCGTCGTCGATGGAAATTTCGACGTGAGCGTCGAAGCTGCGGGCGACGAGGATTATGCGAGATTGCGCATACTTTTCTGCATTGCGCAGGATGTTGCCGACGGCGCGGGCCAGCAGGCGCGCGTCGCCCGTCAAGGTCGCGGGCGCCGCGGTGATGTTGAGGCCGACCGGTTTGACCAGTTTGGCGGCGCACTCGGCCAGCATGGCGGGCAGATCGAAGGGGGCGGTTTTCAGTTCGCTCGACTGGCCCAGTTTGGCCATGCCCAGCAGTTCGCCGACCAAGGCGTTCAGTTCGGTCAGGTCCGCCTCCATGGCGTCGAAACGGGGCGACAGGGTCGCGTCGCCCGCCTTGTCGCGCAGCAGGGCCAGGGCGAATTCGAGGCGGGCGATGGGGGTACGCAGTTCGTGCGAGACCGAGTGCAGCAGGTGGTCCTGGTTGTTGACCAGGGTTTCGATGCGTCCGGCCATGTGGTTCAGGCGCTCGCTCAGCGGATAGATCGAGGCGCCCGGTGCAAACGCCGAGCGGGCTGCCAGGTCGCCGGCGCCGAAGCGGTCGGCCACGGCCGAGAGTGTCTGCAGGCCGCGCCAGTGGGCGCGCGACCATAGCGCGATCGGCACCAGCAGCACCAGCGCGACGATGATGTAGCGCAGCGCTTCCATCTCGATGGCGAGGGTGACGTCGATCGGCAGGTCGTGGGCGTAGACGACATCGTCGGCGCTGCCGATGTATTTTTCGCCTTTTAAATCGACCCGGCGCAGGAAGGCCTTGTTGCCGGCGTCGAGCACGAGGTCGCCCCGTTCCAGCGCGCCGCGCCAGCGCGGGGGGACGGCGTCTCGGGCGCTGGCCAGCGGCACCAGTTCCAGCCGGGCCTGCGACACTTCGCGCACCTTGTTCAGGCGTACCAGCCATTCGTCGGCCGGGGCCTTGTCGACATATTGTTCAAGCAGGAAGATTTCCGCCGATGCCTGACGGCGCGCGATATCGTCGAGGGGATCGCCGAACAGGCGGCTGAGCGCAAAGTGGACGAGGAAGGTCGCCACCGTGATGGCCAGCATGACCAGCACAAAAAAGCGGAAAAACAGGCGGTTCACGTGGCGCGGCTTCGAAGCATGGAAGGTTCCTTTTGCATATTGTAGTGGAGGGCGCCCGGCAGCAGGGCAGGCCGGTCGTTTCTACAATTTGATGACAACTGCGCGACAGTTTTATGGCACTTGCATCAAGCGAAAAGCCTTATTCTCATGCCTCAGGTTTTTCCGTTGGCCCGCCTGATACGCAAGTGTCGGGCGGGCATTTTTTTGCGTGTCGGTTTGCTACAACGATTGCAAAAAGGAAAACCTTCGTGTTGGAGGCGGGGACCTCGCCACCGTAAAATGGCGGCACGCGAACTTTCGAATATTCCATCAATGACCCGGTTTTTGCTTCTTGCGCTGGCATGTCTGCCAGCCGTCGCCTGCGCCCAGACGCCGGCCGCGAACCGCATGCCCGATGGCAGCCGGGATCTGTACATTGGCCTGGGCGCCCAGGTGGCCCCGCGCTACGCCGGCGCCGATGCGGACCGCACGCGTCCCTTGCCCGTCCTGCAATTTGCCTGGAGTAACGGCGTGTTTGTCTCCGGCGCCAGCGTCGGCTGGCACTTGTCGTCTTCTCCCACCGTCGAATTCGGCCCCTTGCTGGCTTGGCATGCGCGGCGCGATGCCGATGGCGATGGCGGCAGCGCTGGCGGCGCCTCCCCGGACGGCCCCGGCATGTTTGTGGTCGCACGAAAAGCCAGGGTCCCCGACGGCCTCAACGGCATGGACCTGGTCGATGCCCGCGTGCTGGGCGGCGCCTTCTTCAATTATTACTTCACCCCGGACTGGCGCCTCACCAACAACCTGCTGGCAGGTGGCGGCAAGGAGCGTAATGGCGTCGTATGGCGGGTGGGCGTGCAACGCATCGGCATCGAACTGGGCCGCCATCACTCGGTGGCGCTCTCGGCTGGTCTGGAGGTGGGCAACCGGGCCTGGAACCAGACCTGGTCAGGTGTGAGCGAGACCGAAGCGATCCGCAGCGGCTACGCCCCTTACCAGGCGGGCGCGGCGCTGCGCTCGGTGCAACTGGGCGTGCGCTGGAACTGGTCGCTGTCGCCCTCGTGGCTGCTGACCAGTGGCGTGGAAGCGTCGCGCCTGGTCGATGTGGGCGCGCACAGTCCGCTGGCCGTGCGGCCGACCGGCGTGAAAGCCTCGACTGCCCTGGCATGGCGGTTTTGAGCATGGGCACACTGCGACGCCTTATCCTGACGCAGGCGGCGCTTGCGCTGACGGCGGGCCTGCTCGCGCCGGCGCGCGCCGCCGCGCCCGAGGGCGACTGGGTCAGCTACCGGGACGCCTATCGCGCCATGGTGGTGTTTGAAAAATATGGCAAACCAAAATCCTTGCTGCAGCACCAGATCCAGGTGGTGCCGCGCGACAAGGCCAGTCTGGGCGAGGGCGTGCGCCTGGTGTTGAACGGCCAGGACAGCCAGCTCAACCTGCCGCTCGACCCGACCGGCCGCACGGTATTTCCCTTGCTGAAGGCGGCGTATGACGAGAACGCCGCCCTTGTGCTCAACCGCAAGCTGGGCCCCTTCAAACTGCGCGCGCGCGTCACCCTGGTGGTGCGGCCCGATGGCATTTATGATCTGGGAGAATTGCGCGCGGCCTGCGAGCAGGCGCTGGAGTACGCGCGCTATCTGGACGCCTCCTACGGCAAGCGCAGCTGCACCGGCGTGCGTTTCGGATTCGCCCGTGGCGGCGCCGTCCCGGCACTGGTGATGCGGCGCGCGCAGCCGGGCGACGCCAGTGAATTGCGCATGGGCGAAGGCCCGATTTTCGCCGACGATCCCGACGAAACCTTCCGCATCGTCAATCTGCGCTTCGGTGCGCAAGCCGCGCGCGCGCAGGTGGCCACCCAGGATGCACCGCTGGCCATCGTGCCCCTGTTCGAATAGTCCTCTCGCGCGTCGCCGCGGCGCGAAAGGTGACACAATTGTCCCATGCGAGGCGCCTGCCCGCGCCGTACTCTGGATTAACAGGAGACATGATGGGACCCGCTCAATATCAGGATTGCATCAAAGCGTGTTATGCCTGCGCCCAGGCCTGCGACGCCTGCTCGGCCGCCTGCCTGCAGGAAGATGACCCCAGGATGATGGCTCATTGCATTGCGCTCGACATTCAGTGCGCTGGCATATGCCGCCTGTCGGCCGAGTTCATGAGCCGCGACGGCGAATTTGCCCGTCAGCTGTGCGCGCTGTGCGCCGAGGTGTGCGAAGCATGCGCGACCGAGTGTGCAGGCCATCCGGCCGGCCATTGCCAGGCCTGCGCCGAAGCATGCCGGCAATGCGCGGCGGCCTGCCGCGCCATGTCGGCCTAGCCGGTTCTCAGCTCCAGCCGGACGGCGAAAACAGATAGCCTTCGCCCCACACGGTCTTGATTTTTTCCGAGGTGACGTCGTCGAACCGGCGCCGCAGCTTGGAGATGGAATTGTCGATGCTGCGGTCAATGCCGTCGAATTCGATGCCGCGCATTTTCTTCAGCAGGGCGTCGCGCGAGAGCACGTGGCCGGCCGCGCTGGCCAGCACCAGCAGCAGTTTGTATTCGGTATTGGAGAGCTCGCACAAGTCGCCGCGCCAGGTGACGCTGCGGTCGGCGCGGCTGATAGTGAGATCGCCAAACACCAGCGGCGCATTGTCGGCCTGCTGCACATTGGCACGCCGCAGCAGCGCCCGCAGGCGCGCCAGCAGCACGCGCGGCTGGACCGGCTTGTTGAGGAAATCGTCGGCGCCCTGTTCGAGCCCCAGTACTTCATCGTAGGCATCTTCGCGTGCCGTGAGGATCAGGATCGGCACCTGGCTGACCGAGCGCATCTGCCGGCAGACCGCCATGCCGTCCATGCCTGGCAACATCAGGTCCAGCACCACGACATGGGGTGCTATCTCCGTCAGCGCCGGCACCGCCTGGTCGCCGCGGGGCACCACATGCACTGAAAACTCGTACCCGGCCAGATACTCTGTCACCAGCCCTGCCAGCTTGGCATCGTCTTCCACCAACATTACTCGAAACATGGCGATTCTCCTCGGCATGTATTGTAGTGCAAGACGAGACTGCCAGCATGGCGTGAACCAGGATCGCGTATTTATAGCGTTCTCAAACGAATACAGCCCGCAAAAAGCGGGCTGTACGTGGACGGTGTGGCCGGCGGCTTCCTGAGCGCTCAGCTCATCCGGCTGAGTCGTCGTGCCGAAATCAGGCAGCGTTCTTGTTGACCTGGTCCCAGTTGACCAGGTTCCAGAATGCCTCGACATACTTGGCGCGGGCATTGCGGTAGTCGATGTAGTAGGCGTGCTCCCAGACGTCGCAGGTCAAGAGGGCCTTGGCGTCGGTGGTCAGCGGGGTGCCGGCGTTGGAGGTGTTGACGATCTCGACGCCATCGCCTTTTTGCACCAGCCAGGTCCAGCCGGAACCGAAGTTGCCCAGCGCTGACTTGTTGAACTCTTCCTTGAACTTGTCGAACGAGCCCCACTTGGCGTTGATGGCGTCGGCCACCTTGCCGGTCGGCGCGCCGCCGCCCTGAGGTTTCAGGCCGTTCCAGTAGAAGGTGTGGTTCCACACCTGGGCTGCGTTATTGAAAACGCCGCCGGACGATTTCTTGATGATCTCTTCCAGGGACATGTTCTCGAACTCGGTGCCCTTGATCAGGTTGTTCAAGTTGGTGACGTAGGTGGCGTGGTGCTTGCCGTAGTGGTACTCGAGGGTTTCCTGGGAAATGGTCGGGGCCAGGGCATCCATCGGGTACGGCAGGGGTGGCAAAGTATGTTCCATGTCTTGTCCTTTTATTGATTGTTGATCTGAAAGTGTATTCGGAAATGCGTTGGTCATTCTGAAACGATGATCATTGTAAAACGGATGTGGCGAAAGCGCTTATTCATCCTACGTCAGTGATTCCTGCACGCTCGCCACGCCGACCTGGGCCGTGCCTTCGGCCAGGCGCACCGTCAGCACTTCGGCGGGACGGATCTCGCCAGGCTTGCGCAGCACGTGGCCGGCGCTGTCGCTGACGATCGCGTAGCCCCGTTCCAGCGTGCGCTGGGGATTAAGCAATTCCAGCTGGGCCGACAGCGCGGCCAGATGCTGGCGGCGGGCGCGCAACTGGCTGGCCAGGCTGGCGGCGAAATGGCGCTGCTGCGATGCAATTTCGGCGCGCCAGGCCCGCACATCGGGCCGGTGGCGGGCCCAGCGCGAACGCCACTGCGCCAGTTCATAGCGCT
The DNA here is from genome assembly GCA_045810505.1 of Massilia sp. Taxonomy (GTDB): domain Bacteria; phylum Pseudomonadota; class Gammaproteobacteria; order Burkholderiales; family Burkholderiaceae_D; genus JAFCUW01. The sequence continues at coordinate 13,543 of JBJMVV010000335.1, forward strand.
GGGCGTTCACTGGCGCGCGCGCGGCGTGGCTCAATGCAGTGGACAGGGCGGTCAGTTGCAGGCGCTGGCCGCCGATGCGCGCCGAAGGGCTCTGCAGGCGGCGCGACCAGTTGTCCAGCGACTGGCTGGCTTCCCCGAGGGTACGGGCCATGGCGCGGCGCAGGTCGATCAGGTCGGCGTTGATGGAGGCGAGCCAGTCGGTGCGGGGCGTGACCGCCAGTTCGGCCGCGGCCGTGGGCGTGGCCGCGCGCACGTCGGCGGCGAAATCGGCAATGGTGAAATCGGTCTCGTGGCCGACCCCGGAAATGACCGGCATGGCGCAGGTGACGATGGCGCGGGCCACGACTTCCTCGTTGAAACTCCACAAGTCCTCGATCGAACCGCCGCCCCGGCACACCAGCAGCACGTCCACTTCGGCGCGCTGCGAAGCGGCGTTGATGGCGGCGGCGATGCGCTCGGCCGCGCCCTGGCCCTGCACGGGGGCCGGGTAGAGCATGATATCCACATGGGGCGCGCGCCGGCGCAGGGCGGCCAGGATGTCGCGCAGCGCCGCGGCCTGGGGGCTGGTGACGATGCCGACCCGGCGCGTGAACAGGGGCAGTGGACGCTTGCGCTGCGGATCGAACCAGCCCTGGGCCTCCAGCCTTTCCTTCAGGCGCAGAAAGGCCTCGAACAGGGCGCCCACGCCGGCGCGACGGATCGCTTCCACATTGATCTGGTAGTCGCCCCGGGCGCCGTACAGGGTCACGAGCGCGCGCACCTCGACCTTGTCGCCTTCGCGGGGAATGAAACCGGCGTACTGGGCGCGGCCGCGGAACATGACGGCACGCACCTGGGCGCCATCGTCCTTCAGGGTGAAATACCAGTGGCCGGAACTGGCGCGCGTAAAGTTGGAAATTTCCCCAGCAATCCAGCTCAGGGGAAAACTGCGTTCAAGCAGGCGCGCTACCTGCTGGTTCAGGGCGGTGACGGTCAGCACGGGCGGGCCGGCGACGGGGGACTCGGCGGGATCAAACAGGGAAGGGCTGTTCATAAGGGCAAGGTATGTCCACAGGCTAAAGATTCCGTCATGCGCAGGTCACATGCCGGAGGCCACTTGAGGAAGCTATTTTAACTTATTGATTTCAAAGGAAAAGAGCGGCTGCTTGAATTTTTCTCAGCGGCTTGAAAGCCTTATGGATCAAGTACTTGGCGGGATCGGGCGCAACTTGCTCACAAAGTTATCCACAAAAACTGTGCGTAAAGTGACGAGCTCGCTTGCCGCAAACTCTGCCTGTTTTTTCAGCGGTATTGATATTAGTCAATGAGATCAAGCACTTAAGCCTGCGTCCCCGCCCTTGCTCACATTGTTATCCACATTTGGTGTGCAGAACACCCTGTAATGCGATTTTGCCAGGGAAAACCGCGCCGGGGCAGGGCGTGACAGCCTGTTTTCGCTGCCGTTTTGGCTGATTCGGCTGCAATGCCCGCTTTTTATGCACTGTGGAAATTCCCTTACAAAACAAGGCACTTGCATGGCAGTGCGGCCCTTGCTCACAATCTTATCCACAAAAGATGTGCAGAAGAATCGCCTTATCCACGACGATGGCCACGGATTAGCCCGGCGTGCAGCTGCACGAATTTTACTCAAGGGAAAATTTCGCTTTGAAATCAAGGCACTGTTCGCTTGCCACGACCCTTGCGCACAATCTTATCCACATAAAATGTGCAGAATCATGGCTTGTGGAAAAACTGAACAAAATCGGCCTTTACGGCGATTTCTCCGCACGCCCAAGTCAAAACTTGTCAGGTTTGCGCCAAATGATCGGCAAATCCGACTATTCTGTGGAGAAATCGCGGTCTGCCTTGTTTTTGCGCAATGGCAATTTTCTGATTAGAATCAAGGGGATGGGCGAATGCCCGACTGCTTGCGCACATTCTTATCCACAGAAGCTGTGGTGAACTGTACTTGCCGAGTGGCTAGCAACACGTTACATTGCCGCATTCATTCTTTGCGGCCCATACAGGGCCCATTCACCTTCGGGAGTTTCACTTGCTCGCAATTCTTCAAGCTGCTGGCTGGCCAATCTGGCTGTTGCTGATTGCCTCCATCGTCGCCCTGGCCCTCATCATCGAACGCCTGATTTATCTGCGGCGCACCAAGATCCTGCCGAAACAGTTGCTTACGGAAGTCATCAAGGTCTACCAGAACGGGCAAGTCACCCCCGACATCATCAACAAGCTCGAAAGCAATTCGCCGCTGGGCGCCGTACTTGCTGCCGCGCTGCGCAATATCGACGCGCCGCGCGACGTGATGAAGGAATCCATCGAAGAAGCGGGCCGCGGCGTGGCCCACGTGCTCGAGCGTTTCCTCACCACCCTGGGCACGATCGCCTCGCTGGCCCCGCTGATGGGCCTGTTCGGCACCGTGGTCGGCATGATCGAGATTTTCGGCGCGCAAAATTCCACCGGCACCAACCCGGCCCAGCTGGCGCACGGTATTTCAGTCGCCCTGTATAACACCGGTTTCGGTCTGGCCATTGCCATGCCTGCCCTGGTGTTCTACCGCCACTTCCGCGCCCTGGTGGATTCCTTCATCATCGACATGGAAGGCCAGGCCGTCAAATTCGTTGATGTCGTACACGGGACCCGCAAATGATGGACTTCCGCCGTGGCCGCAAGCGCGAGGATCCGGAGATCAACCTGATCCCCTTCATCGACGTCTTGCTGGTCGTTCTTATTTTTCTGATGGTCACCACGACCTACAGCAAATTCACGGAACTGCAGATCACCCTGCCGACGGCCGACGCCGAAAAAGCCATCGACCGTCCCTTCGAGATCAATGTCACGGTCGATGCCAAGGGCAACTACACGGTCAATAACAAGGCCGTCGCTTTCAATTCCGTGGCCGGCCTGGCCGAGGATCTGAAAGACGCCGCCAAGGCCGGCCAGGCAGGCGGCGCCGCGCCGACCACCTCGCCCGTGGTGATCGTCAACGCCGACCAGTTCGCCATGCACCAGATGGTCATCAATGTGCTTGAAGCGGCCCGCGTGGCCGGTTACGACAAGCTGACCTTCGCCGCCCAGACCGGCGGCAAGAAGTAAGCGGCGGGCGATTTTTTCTCGCCCGCCTTTTATGTCTTCCTCTTCTTCCCTCGAAATAACGCTCACCCGCGCCTGGCAAAGGCGCGGCTTGCTGGCCTGCGTGCTGTTTCCTGTATCCCTTTTGTTTGGCGCCCTCGGCGCCTTGCGCCGTTTGCTCTACCGCGCTGGCGTGCTGCGCTCCGAAAAACTGCCCGTGCCCGTTGTTATCGTCGGCAATATTTTTATTGGCGGGACGGGCAAGACGCCCTTGACGATCTGGCTGGCCGGCGTGCTGCGCGCCGCCGGGTTCACGCCGGGGATCATTTCACGGGGGCATGGCGGGGACGGGACTGCGCCGCGGCTGGTGACTGCTTCCTCACTGGCCGCCGAGGTGGGGGATGAGCCGCTGCTGATGGCGCTGCGGACCGGGTGTCCGGTGATGGTAGGGCGGGACCGGCCGGCGGCTGGCCGCGCTTTGCTGGCGGCGTTTCCTTCAGTCGATATCCTGATTAGTGATGATGGCTTGCAGCATTACGCTTTGCAGCGGGATGTGGAGATTGTGCTGTTTGACGGGCGGGGCGTGGGAAATGGGTGGCTGCTGCCGGCGGGGCCGTTGCGGGAGCCGGCTTCACGGCCGCGCGATTTCACGGTGGTAAATTCCGCAGCACCGGGGACTGGCCTTGCAGGCCATTCGTGGCCCGGCCTGTCCCCATTTTCAAATCCGAAGCAAAGTCAAAATGGGGACAGGCCCGCAGGGCCAGTCCCCCCCTTCGTAATGCGTCTCGACGGATCGATGGCTGAGCAGTTGGCCGACCGATTCAGAAGCGTTTCGCTGGCCGAATTGGAAAACAAAAAGCTGGCCGCAGCCGCCGGCATCGGCAACCCATCCCGCTTCTTTACCACCCTGAAAAGCCACGGCCTGGACTTCATCGAACTCCCTCTCCCCGACCACTACGACTTCAGCGTCAACCCTTTCACCGCCCTCGACGCCGAGATCATCCTGATCACCGAGAAGGATGCAGTAAAATGTGGGCAAATTGAAAATCTCAAACGCGACCCGAGACTGTGGGTCGTGCCAGTGACGGCGCAGCTTGATGCCGGCCTGGCCGAACAAATTGTGGAGAAATGTCGTGGATGCTCGACTGCTTGATATCCTGGTCTGCCCGCTGTGCAAGGGACCGCTCGAATACGACAAGAAGGCGCAGGAACTGATCTGCAAGCCCGATCGCCTGGCCTATCCGATCCGCGATGGCATTCCCATCATGTGGACCGACGAGGCCCGCAAGGTCGACCTCATCTAAGGTCGCGCCAAGGTGGAATTTACTGTCATTATTCCGGCCCGCCTGGCCTCGACCCGCCTGCCGAACAAGCCGCTGGCCGACCTGGGCGGCAAACCCATGGTGGTGCGGGTGGCCGAGCGCGCGGCGCTGTCGGGCGCCAGCCGCATCGTTGTTGCTACTGATCACGCTGACATCGCCGCCGCCTGTGCGGCGCACGGGGTGGACGTGGTCATGACCCGGGCCGATCATCCGTCCGGCACCGACCGCATCGCCGAAGTGGCGGCCGCGCTGGGCCTGGCCGATGAGGCCGTTGTCGTCAACCTGCAAGGGGATGAGCCGCTGATCGACCCTGGCCTGTTGTCTGCGTGCGCCGCCCGGATTGAGGCGGGCGTGCCGATGGCCACCTGCGCCCACCCGCTGCACGAGATGGCGGACGTATTCAATCCGAATGTGGTCAAGGTGGTGCTGGACCGGGCCGGGCGCGCCCTGTATTTCTCGCGCGCGCCGATTGCCTGGCACCGGGACGGCTTTGCCGCCTCGCGCGAGGTGCTGCCGCCCGGCTACGCGCCGCTGCGCCATATTGGTCTTTACGCCTACAGCAACGCCTTCCTGCAACAATATCCGCGGCTTGAACCGTCGCCGCTGGAAGCGGTCGAAGCACTGGAACAGTTGCGCGTGCTGTGGCATGGGGTGCCGATTGCCGTGCACATCACCGATGCAGCGCCGGCGGCGGGGGTCGATACGCCGGAGGATCTGGCCCGGGTGCGCCAGTTTTATGCCTAGCGCATCGCTTGCGCCCGCACAGCCAGAGGAAACGGTCAAATCAAACTGAGGCCATTTTGGTATTGGCGTTTTCCATGAATTTTGTGGTAAGTTGCGTACCAAGGTAGTCAGATATGCATCAACAGTGCCGTAGGCCGAGCCCGCCGCCTTTGCTGCCATTATAAAAATTATTCACATCTGTTTTAGGAATTTTCATGCGTCTCATTCTGTTAGGAGCACCTGGCGCCGGCAAGGGCACCCAGGCCAACTACATCAAGGAAAAATTCAACATCCCCCAGATCTCCACCGGCGACATGCTGCGTGCGGCCATCAAGGCCGGCACCGACATGGGCATGGCTGCCAAGAAGGTCATGGATGCAGGCGGCCTGGTGTCGGACGACATCATGATCGGCCTGGTCAAGGATCGCCTGAAGGATTGTGACTGCGAAAACGGCTACCTGTTCGATGGTTTTCCACGCACCATCGCACAGGCTGACGCCATGAAGGAAGCCGGCATCAATGTCGACTACGTGCTGGAAATCGACGTGCCGGACGACTCCATCGTCGAGCGCATGAGCGGCCGCTGGTCCCACCCCGGTTCCGGCCGCGTCTACCACACCAAGTTCAACCCGCCCAAGGTCGACAAGCTCGACGACGTCACCGGCGAGCCGCTGATTCAGCGCGAGGATGACAAGGCGGAGACTGTCATGAAGCGCCTGGCCGTCTATCACAACCAGACGGAAGTGCTGCTCGGCTACTACAACAAGTGGTCGCAGTCGGGACTGCCCGGCGCCCCGAAATACCGCAAGATCTCCGGCCTCGGCGCCGTCGAAGCGGTACGTGACGCGGCCTTCGCGGCCCTGCAGGACTAACACACAAAAAGCGGACTTCGGTCCGCTGTTTTTTTGCGCCCGCCGGCGACTCAAGACAGTCGCGCGCCTATGCCGGCCCCAGCAGTTTTAGATTTCAAGCTTTGCAGTACGCAGTGAGGTAGGCCAGCATGCCACAAGCATGCCTGGTCGTTCGATGTGTGTTGTTGTAGGTACTTGATTAAAAAAACGAGGGGACATCATATGGCAGTTAATTCACTGATTTTCGCAATTGTTTGCGGGCTCATTGCCGTCATTTACGGTTTATGGTCCCGCAGCTGGATCCTGCGCCAGGATGCGGGCAATGCGCGCATGCGCGAGATTGCAGCAGCCATCGAAGAAGGCGCCAGCGCCTACCTCGCCCGCCAGTACCGCACCATCGCCATCGTCGGCGTGGTCCTGTTCATCGCCATTTTCATCCTGCTGAAATGGCAAACCGCGCTCGGCTTCCTGATCGGCGCCGTGCTCTCGGGCGCCTGCGGCTTCATCGGCATGGGCGTGTCGGTACGCGCCAATGTCCGCACCGCCCAGGCCGCGACCAAGGGCATGAACCAGGCCCTCGACGTCGCCTTCCGCGGCGGCGCCATCACCGGCATGCTGGTGGTGGGACTGGGCCTGCTGGGCGTGACCCTGTTCTACTGGATGCTCACGGCCCAGGCCGTCGGCGGCACCCTGTCCCAGCATGACATCATCCAGCCGCTGATCGGTCTCGCATTCGGCGCCTCGCTCATTTCCATCTTTGCCCGCCTGGGTGGCGGTATTTTCACCAAGGGCGCCGACGTCGGCGCTGATCTGGTGGGCAAGGTCGAAGCGGGCATCCCCGAAGACGACCCGCGCAATCCCGCCGTTATCGCCGACAATGTGGGCGATAACGTGGGCGATTGCGCCGGCATGGCCGCCGACCTGTTCGAGACCTATGTGGTCACCCTGATCGCCACCATGCTGCTCGGTGCGCTGCTGGTCACGGGCGCCGGCACCGCTGCCATCGTCTACCCGCTGCTGCTGGGCGGCGTGTCCATTATCGGCTCGATTGTCGGCTGCTCGCTGGTGAAAGCGAAGCCGGGCAAGAAAATCATGTCGGCCCTGTACACGGGGCTATGGTGGGCGGCCGGCCTGTCGCTGATCGGCTTTGCCGGTGTCACCTGGCATGTGTGGGGCCCGGACATGCGCATGAAAATGCTGGGCTGCGCCATCGTCGGCATCGTCCTCACGGGCCTGATGGTCTACATCACCGAGTACTACACGGGCACCGATTTCAAACCCGTCAAGCACATCGCCGAAGCATCCACCACCGGCCATGGCACCAATATCATTGCCGGCCTGGGTGTTTCGATGAAGTCGACGGCCTATCCTGTGCTGGTGGTATGCGCCGCTATCCTGGCCTCATACCAGATGGGTCAGCTCTACGGCATCGCGATTGCCGCCACCTCCATGCTGTCGATGGCCGGCATCATCGTCGCCCTTGACGCCTACGGCCCCATCACCGACAACGCGGGCGGCATCGCCGAGATGTCGGGCATGGACGAATCGGTGCGCGCCATTACCGATCCGCTCGACGCAGTGGGCAATACCACCAAGGCCGTGACGAAAGGCTATGCCATTGGGTCCGCCGGTCTTGCCGCCCTTGTCCTGTTTGCCGACTACACCCATGCGCTCGATTCGGTGGGCAAGCACGTCAGTTTTGACCTGTCCGACCCGATGGTGATCGTGGGCCTGTTCATAGGAGGACTGATCCCTTATTTGTTCGGCGCGATGGCGATGGAAGCAGTAGGCCGCGCCGCCGGTGCCGTGGTGGTGGAAGTGCGCCGCCAGTTCCGCGACATCAAGGGCATCATGGAAGGCACGGCCAAGCCCGAATACGATAAGGCGGTCGACATGCTGACCGCCTCGGCCATCCGCGAAATGATCGTCCCTTCGCTGCTGCCCGTGCTGGTGCCGATCGTCGTCGGCATGCTGCTCGGGCCCACCGCGCTGGGGGGGATGTTGATGGGCACCATCGTGACAGGCCTGTTCGTGGCGATCTCCATGACCACCGGCGGCGGCGCCTGGGACAACGCCAAGAAATACATCGAGGACGGCAACTTCGGCGGCAAGGGTTCCGAAGCCCACAAGGCGGCCGTGACCGGTGATACCGTAGGCGATCCCTACAAGGACACGGCCGGTCCCGCTGTCAATCCGCTCATTAAAATCATCAACATCGTGGCGCTGCTGCTGGTGCCCTTGCTGCCTTTGAAAGGCTGGATTGCCGTGTCGGCCCCGCTGCCCGTGACGGCGCCGATGCCGGCTGAAGTCACGCCGCCGCTGGATCCGATGCTGACCAAGCCGCTGGTGAGCAGCGAGACGGCGGAGCCGGTACCCGTGAAATAAACAGCAGGGGGGTCTGGCGCCGAAGGTGCCTGACCCCGTTTGGAAGTGGCGCTGCGCGTTTTGTACTACAGGGAAAATGGGGACAGGCCCGTATGGCCAGTCCCCTTAAGCCACGTACCGCATCATCGCCCCCGCCACACTTGCCTCATCCAGATCCCCGTCGTAGCGCTCGCCATTGATGAACAGGGTCGGGGTCGCCACCACGCCCAGGTGCGTCCCGGTCGCAGTACTGGCTGCCACTTTCAGCTGAAACGCGCGCTGCAGCACATCCTCGGTCAGCAGATCCGCATCGAGTCCCAGCCGCTCGGCCAGGGCCGGCAGCAGGTCCGGTTCAAACGCTTCCTGCAGCGCAAACAGGGCTTCGTGCATGGGCCAGAACGCGCCCTGGGCGGCAGCAGCTTCCGCCGCTTCGGCGGCGAGCGCGGCGAAGGGGTGGCGGTCGGTCTGGGGGAAGGGGCGCACCACCAGACCCATCTGCGCGCCGAGGCGGCGCTGCAAATCGGCCAGGGCGGCATTGGCCTCGCGGCAAGTGGGACACTGGTAATCGGCGTACATGATGACGACGAGGGCGGCGGCGGGGTTGCCCCGCACGTGGTCGTCATGGCGGATGGACAGGCTGGGCAGCATGGCGTCTCCTGAAACGCAAATCAGACCAACAGTCTACGCCGCTCGCAAATTAAAACACGCACATCTTGTCCGCGGCGGTGCGCAGTTCGGCACGAAAATCCGGGTGGGCAATCGCGATCAGCGCCTGGGCGCGCAGGCGGGCCGACTTGCCGCGCAACTGGGCCACGCCGTACTCCGTGACCACGTAGTTGACATCGTTCTTGCTGGTGGTGGCGTGGGTGCCCGGCGTGAGCGTCGGCACGATGCGCGAGATCGCGCCGTCCTTGGCCGTGGAAGGCAGCACGATGAACGATTTACCTCCTTTCGAGCGGTTGGCGGCGCGCACGAAGTCGACCTGGCCGCCGGTGCCGGAATAGGGCAGGTGGGCGATGCTTTCGGAGCCGCACTGACCCAGCAGATCGACCTGCAGGCTGGCGTTGATCGACACCAGATTGTCGTTCAGGCCGGCATTGTACGGGTCGTTGGTAAAATTCGAAGGATGCATCTCGACCATGGGATTGTGGTGCATGAAGTCGTAGAGTTTTTTCGAGCCCAGCGCGAACGTGGCCACCATCCGGCCCGGCAACAAGGTCTTCCTGCGGTTGTTGATGGCGCCGCATTCGACCAGCGACAGGATGCCGTCGCCAATCATTTCCGTGTGCACGCCCAGGTCGTGCTTGCCCGTCAACTGCATGACGACGGCGTCGGGGATGCCGCCGTAGCCGATCTGCAAGGTCGAGCCATCCTCGATCATCTCGGCCACATACTTGCCGATGGCTTCCTGCACGGGGCCGATCTTGGGCAGGCCCACTTCGATGACGGGCTCGCTGCTTTCCACCAGGCCGTGGATGCGCGAGACGTGGACGTGGCAGGCGCCGTGGGCAAAGGGCACATTCGGATTGACCTCCAACACGATGACGCGCGCCTTGGCCACCGCGGCCATGGTGTAGTCGGTGCCAAGGCTCAATGAAAACCAGCCCTGTTCGTTCATGCTGGAGGCCATCGCGAACACCACGTCGGCGGGCATCTGGCTCCGCTCGATCAGGCTGGGGATTTCCGAAAAATAATTGGGAATAAAATCGCACCAGCCGCCCTGGCCGCCCGCGCGCGAGGCGCCGCCAAAAAACAGCGCGGCGTGGCGCACATGGCTGGCCGTGGCCTGGTCAAAATAATCGAATTTGCGCATGGCGAGGATCTGCGCCACCTTGATGTCGTGAAAGCGGCGGCGCTGTTCCGACAGCGCTGTGAGCAAGGCCGGCGGCTCGCCTGCGCCGGTGGGGACGATGATCATGTCCGAATCGCGCAGCAGATCGAGGGCGTCAACCGCCTGCATGCGTTTGGACTGGTAGAGCTGCTGCGCTGATGCCGGCATCGATGTCTCCTGCTTTTATAGATTGTGCTTCAATCTTACCGCATGGGCTGCGCGCTGCGAAAGTCGGGTCGGTGCTAGGCTGACAAGCTGACAGGAGCGATCATGAACAGCAAAAAGTTGGTATTGAGCATGGCCGCGGTCATGCTGACGTGCGCGGGCGCGCAAGCCCGGCAAACCCCGCGCAGCACCGAGCCGCCCGCCGCGACGGTCGAGCGGGAATCGCAACTGGCCACGCCTGCCGAGGCCCGGCCGGAAGATTCGGAAGCGGACGCACGCAGCAAGCCGAAAACCGAGCAGCAGCAGCCGTCGCCCTCCGACAAGGCCGACGCCCGCCCCCGTGATCCCAGCGCGCAGGGCAGCCGCCAGGCCCGCCGTCCGCCCCGCCGCGCCGTCGAACAAATCCTCACGCCCACCCCGCGCATCCTCGGCAGCGCCGTCCCGGCCGACGCCGTGCGGGGGCAGGGCATGATGGCCGGTCCCGGCCCCGCCGTCTCCCCCAATGCGGGCGCCATCACCTACGGCCCCACCCTGGAAACCCGGGCGCCGCCGCCGTCCCTGGCGCCGCCCACTGGCACGGTCGGCACCAATCCCGCCACCTGCACAGGACCGAATTGCCTCGACAGCAGCGGGCAGCGCCTGGGCACGGGGATCGGCAACGCCGCCATCACGCCGCAGGGCAGGTTATGTACCAAGGGCTTGGTGGGCGTGCAATGTTTTTGATGTGATGGGTTTTCTCAAGCCAAAAGTTCGCTACAATCGCGTGGCTTGACGTTTACGTAAACGTTAAAAGATCCCGCTTATCGAACTTTCTGGAGAAACGCATGCACATTCAAGACAATGTCTTCATCATCACGGGCGGCGCCTCGGGCCTGGGCGCGGCCACCGCGCGCATGCTGGTCGCCGCCGGCGGCAAGGTGGTCCTGGCCGACGTGCAGGAAGCGACCGGCGCCGCCCTCGCGGCCGAGCTGAAGGGCACTTTCGTCAAGTGCGACGTCACCTCCGAAGCCGATGGCCTGGCCGTTGTCGCCGCCGCCACCGCCATGGGTACCCTGCGTGGCCTGATCAACTGCGCCGGCGTCGCGCCCGCCGTCAAGACCGTGGGCAAGGACGGCGCCCACCCGCTCGACGTGTTCCAGCGCACCATCAACATCAACCTGGTCGGCACCTTCAATATGGCCCGCCTGGCCGCTGACGCCATGGGCAAGACCGAAGCGCTCGAGTCGGGCGAGCGGGGCGTCATCATCAACACGGCTTCCGTTGCCGCCTACGACGGCCAGATCGGCCAGGCCGCCTACGGTTCCTCCAAGGCCGCCGTGGTGGGCTTGACCCTGCCGATGGCGCGCGACCTGGCCCGCAGCGGCGTGCGCGTGATGACCATCGCCCCCGGCATTTTCGAAACCCCCATGTTGATGGGCATGCCCGAAGAAGTGCGCGATGCGCTCGGCAAGATGGTGCCGTTTCCACCGCGGCTGGGGCGCCCGGATGAGTATGCGCATTTGGCCAAGACGATCATTGAGAACACCATGCTCAATGGCGAAACCATCCGCCTGGACGGCGCTATCCGCATGCAACCGAAGTAATTTGTATCGGGGACTGGCCCTGCGGGCCTGTCCCCATTTTCAGATCTGAGGCAAAGTCAAAATGGGGACAGGCCCGCAGGGCCAGTCCCCGGCATTAAATATTCCTGTAGGATGCAAATAGACCAAATCCTGCCGGAGCACCAATGTTCAAGCCGCACCTCCTGATCCTCGCCGCAGCACTCCATCTCCCTGCTTTTTCCCAAACCACCGCCGACGCCCCCGAAGTCGCCACCGCCTACCAGGACAAACCTGGCTGGGCGGCGAAAAAGTACATGGTGGCGGCCGCCAATCCGCTGGCGGTCGATGCGGGTTACCAGATGCTCAAAAAGGGTGGTTCCGCCATCGATGCGGCCATCGCAACGCAACTTGTATTGACCTTGGTGGAGCCGCAATCGTCCGGCATCGGCGGCGGCGCCTTTTTGATGTATTTCGACGGCAAGAAAGTGCAGGCCTTCGATGGCCGCGAGACGGCGCCTGCCTCGGCCGATGAGCACCTGTTCCAGAACCCCGACGGCACGCCCTTGTCGCGCGCGGCCGGCGTGGTGGGCGGGCGCTCGGTAGGGGCGCCTGGCGTGCTGCGCATGCTCGAACTGGCGCACAAGCAGCATGGCAAATTGCCCTGGAAAACCTTGTTCGAGCCGGCCATCAAGCTGTCTGAAAACGGCTTCAAGGTCAGCCAGCGCTTGAATGGCTTGTTGATGTTCGATCAGTACATCCGCAAGGACCCGGTGGCAGCAAGCTATTTTTATAACGACAAGATGCAGCCCCGGCCGATCGGCTACCTGCTGAAAAATCCGGCCCTCGCCAGGACGCTGCGCGAAATCGCCAGCGGCGGCGCCGACGCATTTTATACAGGCCACATCGGGCGCGACATTGCCGCCAAGGTGGCCTCGCACCCGACCAACCCGGGCAAGCTGACGGCGCAGGACATTGCCGGCTACCAGCCGAAAGTGCGCACGCCGGTCTGCAGCGATTACCGCGCCTGGACCGTGTGCGGCATGCCGCCGCCATCGTCGGGCGGCATTGCCGTCGCGCAGATGCTGGGCATCATGGAAACGCGCGACATGGCGGCGCTGGCGCCCAAACCGGGCGAAGCGCCCGGTGCCGACGCCGTCCACCTGTTCACGGAAGCAGGGCGCCTGGCCTACGCCGACCGCAACCGCTACGCCGCCGACACCGACTTCGTGCCCCTGCCGGGCCGCGGCGTGCCTGGCCTGATCGACAAGAATTACCTGGGCGAGCGCGCCAAACTGATCGGCGAACGCTCGATGGGCACAGCGCCGGCCGGCAATCCGCCCGGCATGGAAGTGGCATGGGGTACCGACACCGCCATCGACAACCCCTCGACCTCGCACATGGTCGTGGTCGACAGCCATGGCAACGGCCTGTCGATGACGACCACGGTGGAAGACTTGTTCGGCTCGCGCCAGATGGTCGATGGGTTTATTTTGAACAACCAGCTGACGGACTTCTCGTTTGAATCGGTCGACAAGGACGGGCCGATTGCCAACCGGGTCCAGGCCGGCAAGCGCCCCCGCAGCGCCATGTCGCCCACCATCGTGTTCGACAAGACCAGCCGCCGCCTGGTGCTGGCCACCGGTTCGCCCGGCGGCCCGGCCATCATCAACTACGTCGCCAAGGTGCTGGTCGGCACGCTCGACTGGGGTCTGAACGTGCAGCAGGCGATTGCCCTGCCCAATTTTGGCAGCCGCAACGGCCCCACCGAACTGGAAGAGCGCCGCTTTCCCGCCGCCACCATCGACGCCCTCAAGGCCCGTGGCCACACGGTGCGCCTGACCGAGCAGAATTCGGGCTTGCATGGAATACAACGCTTGTCCATCCACGGCCAGGATTTCTGGTTCGGCGGCGCCGATCCACGCCGCGAAGGTGTTGCCAAGGGCGACTGAAATTTAAAACGAAGCCAGGGACTGGCACTTGTTGCCTGTCCCTGATTTTTGTTGTGCCTGAACCAAAACCGGCGACAGTCGCCAGGCGACAGTCCCCTTCTACAATTTTCCCTAGCCTCGCTGCCCTCCAGCCTGCTAATCTTGCAGGATGGAACCACAAGAGAAAACCGGCTTGATACTGACCGGAGGGGGCGCGCGCGCCGCCTACCAGGTGGGTGTGCTGCAGGCGATCTCGCAATTGCTGTGGGAAGCCGGCTGGCCGCCGGCCCGCAATCCCTTCGATATCATCTGCGGCACCTCGGCCGGCGCGATCAATGCGACGGCGCTGGCTTGTCGGGCCGATAACTTTGGCGAAGGCGTGCAGCAGCTGCTCGACGTCTGGGAGCATTTCCGCGTCGAGCAGGTCTACCGGGCCGACTCGATCGGCGTGCTGCGTTCGGGCGCGCGCTGGCTGTCGCTGCTCTCGTTTGGCTGGCTGCTGCGCAAATGGCGCGCCGCGCCGCCCGCCTCGCTGCTCGACAACACCCCGCTGGCCGGCCTGCTGCACCGCATGCTCGATCTGCCGCGCCTGGACGCCGCGCTGGCCGACGGCCTGCTGCATGCCGTGGCCGTCAACGCCTCCTCGTACACGGGCGGCCAGCACGTCACGTTCTACCAGTGCGCCGAAGAAGTCGCGCCCTGGGTGCGCATGCACCGCACCGCCCAGCGCGACCAGATCGGCGTCGAACACCTGCTGGCCTCGTCCGCGATCCCCTTCATTTTTCCCGCCGTGCCCCTCTACCTCGACGGTCACCACGAATACTGCGGCGACGGCAGCATGCGCCAGCTGGCGCCGATTTCGCCCGCCATCCACCTGGGCGCCACGCGCGTGCTGGTGGTGGGGGCAGGGCGCATGAATGAACCGAAGCGCGACGTGCAGGAGAAAGCCCGCTATCCTTCGCTGGCGCAGATCGCCGGCCACGCCATGTCGTCGATTTTTCTCGACAGTCTCGCCGTCGACATCGAGCGCCTCACCCGCATCAACGCCACGCTGGCGCAGA
>JBJMVV010000336.1:0-10108 GCA_045810505.1 Massilia sp.
CACCATGCCGGCGTCGTTGCGCAAGGTGAACAGACTGACGGCGGCGCCGTCCGGCATGTGCCCGAACAAGGCCTGGGAAATCACGGGTTTCATCGCCCTTCCCCCATCCGATGTGGTGGCCTGCCAGCCTGGCGGCCCGTACTGGTGGCGCTCATCCGCTGGTCCTGCCCGGCGGAGCAGGTCTCAGGGAAGGGGAACATTACGGGTCGCCGCGCTGATTTGTTCGAGTGGAATCTTGGGTGTGCGGTCAGCGCGCAGGAGGCCATTGGCTTCCTGAAAAGTATCGGCGAACTGCGTGTAGCAAAATCCACTGAACATGAAGGTATTGTTGACCACTTCCAGCAGGCTGCGGTACAGCTTGAAATAGCTGTCGGCCGAGTCGACGGTGGAATAGCCCCAGGTATTGCCGCCCGCCGCGTCATTGAAGGCAATCCCGCCGAACTCGGTCAGCACGATGGGCTGGCCGCGGTGCGGAAAGCCATCCAGGGTCAGGATGCGCCCGCCTGGACGCCGCTGGTCGAACAGGGTGCGCACGGGGTCGCTGACCTCGTAGCGGGCGCGTAGTTTGTCCGCATCGCAATCGTAATCGTGGATGCCGAGAATATCGGTGGCCGACGCCTCCCAGCCATCGTTGCCGATCACGGGGCGGGTCGAATCGAGCATTTTGGTGGTGTGGAACAAGGCCTCGACGGCATTGCGGTGGGCCTGGATCGAGGTCAGGTTCGGCACGCCCCAGGATTCATTGAACGGCACCCAGACAATCACGCAGGGATGGCTGTAGTCGCGCTCGATGGCCTCGGTCCATTCACGCAGCAGGCGCGTCATGGCCTTGGCGCTGAAGCGGTAGGCCGAGGGCATCTCTTCCCACACCAGCAGGCCCAGCTTGTCGGCCCAGTACAGGTAGCGGGGGTCCTCGATTTTCTGGTGCTTGCGCACGCCATTGAAACCCATTGCCTTGGCCAGTTCGACGTCGCGTTTCAGGGCGTCGTCCGAGGGCGCCGTCATCAGGGTGTCGGTCCAGTATCCCTGGTCGAGCACCAGCCGCAGCGGATAGGGCCGGCCGTTGAGCAGGAGGCGGTCGCGGTTGACCTGGAAGGCGCGCATGGCCGTGTAGGACGTCACCGAATCGATCACCTCGCCGCGCAGCATCAGCCGCACCTCGGTGTCGAGCAAGGTGGGCCGCTCGGGGCTCCACAGCAGGGCATTGCGCGAATCGTCGATGCCGGGATCGGACAGGGCAATCTTGCGCACCGCTTCGCGCCCCACCACCTTGTAGATATCGTCCGCCAGCAGGTTGCCGTCGTGCTTGATGCGCACTTCCACCATCAGGCTGTCGTCCTGTTCGCCCTCGATCTGGATGTCGCAGCCGATTTCAAAATTTTCAAACAGCGGCGTCCACTTCAGAGTGCGGATGTAGGTGGACGGCACGCGCTCGAGCCACACCGTCTGCCAGATGCCGGTGGTGCGGGGATACCAGATCGAGTGCGGCTGGGGCAGCCAGTCCTGTTTGCCGCGCGGCTTGGCCAGGTCGTGCGGATCGTCGTAAGCGCGCACCACCACCACGTGGGGACCTGCGCTTTCGACCGCCCGCGTGATGTCGGCCGTGAAGGGGGTGTGGCCGCCCTCGTGCTCGGCGACCAGGCGGTTGTTGACCCACACTTTGGCCGCGTAGTCGACGGCGCCAAAGTGCAGCAACACGCGCCCCGCGCCCTGGCCGGGATCGAACTGGCGCCGGTACCAGAGGCAGGGATGGTAGCCCTCGTCGCCGATACCGCTGGCCGGCGCTTCCGGCACGAAGGGCACCTGGATCTGATGGGTCCATGCGATTTCTTCGTCGGGGCATTCGTGGCGGGCGGCATCATCGTAGGCGAATTCCCAGGCCCCGTTCAGGCAGGTCCAGTTTTCACGTACCAGTTGCGGACGGGGATACATAAATTGACTCATACACTCTCGCTTTCGCTGGTTGAAGCAGGGATCAGGAGGCTGGCGGCGGCGCCCGGCCCGGCTTGCGCATTGAACTGTTCGACCACGGCGCGGCCGGCGCCGGCGCCCGCGCCTTCACGGCACAGCGCCACGCAGGCGCCGCCAAAACCGGCGCCCGTCAGGCGGGCGCCGAACACTGCCGGTTGCACGCGCAGCAGGTCGGTGAGGCGGTCGAGCGCTGCGATGGACACTGCGTAGTCGTCGCGCAGGCTGTAGTGCGATGCGTTCATCAGGGCGCCGAAGCGGGCTGCGTCGACGCCGCTGCAGGCTTCGAGCACGCGGGCGTTTTCCGTGACGATGTGCCGGGCCCGCTCGCGCAGGGGCGAAGGCAGGGTTTCGACCACGGCGGCATCGCTGACGTCGCGCAGGCTGGGGACGCCCAGTTGCGCGGCCGCCGCCTCGCATTCGGCGCGGCGCTCGTTGTATTTGCTGGCCGCCAAAGTGCGCGGCACGCCGGAATCGATCACGATGATGTCGGCCCCGGCCGGCAGCGGCAACAGCCTGGTCTGCAAGGTGCGGGCATCGATGAACAGCATCGATTTCTGGTCGGCCAGGCTGGAGGCCATCTGGTCCATGACGCCGCAGTTGACGCCGGCGTAGCGGATTTCAGCCTGCTGCGCCAGCAGCGCCAGCCTGACGTCGTCGAGTGCGACCCCGAGCAGGCTGCGCAGGGCGCGCAAGGTGGCCACTTCCAGCGCCGCGCTGCTTGACAGGCCGGAGCCCAGCGGCAAATTCGAACTGACGTGCACGCGCAAGGGCGGCACCCTGACGCCTTCCTGTTCGAGCATGTGCACGCAACCGGCCACGTACTGGGCAAAGCCTTCCGGCGCCGGCGCGCCCGCGTCGAACACGACTTCCTGATCGAGCGTGGCCGAATAATAGGAAGACAGATCAGTCGGCAGCGAGGCCCCCTCGCTGCCGGCGAGCGCCATGCTGACCACGGTGGACTGGGGCGTGGCCAGCGGCAGCATGAACCCGTCGTTGTAATCGGTATGTTCGCCCAGCAGGTTCACCCGTCCGGGCGCCTGTCCCACCACGTAGGGCTGGCCGGCAAAATAATCGTCTGCGCTGCGGCGCTGCTTCATGGGCTCTCCAGGTCGACCTGCACGGCCTGCAATTCAGCTGCCTTGTCTTCCGGCAGCGCATCCATTGCAAACATGCCGGCGGCGATCTCCGTGCCCGCCAGGTATTTGAGGCGGTCGCGGGTGCGATACGGGGGAAAGAATTCGGCGTGCAACTGGCATTCCGGATGGGGCTGCCCGTCGAGCGGCGCCTGGTACCAGGCCATCAGGTAGGGAAAGGCGCGGTCCCACAGGCCGTCGAATTTGCGCAGAACCGTCTTGAGCGCCCGCGCCAGATCGGCGCGCTGCTCGTCATCAAGCTGGGCGAAACCTGCCACGGGCCGGATCGGCATCACCCATACTTCGTAGGGATAGCGGGCGCAGGCCGGCACGAAGGCGACCGCGTGGGGCCCCTGGTACAGCACGCGCACGGGATCGGCCAATTCGCGCTGCGCCATGTCGACCAGCAGGGAGGTCCCATTGGCCGCATAAAACGCGGCCTCCTGGCGCAGCATGGCGGCCGGCACGGGCGGCACGAAGGGGTAAGCGTAAATCTGCCCGTGCGGGTGATGCAGGGTCACGCCCACCTCGACGCCGCGGTTTTCAAACGGCAGCACATACTTGATGTCGCCGCGCTGGCGGGCCCGCTCGGTGCGATCGCCCCAGACGGCCAGCAGCAGATCGATCTGGCTCAGGGGCAGTTGTCCCAGCGCCGTAGTGGGGTCCTGGGTGAACACCACCACTTCGCAGCGCCCGCCCGCCGCCGCCCCGCCCGGGGCGCCATTCTCGAGCACCGGCCCGCCCGCCGACACGGCGGCGCCGCCGGCGCTCATGGCAGGAAAACGGTTTTCAAACACGGCGATGTCGTAGTCTCCCGCCGGCAATTCGGTCGGCGCCGCCGGATCGACCGTGACGGCCAGCGGGTTGTACTCGGGCGGCGGCTGGAAAGTGCGATTCTGGCGGTAGGCTGCGTAGGCCACCCACTCGCCGCGCAAGGGATGCCAGCGGAAGTGGGGGCTGGCCTTCAGCGGCTGGGGAAACGGGCTGGGCGCGCCGTCGATCGGCACGATCGGCGCACGGCCGTACAAGGTCATTTCGCGACCATCAGTTTTCAAGAGCTCGAGTGTGTGCATAGTACGGGCGGCCTTTGTGCAGGTGATCCTGTAACAATCGTAACAGCAGCGCATTCATCCAGCTTTTCATTTATGCGTCGTAAGATTGCCGAATGATAATTGCCTGCGCATCTGCGCGCGGCGGCGCTATGAAACCGCATGCACAGGACATTACAGCTAGAGAGATTCAGGCCTTCGTAGGATCGGGACTACAGAATATTCCGCAACAGTCCGAATCAAATCGCCCCGTTTTTCACTCATAGTCGTGAGCGTTACATCACGGAGAAGAGTCAATGTCAGCAGCCGGGCGCAAGGCCATGCAATTGTGGGGCGGGATCGAATGCACCTGCAATCGCGTGGGCGAACGTTATATCGACCAGGCCGCGCGCAGCGGCTACGAACAACGCGCGGACGATCCAGCCCGGATCGCCGCGCTGGGGGTGCGCGCCCTGCGCTTTCCCATTTTGTGGGAGAAAACCGCCCCGCAAGGCCTGGCGAACGCCGACTGGTCCTGGCCCGACCGGCAACTACCCGCCCTGCGCGAAGCCGGTGTCGAAGTGATTGCCGGCCTGGTGCACCACGGCAGCGGCCCGCGGCACACCAGCCTGCTCGACCCAAGCTTTGCCGAACAGCTCGCCGAGTACGCCGGTACGGTGGCGGCGCGCTATCCCTGGATCAATGACTACACGCCCGTCAACGAACCGCTGACCACCGCCCGCTTTGCCGGCCTGTACGGCCTGTGGTATCCGCACAAGCGCAGCGACGCCGCCTTTGTCGCCGCGCTGCTCAACCAGTGCCGCGCGGTGGTGCTGTCCATGCAGGCGATCCGCCGGGTCAATCCGCAAGCCAGGCTGGTGCAGACGGACGATCTTGGGCAGACCCACGGTACCGAGCCGATGGCAGCGACCATAGCTTTTTATAATGAACGACGCTGGCTGGCCTGGGATCTGCTGTGCGGCAAAGTCGATTCGCAGCATGCCCTGTGGGATTATTTGCGCCGCAGCGGCGCCACTGAAGAAGCCCTGGCGTGGTTCCGCGCCCATCCCTGCCCGCCCGACCTGATCGGCGTCAATTACTACGTCACCAGCGAGCGCTGGCTGGATCATCGGGTGACCCGCTTTCCCGGCCACCCGACCGGCCGCATCGCCGGGCGCCGCTGCATCGACATCGAAGCGGCGCGCGCCATGCCCACGCCCTGCGCCGGCGCCGCGCCCTTGCTGCTGCAGGCCTGGCAGCGCTACAAGCTGCCGCTGGCGATCACGGAAGCGCATATCGACGCCGGCCGCGAAGACCAACTGCGCTGGTTCCTGGAAATGTGGCAGGCAGCGCAAACGGCGCGCGCGAAAGGCGCCGATGTACGCGCCGTCACCGCCTGGTCCCTGTTCGGCGCCTTCGACTGGAACAGCCTGGTGACCCGCGACGACGGCTATTACGAATCCGGCGTGTTCGATCTGCGCGGCGGCCAGCCGCGGCCGACTGCCCTCGCCGGCCTGTTGCGCGAACTGGCGGAAGGCCGCCCGCCCAGCCATCCGACGGCGGCCGGGTCCGGCTGGTGGCGGCGCGATGTGCGTCTCGCGGGCAAGGCGGCAAGCGTGCGCAGCAAGCCGGCGGTAACCGATGCCGCTGCGCTGGCCCGCGAAGAAGCCGGCATGCCCCCCATCCTCATTTCCGGCGCCAGCGGCACCCTCGGGCGCGCCTTCGCCCGCCTGTGCGCCCAGCGCAACCTGCCCTGCCGCCTGCTCTCGCGCAGCGAGATGGACATCGGCGACGCCGATGCGGTGGCGCGCGCCCTCGACCACTACCGTCCCTGGGCCCTCATCAATGCCAGCGGCTACGTGCGGGTCGACGCCGCCGAACACGACGCCGAGCGCTGCTTCCGCGAGAACACCCATGGCCCGGCCGTGCTGGCCGCGGCCTGCGCCAGCCGCGGCATCCACTTCACCACCTTTTCCAGCGACATGGTGTTCGACGGCCGCCGCGACGGCGCCTATCTGGAAAGCGACGACGTCTCCCCCATCAACGTCTATGGGCGCAGCAAGGCCGAAGCGGAGAGCGCCGTCCTGCGCGCCCTGCCGGGCGCCCTGGTGGTGCGCACCAGCGCCTTTTTCGGTCCCTGGGACCACTACAATTTCGTCACCCTCGCCCTCGACGCCCTCGAGCGGGGCGAACGCTTTTTTGCGCCCCACGATCTGCGCATCTCGCCCACCTACGTGCCCGACCTGGTCCACACCTGCCTCAACCTGGCCATCGACGGCGCCGCCGGCATCTGGCATCTGACCAATGGCGATGCGCTGTCGTGGGTGGAACTGGCGCAGCGCGCCGCGCAGGTGGCGGCGGTCGATCCGGCCAGGCTGGTGGCCAATCACTCCTCCGACTGCGGCCATATCGCGCCGCGTCCCCTCAACAGTGCCCTGCACAGCAGCCGCGGCATCCTCATGCCCGACCTGGACCACGCCATGCAGCGCTTCGTCGCCCAGCGGCAGTCGGCGGCACGGCTCAACTCGCAGATGGGCGCCCGTTAAAAAAGTTCCCCCGACTGTTTGAGCGGTATCATCCCACGCCAATCGAACAGGCGCGAGGCGCGGCGTAGGATGGTTTCACAGGGCGCGCACCAAACGGCGCCTCGTGAAGCGCCCGCCGGGGCGCCTTCACGGTGACTTTCCAACGGAGGTACACCGATGACCAAGGTCTCACGCCGTGGATTTTTTCGTATAGCCAGCACCGCTACCGTCGCCCTCGCGGCCGGACCGGCTGCGCTGGCCGAGAGCGAGGCCGCACAGGCAGCCCGCGCCACGCCAGCCACGCCTGCAAGCCCAGCCGCGCCGTCCTCGCCGCCCTTGTTTCTGCGCGCCGATGAAATGCGTTTCATCAGCGCCGCCACCGAGCGGCTGATTCCCGCCGACGGCAACGGCCCCGGCGCCATCGGTGCGGGCGTCCCCGAGTATATCGACCGCCAGCTGGCCGGCGCCTGGGGCGCGGGTGAACGGCTGTACCGCAGCGGCCCGTGGCAGCCGGGCGAACCGAGCCAGGGCTACCAGCTGCCCTTCACGCCGGCCGAGCTGTTCCGCAATGCCCTGCGCGCCGTGCAAGAGGATGTGCAGCAGCGCCACCACAGCAGCTTCGACAAGCTCGCCGGCGCCGACCAGGACGCCTACCTGGCGGCCCTGCAAACGGGCCGGCAAGACCTGCATGGCGTACCGGCCCATGTGTTTTTCGAGTCCTTGCTGGCGATGACTATCGAAGGGTTTTTCAGCGACCCCGTCTACGGCGGCAATCGCGACATGGTGGGCTGGAAAATGATCGGTTTCCCCGGCGCCTACGCCAGTTTCTATGACCTGGTCGACCAGCACGGGATCAGCTACACCCGCGCTCCCATCAGCATGGGCGACAACGGCGCCGGCGTCATCCAGCTGATACCCGTGCATACGGCCACCCACGCAAAGGGAGGTGCCTGATGGCTACCCGCTTGAAAGAAGTCGATGCCGTGCTGATCGGAGTGGGCCTCGTTGGCGCCATCCTCGGCCGTGAACTGACCAAGGCCGGCTTGAAAGTGGTCGGCCTGGAACGGGGCGAACCCCGCTTCACCGTACCAGATTTCCAGGGGCCGCACAGTCACGACGAACTGCATTACTCGATCCGCAAGGGCCTCATGCAGGACACGGCGCGCGAAACCGTCACCTTTCGCAACCGCGAATCGCAAACCGCCCTTCCCATCCGGCGCTGGGAAAGTTTTCTGCCTGGCACAGGGCTGGGCGGCGCAGCGGTCCACTGGAACGGCCAGACCTACCGCTTCCAGGACAGCGACTTCCGCATGCGCAGTCGCACGACCGAACGCTACGGCGCCAACTTCACCGATGCCGACACCCTCATCCAGGACTGGGGCGTCACCGCGGCGGAAATGGAACCGTATTACGACCGCTTCGAATACCTGCTGGGCGTGAGCGGCCAGGCCGGCAATATCCTCGGCCGCAAACAGCCTGGCGGCAATCCCTTCGAAGACCCCCGTGCCCGCGGCTATCCGACCCGGCCCATGAAAGAACCCTACGGTTCTGCCATGTTTCGCAAGGCCGCCGCCAGCCTGGGCTACCACCCCTATCCCCAGCCCTCGGCCAATCTCAGCGAGCCCTACACCAATCCGGAGGGCATGAAGCTCAACACCTGCATGTTTTGCGGCTATTGCGAACGCTACGCCTGCGAGCACTATGCCAAGTCCTCGCCGCAAACCATCCTGCTCCCGGTCCTGCTGAAGGACAAGAACTTCACCCTGCGCACCCAGTCGCAGGTCACGCGCATCAACCTCAGTGCCGACCGCAAGCACGCCAGCGGGGTGAGCTACGTGGATGCGGCGGGGCGCGAATTCGAGCAGCCTGCAAAACTCGTCATCCTCGGCTCGTTCGCGCTCAACAATGTGCGCATGCTGCTGCTGTCAGGCATCGGCACTGTCTACGATCCCCGCAGCGGACAGGGTACGGTGGGTAGAAACTACGCTTACCAGACCACCAGTTCGGTACAGGTGTTCTACGACCAGAGCGTCAACATCAATCCCTTCATGCGCTCGGGCGCCAATGGGGTCGTGATCTCCGATTTCGTCAGCGACAACTTCGACCACGGCCCCCTGAAATTTGTCGGCGGCGCCTACATCGGCGAAGTCATGACCAATGGCCGGCCGATTGAATTCCACCCCACCCCGCCTGGCACACCGCCATGGGGCGCGCGCTGGAAGGCCGCGGTGGTGCGCCACTATAACCACACCGCCGTCCTCAATATTCATGGCAGTTCGGTGGGGCACCGCGCCAACCGGCTCGATCTCGATCCCATCTACAAGGATGCGTGGGGCAAGCCGTTGCTACGCATGACCTTCGATTTCCCGCCCAACGACCTGCGCATGTCCGCATACATCACCGGCAAGGCCACCGACATCGGCCGCGCCATGGGCGGCCAGCAGGTAGCGGGCACGGCGCGCAAGGGGCCCTACACCATCACCCAGTACCAGACCACCCACAACACGGGCGGCACGGTCATGGGCGCCGACCGCGCCACCAGCGTGGTCAACAAATATCTGCAATCCTGGGACCTGCCCAATCTGTTCGTGATCGGCGCCTCGAACTTCCCCCAGAATGCCAGCTACAACCCCACCGATACCGTTGGCGCCCTCGCCTATCTGGCCGCCGACGCCATCGTCAACCGCTATGTCAAGGCTCCCGGGCCATTGGTGCAGGCATGAACGCGCTCCTTGTCGTCACTCCCGGCCGCAGTCGCATCTGCAGTCGCGTCCGCAGTCGCGTCCGCAGTCGCGTTTTCAGTCGCGTCCTTGGTCGCGTCCTTGGTCGCGTCCTCAGTCGCGCCATCGCCCGCGCTGGCGGGCGCAGCCTCTCTGCCTGGTCGCGAGCGGCGCTGCTCGCCACCTTCTCGCTGCCGCTGGCAGCACTCGCGCAAAGCAGCGCCCCCGCGCCGGCCCCCACGCAGGGAACAGGGTCAGCGGCGGCCTCCGGCCAGGCGCAAGTGCAGGGTCTGGTCAGCCGTGCTGGCGCCGCCGCGCCGCAGGCCAGCCTCCAGGCAGGGCAAAAACTTGCCGCCAGCGGCGCTCCGAACGGCATCGCAGCCTGTTCCGGCTGCCACGGCGCCAACGGCGAGGGCAATGCCGCCGCCAATTTCCCCGCGCTGGCCGGCCAGCCTGCCGCCTATCTCGAACGGCAGCTGCGTGGATTTGCCGGCGGCGCGCGCAACAACCCTGTCATGACCCCGATTGCCAAGGCCATGAGCGCTGACCAGCAGCGCGATGCCAGCGCGTGGTACGCGTCGATTGCGCCTTCCGCGCAGGCGCCGACCGGGGGCGCCGCGGGTGGCGCAGGTGGCGCGGGTGGCGCGGCCCCAGGCCAGGGCGCAACGGCCAAGGGCGCCGGCACCAATGCCGCGCTGCTCAAGCGGGGATCGGAACTGGCCGCCCGGGGC
>JBJMVV010000337.1:0-13858 GCA_045810505.1 Massilia sp.
CGCCGGCAACGAGCGCAAGGAAAATTACCAGCGCCTGGGGCTGCAGGTCGATACGTCCAAGTTCCGCATTGTCGTGATCGCTTCCTGCGCCGGCGGCACGGGCGCGGGCAGCGCCATCGACCTGGGCTGGATCAGCAAGGCCATCGCAAGGCAGGAAGTGTCGGACAACCAGGTCGACCTGGTCATGTTCATGCCCTCCGGTTTTGCCAAGGCCAACAAGGAGCGCACCGAGGCAAACGCCTACGCCACCCTGATGGACCTGGAAACGACCATGCGCGACATGAACGCGCGAGTGCAGTGGATGGACCCGGACAGCGTCATCGGCAAGGGCGCGCCGTTTGACGACGTCTATTTTGTCGACACGGCCAATCTCGCCAACAAGGCGACCCAGGATATCAAGGACGTGTACCAGATGGTGGCAGACACCCTGTTCGAAGATTTTGCGTCGGCTGATTTTGCCAACCGCAAGCGCTCGATTGCCGTCAACCAGCAGCAGCATAAACTGGGGCCCTACAATCCGCGCGTGCCCGAGCAGCGCTTTGGCGACATGCGCCTGTCGTATTCCAAGGTCTATTCCGCCTTTGGCCAGTCCGTGCTCGACACCCAGCAAAGCCTGCGCGAGGATATCCGCGCCTACGAACTGGCGGCGCTGATGGTAAAGGCGTTTTTCGGCCTGGCCGGCAGCGATGGCACCGCGGGCACCACGGCCCGGCGCGCCAGCGACCAGGAGCGCGACATCTTCATGCGCGAGCAGATGGCGCTGTCCGAACGCCCCTTCGACGCCTTTCCCGACTTTAAGAAAGGCACGGCCGACGTCACGCCGTTTGCCGAATACGCCCTGACCGACCAGCTGCTGATGGACAAGGATGGCCGCTCTCTGCTGGAGCGTATCGAGAGCAAGGTGCAGCTGGAAATGGACCGCATCATGGCGGCCTACGATCTGAAATTGTGGCGAGAAAAGGTGGCCGAACTGCTGCCCCAGCTGGAACGCGACGCTATCCGCGAAGCGGGCGCGACGGCCGAGACGAGCGAAGACCGCATCAAGCGCCACACGGCCGAGCAGCTGGGCCGCCTACGCGGCCAGGCGCGGACCCAGTTGTATGCCCTGCTGGATGACCGCAGGCAGGGCGGACTGGAATTCGTGCTGTCGCTGCTGGAACAGGTCAAGGCCCGCCTGCAGCAGCGCGATCTCAACAACGCCGAGCGCAACGGCCGGCGCTACCGTGACATCCGCGACGCCCTGCGCACCCGCCAGGTGGAAGAGTCGCTGGGCAACCTGTCGCAGGCATCGGCCAAGCTGTTCGGCAAGGATGCCCAGGCGCGCGAAGTGATGGCCCATTTAAAACGCGACATCGCCGATTACCTGCGCTTCCACTTGCTGGCCGTGGCCGCCGGGCAATCCGTCGAGGTCATGCGCGCCATGTCGGCCTGGCTGGGCGAACCGCAGGCGCCGGACGAGCAGGGCCAGTCCGTGTGGAGCGGCATTGCCGGCGAATTCCAGGAAGGGCGGCGCAGCGTGCAGGCGATGCTGGGCGCGGTCGACCAGCGCATCACCCAGTTGCGCGCCGACGCCCGCCAGGAACACGCCACCTATTTAAAATTGGCCAGCGAGGTGCTGCCCGACCCGGTGCGGCTGACGGGCAATGTCAGCGACTGGAGCGAAGAAGTGCTGCTTGAATTCGGCGGTTCGGCGCGCCTGTTTCCGCAACTGGGCGACGAAAAACTGCGCGCCAGTCTCTTGTTAAAACTGTTCCGGCGGGCGCAGACGCAATTGTCCGCCGACCAGATTGCCGGCCAGGCGCCGCCTGACCCGCTGCTCGAACGCCTGGGCGCCATGGCGCCGGCTGAACGGGCCCGCGTGTTCAATGAATGGATCAGGAGCGCCATGCCGTGGATTAATGCGCGCTTTTCCGCCGAATTCACGCCCCGCGTCGACCAGTTCAAATGTTTTATCGGGGTGGGCGACGCCAGCGAATGGCGCCGGCTGGAAGCTGAAATCCGCGCCGCCGTTCCCAGCGGGTATTTTCATGGCGACCAGGTCAACATCGTCAACACCGGCATTGCGGGAAAAGCCGTGTGCTATGTCGAGCTGTCCGGCTACCCCATGACGGTGCTGCGCGGGCTGCCTACCTGGCGCACGTCTTACCAGATTGAAAACCCGAAAATCCCCACCCACCTGCACTTCGATTCGACCCGTTTCCGTCATCCCATTTCTCCCTCGATGGACGAACTGAAACGCCTGGCCGACGATTACGAATGGTTCCTGCAGGCGATCGTGCTTGGCGTGATCCGCCGCAAGGCCGACCTGGGCGACCGCGAAGCGGCTTTCCAGCCACGCGGCCAGTACCTGTTTGAAGTGGAGCCCGGCTCGGGCGAGTGGCTGCAAATCGGCAACGAATATGCCATCCGCTCCAATGGCTTGCCGCCGTATTACCGCGAGCAGGTCATCGCCGCCGTGCAGAAAAGGCTGGCCGGGCTGGGACGGAACCAGCTGGCGCTGCTGGCCGCCCTGATGCGCCACTATCAGCAGCGGGTGTACGAACCGAAGCTGGAAGTGGACGAGACGGGCGCCCAGTTGCCGTCGCCCTCGCTGCCCAACATCACGGCGCGCCGCCTGGTGGAGCAGTGGACGGCGCGCGCCGCGCAGACCGCCTCGGCAGGTGGCGCGGACTCGGTGCGCGCGCGCTTTGAAGCCGCCGTCGCCAGCCTCGATCAATGGAGCGAAACGGTGCCCGATTCTGCCAGCGACGCCTATCACTGGGAGGTCGAGCGCGCGGTCGACAAGCGGGTGGCACGGCCCGGTGTGCTCGGCAGCGACGACAGTGCGGCGCAGGCGCTCGCGGCTGCGCGCGGGGTTGCCGCCGCACCTGCCGCCTCGGCTGCCTCGGCTGCCTCAACTGCCTCGCCCATGCCACTGCGTTTCAAGCTGTTCATCGATGGCCTCCAGCAGGGTCCCTTCACGGTGGAGCAACTTGCCGCACGAATCGGCAGCGGCGAGTTGCAAGCAGACACCCAGGTGTGGGATATGCGCCAGCCGCCCCGGGTAGGCAAGTGGGCGAGGGCGGCGCAGGTGGACGCGCTGGCCGGGCTGTTCGCCGATGCCATTCCTGATCCGGTCGGGCGGCTTGATGACGGCGACGGCATCCCGGATCCGGTGTGATGGACTTCGATGCAGCGCCGCCATGAAGCCGCCAATGAAGCCGCCCAATAAGCACCCTGTCCGGGCAGAACGCCGTGCGTGACGAAGTCATCTACCGCTGCGTGAACCATTCCTGCGCGCGCTCGCTGCCGCGCAGGGTCAAATACTGTCCCTACTGCGGCATCGACCAGGTCACCGCCATGCCGCGTCCTTCCCCGCCCCGCGCGGGATCGGCCCAGCAGGTATGGGGGCTCGACCAGACGGCGCCCCATGCCGCGCCCACCGCGACCGCGCATCCGCAGACTGCCGCGCCACGCACGGAGGCGCCGCCGGCGCAGCGCGAACGCGCTGCTGCCGGTGCAGCGTTCAATGCAGGTACCGCGGCAAGTGCCAGCGCAGGCGCCGCCCCGTCAGCAGCAAGCCCGCCCCCATCGCCGCCGGGCGTAAAACCGACCGGCGCCAGCGCTGCCGCGGCGGCCGGTCCGCCGCATGCGCGCCCCATCCGCCTGCGCTGGATCGTGCTGGCCCTGGCCGCCCTGTGGATCGCCTGGCTGACCCAGCGTCCGCCCGCGCCGGAATCCGACAAGGGCGTGGCGGCCCGGGTCGACCGGGCCGTCGCCATGGCCGCCGCCTGCAAGGCCAACGAGGCCCAGGCCGAACTGATCGCGCTGAAGAACCAGGCGACACCCGCCCAACTGGCCCGCGTGCAGGCGGCGCTCGACGACGCTGATCTCAGCTGCCGCAAGGCCGGCCGCGCCAAAGCCGCCGGTCGCGCGGCGCCCAGGACCGGCGCCCCGCCGGACCAGCCGGCGCGCAAGCTCTTGCTGGAAGCGCGCAGCGCCATGACGCAGGGAGACTACCGCGCCGCCGCCGACAAGATGGAAGTGTGCATTGCCATGGTCGAGGCCGACACGCGCGACTGCAGCGCCCTCAAGGCCCGGGCGGAGCGGCTCGATGGCGACCAGCGCCGCTGCCTTGCGCGCGGGGCAGAGTGGGTCAAAGATGGCTGCCAGTAAGATCGTTCGCCTGAAGTTGCTATGATGTGAATGTTGCCGCTTGGAACGATTTGGCAATGCGGTACTGGCCAACCGGTTCGCTGGCTTTACTACATCATCATGAAAAAACTACTTTTTCTGATCCTGCTGATCGCAGGTGCAATGGCGTGGCAGACGCATACAAAACAGACTGCGAGGGAGGCAGCGCTGAACGTCCGCGCCGAGCCTGAAGTCCATACTGAAACCGCCGACGCCGCTCCACGCCTGCCCTTGTCGGCCCCTGCTGCAGAAACCTCGTTCAGTTGCGACGGGCGAAAATATTGCTCGCAAATGCGTTCCTGCGCGGAGGCGACCTATTTTTTGCGCAACTGCCCCGACACAAAAATGGACGGCGACCATGACGGCATCCCCTGCGAACAGCAGTACTGCTCCGCGTCGTACGCGGGCTGACAAGTGTCAAGCCATACCGCGGCCGCAAGCGCATGCCGGCTCGTACCGGGAAAGGCGGTATGATCAACTGACCGCGCTGTTCCACCGAGACGCTTGAAGTGATCTTTGGGAGAAACCGATGCCACGCATCTTGCCTGCAATTCGCCGCTTCCTGTTCTTCCTGCTCTGGTGCGGCTGCCTTCTGTCGGCGAGGGCGGCAGACGATGCGCAGCAAGGCGTGCGCATCACAAACCTGTACGACGCTTTTGGCGCCCAGGTCGCAGGACTAAGCAAGGACTTCGGCTTTTCTTCGCTGGTGGAATATCACGGCAAGATCATCCTGTTCGATGCGGGCACCGATGCACGCATTTTCGAAGCCAACCTCAAGCAATTAAAGATTGATCCGCGCAAGATCGACATCGTGATTGTTTCGCACGGCCATTACGACCATATCGGCGGCCTCGAGTACATCATCAGGGTTAATCCCGGCGTAAAGATTTATTTGCCGAACGACTTTTTTGCACTGGGTGCGCCGACGAAATTTCCTTTTCGCGAAGCCGAGCCTGACGTCGCCAGGTCGCTGCCGAAAGAGGAGCAGTATTTCGCCGGCGAACGTGTCATTGATGGCATGGTGACGGTCCCGACAGGATTGTTCTGGCGTTCGAACGTGGAATACGTGACCCAGGCGAAGCAAGTGCTGCCGGGCGTGACGCTGATTCCCACCGTCTCGTCCCTGATGGGCACCTTCATCAAATATCCCCCTTTCGGGGACGAGCATCCGCAGTTCATCGGCATGCCAGAATTGTCGGTCTCCTTCGCCACGCCGAAAGGCGAAATTGTCCTGGTCGGCTGCTCGCACAGCAGCATCGACGTCATCCTGCAGCAGACCAGGCAGATTCGCAAGGCGCCGATCCTGCTCGTCGCCGGAGGATTTCACCTGATTACCTATAACCGCGCTTACATCGAAAAACTGGCCGCGCGCATGCGAGACGAGTATGGCGTGCAAAGCGTCGCGCCCGCCCACTGTACCGGGCACCTGGCGTTTTCGATTTTTCACACGGCATTTGCCGATCGCTACCGCTTTTTCGGCCTGGGGGAAACGCTGCGGCTGTAGGCGCCTGCTTCACCGCAATTATTATGCGTGATATTGCATAATTATAGCGGCGCCATCTCCACCGGTACCCCCGACAGCACCGCATTGCCCGACAGCGGATCGCGCAGATTTTCATCCAGCAGCGCGTTCAGGTTTGCGCCGGGCCGCTCGGCCGCCACGGCCATCTGCGTGCCGGGCAGGTTGTGGCCCCAGCCGTGCGGCAGGCTGACCACGCCGGGCATCATGCTGTCGCAGATTTCCACCTGCGCTTCGATGCGCCTGGCGCCATTGCGGATGCTTGCCAAGGCGCCATCGCGCAGTTGCAGGCGGGCCGCATCAAACGGATGGACCAGGGCCGTACAGCGGAAGGCGCCCTTGGCCAGCGCGGGCAGGTTGTGCATCCAGCTGTTGTTCGAGCGTAGCTGGCGGCGGCCGATGATGACCAGCGCCGGGACGGGCGCGGCAAGGTCCGCCGCCACGCGCGCCAGGTCGTCCACCAGCACCGGCGGCGCCAGTTCGATCTTGCCTGATGGAGTGCGCAGCACTTCCGGAATGCGGCTCACCATGGCGCCCAGGTCGATGCCGGAGGGCGCCGCCTCGATGGCGGCCAGATTGATGCCGCCTGGCCGTGCGCCGAACTGGTCGCCGAAAGGGCCGCCGCGCAGGCCCAGGTCCAGCAGGCGCTGGGCGCCGCGCCGTCCCTGCAAGGCGGCCAGCACGGGCGCGGCTTGCTGGCCCAGCGCACGTTCGAGTTCCTCGTGCAGCAGCGTGTCGTCGAGCGCGTCGATGTCGGCCTGATAGTCCATGCCGGCGGCGATGGCGCCGATGCGCAGCATGCTTTCCCATTCGTCCGGCTGGTCGCTGGCGCGCGCCAGCGCCGGTGCGCTGTACCTGGCGTGGTTACGGTGCGAGAACTGGGTGAAGCTGACATCGTAATGGGCGTCTTCCAGTGGCGAGGGACCGGGCAGAATCACGTCGGCGTGGCGCGAGGTCTCATTGAGATAAATGTCCATGCTGACCATGAAGTCCAGCTGCTCCAGCGCCGCGGCAAGGCGCGCGCCGTTGGGGCTCGACAGCACGGGGTTGGCGGCGATCGCGATCAGCGCTTTCACCTGGCCGGGACCGGGCGTATCGATTTCCTCGGCCAGGCAGGTGAGGGGCAATTCCCCGCTCACTTCCGGCGCGCCCGAAACGCGTGAGGCGTAGCGGCCCGTCACCACGCCACGGCCTACGCCAGATTTACCGCGGGTGTTGGCGCCAAAGGCCGCCGGTGTCGGGAACATCGCGCCTCCTTCGGCATCAAGCTGGCCCGTGATGACGTTGATGGCGTCGATCAGCCAGGACGTGACGGTGCCGAATTGCTGGGTGCAGGTGCCGATGCGGCCATATACGGCCGCGCGCGGCGTGGTGGCGAGCGTGCGGGCCAGGCCGCGCATGACGGCGGCGTCGATGCCGCAGCGGGCCGCCATCCGCTCCGGCGCATACGGCGCCACTGCGGCGCGCAAGTCTTCCATGCCATTGACGTGGCTAGTGAGCCGTTTGAGATCAGCCAGGCCTTCATCGAACAGGGTGTGGGCAATCCCCAGCAGGAAGAACACGTCGGCGCCGGGACGGATGAAGTGGTGCGCATCGGCCGCATCGGCCGTCTCGCTGCGGCGGGGATCGACCACGACGATTTTGCCGCCCCGCGCGCGCAGCGCCTTGGCCTTGCCGCGGTAGTCCGGCACCGTCCACAGGCTGCCGTTGGAGACCATCGGGTTGGCGCCGATGACCAGCAAAAAATCCGTGCGTTCGATGTCCGGTACCGGCACGCCCAGCCAGGTGCCGAACATCAGGCCCACCGACAGCATCTTCGGGATCTGGTCGACGCTCGACGCCGAGAACATATTGCGGGTGCCCAGCATGCGCGCCAGGCGCGGGAAGTACAGCATGAGGCTCATTTTGTGCGCCACCGGGTTACCCAGCACCGTGGCCAGCGCATTGGCGCCACCGGCGGCAATCACGGGCGGCAGGCGGCGCGCGATCTCGGCGTAGGCTTCCTCCCAACTGGCTTCGACGAAGACGCCGTCACGCTTGACGAGGGGCGTGCGCAGGCGGTCCGGATCGTCGTGCAGTTCCTTCAGTCCGATCGCTTTCGGGCACAGATAGCCCTTTGAAAAAACGTCGGCCTCGTCGCCCCGCACCCGCACCACCCGTTGCAGGCGGGTGGCGGCATCGGTTTCGATATCGACCTTCAGGCCGCAGCAGGCTTCGCAAAACGGGCAGATACGGTGAACGCTGGTGGTTTCAGACATGGCTGCTCCGGGAAGTGGCGGTTTGAAAATCGAACGGTCGTTCTATTGTCAGGATTACCGCGACGCGTGTCAACCGCTCGGTGTATTCTTGCCGGCAACACCTTATTAATTGGAGCACATATGAAATTTTCGACGATGGCCGCCCTGGGCTTGCTTGCGGCAGCGGTGGCAATGAGCGGCTGCAGCAAGCGGGACGAGGGGATGGGCCCTGCGCAAAAAGCCGGTCAGGCCGTCGACAACGCGGGCGACAAGGTGGCTCAGGAACTGCACGACAAGCTCGACAAGGCTCACGCGGTCGCCAGGCAGGCGGCTGACTCGGCGCAGCAAACGAAGGACCAGATCGCCGCCGCCACCGGCGACGCAGCGGCCGACGCGGCCAAGGGCCTCGATGCGGCCACTGAAAAAGTCGGGCAGAAGGTCGAGCAGGCAGGGGAAAAAATTCAGGAAGCCGCCAAGCGCTGACGCATGCAAAAGGCGGGGACTGGCGCCTAGGCACTGACCGCAACCGGCCCCGCCACCGTCCCGCTTCCCAGCACGATCGCCATATCCACCGCGCCCGAGCGCCAGGCCTGTTCGAGGTCCTGTTCGATCTGCTCGATGGTGGCCTCGCCCCCTTTGCCGAAGCCGCGCACGCCGTAGGCGCGGTTGCGGCCGTGGCCCTTGGCCATGTACAGCGCCATGTCGACCAGGTTGACGGCGCGCTCCCAGGGCAGCGGCTGTTCGCCGGGGGACAGGGGGAAGGGCGCGTAGCCGATCGAGACATTGACGGCGATCTTCCTGCCCTGATAGTCGATGGTGCTGGCCGAGATGCCCTCCAGCAGGCGGCGTGCGATGTCGTCGATGCCGGCGCGCGGCACGGCTGGCAGGAAGGCGAGGAATTCCTCGCCGCCCCAGCGCACGATCATGTCCGTTTCGCGCAGGATTTCGCGCAGGTTCTCCGAGATCATCGTCAGCACAGCGTCGCCGGCGGCGTGGCCGTAGGTGTCGTTGACGTGTTTAAAATGGTCGACGTCGAGCAGGAACAGGGCGGCCACGGTGTCTTCGCCGGCCAGGGCCAGGCTGGCGGCGCGTTTTTCGTCCTTGGCCTGGCCGCGCATGAATTCCTGGAAGTGGCGCCGGTTGTACAGGGCGGTGAGGGGATCGCGCGAACTTTGCTGTTTCAGTTCGAGGTTTTTGACCTGCAGCTGGGCGTTGGCGGTTCTCACCTTCCGGTACAGGATGCCGACGATGACGGCCACCAGCGCGAACACCACCAGCAGCAGCCACCATACGCGCTGCTGCAGGCGGCGGTTGTCGATCTCGGCGCTCTTGACCTGGTTTTCGCGGCGCAGCAGTTCGATCTGGCGCTCCTTCTTGTCTGCCTCGTACTTCCCCTGCAGTTCCATCACGGCCTTTTGCCGGCTCGCTTCAAACAGCTCGTTCGACAGGGTGCGCTCCCGATGGTAGGCCGTCACGGCGCCGGCCATGTCGCCCGCCCGCTCGAGCGCATCGCCGTATTCGAGCAGCACCGACTGCAGCGAGGGCTTGTCGCCGCTCTTTTCAAACACGGCCAGGCCCGCCTCGAAGCTGCGTTTGCCCTCCGCCAGCTGGCCCATGCCCAGGAAGGCCTGGCCGATGTTGACGCGCCCCGTCGCCTCGGTGCTGCTGTCGTTGAGGGGCTGGGCCGCATCGATCGCCTGGTTCGCATAGAGA
This sequence comes from Massilia sp., assembly GCA_045810505.1. GTDB lineage: Bacteria > Pseudomonadota > Gammaproteobacteria > Burkholderiales > Burkholderiaceae_D > JAFCUW01. Next base: position 9,643 of record JBJMVV010000337.1, read on the forward strand.
AGGGTGTTGCGGTAGTCGCGCTCGTGCAGATAGCTGTCCGAGATATTGACCAGCGTGCCGGGGATCTTGGTGGTGGCGCCGATCCGGCGATAGATCTCGAGCGCCGCCAGCAGGGCGTTCAGGGCCCGCTTGGGCTGGTGGGTGTCCATCGCCAGGCCGTACTCGGTGTTTTTCAGGCCGGCCAGCCGGCCTGGCGAATTGGTCTTGGCAGCCGCCGCATAGGCTTCGTCTAGCGCCTGGAAACCCTTGTCGAACTCTTTCATCTGGCCGTACAGGGCCGCCAGCGCACTGTAGGCCATCACCGACTGGATCGGCTGGTCGTAACTGCGCGCCAGCGCCGCGGCGGCCTGCAGGCGCGCCAGCGCTTCCGGAAAATGGCCCTCTTCGGCGTAGGCCTGTCCGGCCGTGATGGTGGCCGAAATGCGCAGCGCCATATCAGCGGTTTTATCGGCCAGCGCCGCGCCTTCCCACGCCAGCTTGTGCGATGCGGCCAGCTCGTTCATGGAGAACAGCACAAAGCCCTTGGCCAGCAGGCCCTTGGCGAGCGCCACATCGTTGTGCTGATCGCGCCCGAACGTGATCAGTTCTTCGGCCAGGCCCATCGCCTCGGGCAGCAGGCCGCGCGAGCGGTAGGTCAGCCACAACTGGTTGAGAAATTCCGCCTTGGTCGCCACCCCCGCTGCGCGCGCCTGCGGTTCGATCTTGCGCAGCATGGCCAGCGCCGTCTTCGGCTGGTAGCGGTTGATTTCGCGGATGTCGTCGAGCTGGCGGTCCAGCTGCTGGTCCTGCTCCGATGGCGGCTGCACGCTCTGCGCCTGCTGCACCGGTGCGGACGGCGCCGTCGGTCCGGCCTGCGCGCCGAACGCGCACAAGGAGAGCGACAGCGAGAGCAGCAGCGCCGCTGGCAGGCGGCGCTGCGGGAGGCGAGACGAGCCAGCCGACATGGTTTTCCTTGGAATTTGACGACAACGTCCCTGGGCGGGATCTGCAATAATTATAGGCGTGTTGCAGAAGGGAAAAACTTATTTTGTCTGTCCATGCGCATCAAATACCACGTTTTCCTATAGCTTTATTACCAGTTCAATACCACATTTTGAACATTGTTGGGAGCGCACCACGTTGTTGATTTAGTTACATTTTTATTCGGACAAGTTTGCCAGGTTCAGAGCGCAAGTTGCTGCAATAAATACAGGCGCTGGTATAAACCGTTTTCTATCCCCATCAGCGCCTCATGGTTGCCCTGCTCGGCGATGCGGCCGTGGTTGAGCACGACAATCCGGTTGGCATTGCGGATGGTCGAGAGGCGGTGGGCGATGGCGACAATGGTGACGCGCCCGCGCAATTCGTCCAGGGCCCGCTGCACGATCTGCTCGGTCTGACTGTCGATATTCGAGGTCGCCTCATCGAGCAGCAGGATGCGGGGTTGCCCGGCCAGGGCGCGCGCAATCGCGATCAGCTGCTTCTGCCCCGTCGACAGGCGCGAGCCGGCTTCGCCCAGCGGCGTGTCGTAACCCTGTTCGAGCGTGCTCAAAAAATCGTGGCAGTGGGCCGCGCGAGCGGCCTGCTCGATGCGCTCGAGAGGCAGGCCGCGGCCCATGTCGATGTTCTCGCGCGCCGACGCGGCCAGCAGGAAGGGGTCCTGCGGCACCAGTCCCACTTCGCCGCGGAAGGTGTCGTTGTCGATCGAGGCGAGCGGGCGTCCCAGCATGGCGATGCTGCCTTCGCCGGGCGCCGGCACGTAATAGCGCAGCAGCAGCGACAGCAGGGTTGATTTGCCGCTGCCGGTGTGGCCGACGATGCCGACGAAATCGCCCTGGGCCATCGTCAGGTCGATCCCATGCAGGACGTGATTGCCCGGCGCATAGCCGAAACTGAGCTGATTGATGGCGATGGCCGGTGCGTTGGCCGCCACCTGCGCCAGGTGGACGTCAAGCCCGCTGTCGGCCAGGCTCGCATGGTCCGCCGCCGTGGTCTCGGCCAGCAGGTCGGCCACCCGCGCGCTGGCAACCACCGCCTGCTGCAGTCCTGAAAACTGCATCGTAATCTGGATCAGGGGCTCGACCACGCGGGCGATGTAGCTGATGAAGGCATACAGCACGCCCACTTCGACCGCGTTCATGCTGCGCTGGCCGAAGCTGAAAATGACCACGGCCAGCAGCACCACGTTGAGCAGGTCGAGTGCGGGGCGCAAGAGAAAAGCGTTGGCGCGCAGTTCGGCCAGCCGGGCCGTGTAGTGGTCGCGGTTGGTGGCCGCAAAACGCTCGCCGAAGCGTGTCGTGGCGTTATGCGCCTGCAGCACCGCCATGCCGCCGATCGATTCGGCCATCTGGCCGTTGATGTCGCTGCGCAGGGTGCGCGCGCGCGTGACGGCCGGCGCCGACATGCGCTGGTAGAGCCAGATGATGGCCACCACGGCCGGCACCAGCGCCAGCACGATCAGCATCAGGCGCCAGTCCAGCCAGGCCATCGCCACCATCGTGCCGACCAGGACGATGCTGCTGTCGAGGATCACGAACAGCACCTGGATGTAGAGCGTCTTGACGGCCTCGGTGTCGTTGGTGACGCGGCTGACCAGCTGGCCCGTGATGGCCTTGTCGAAAAATGCCATCGGCAGGCGCAGCACGTGGCCATAGACCCATTCGCGCAGGCGCTGCACCGAGCGCATGGCCAGGCCCGATAAACGCATCAGCTGCAGATAGCGCAGCCAGGAGGCGATCCAGCCGGTGGCCAGCACGCCCGCCAGCAGCAGCGCCATGGCGGTCCAGTCGAGCCGGTGGGGCCGCAGGTACTGGTCGATCAGGGCCTTGCCGAAAATCGGGCCGGCCACTTCAAAGCCGGCCGCCAGGATCAGCCAGACAATCGCCCAGCCCAGGTGGGCGCGGTCGGGATGGGCGGCGCGGCGCAGCAGGGCAATGGCGCGTTTGCCCTGGGCGCGCATGCTGGCCGCGCTGTGTTTGATGACGTCGTCGGATTCAGGCTGCATCGAGACTGGCCTCCAGTTGCTGGTATTTCCATTGGCTGGCGTACCAGCCGTCGGCGGCCAGCAGCGCCGCGTGCGTGCCCCTTTCGGTGATGCGCCCTTCGCGCAGCACCACGATCAGGTCGGCGTTGGCGACCGCCGAGAGCCGGTGGCTGGCGATGATGGCGCTGCGGCCGGGCCGTGCGCGGCGCAGCGTTTCAAGGTGTTCGAGGATGCGGGTCTCGGTCCCCGTGTCGACGGCCGAGAGGGCGTCGTCCATCAGCAGCAGATCGCTGTCGGCCAGCAGGGCGCGCGCGATCGCCACCCGCTGGCGCTGGCCGCCCGAGAGCGTGATGCCTTTTTCGCCCACGCTGGTGTCGTAGCCGGCCGGGAAGCGGCGCACGTCCTCGTCGATTGCCGCCATGTCGGCCGCATGGGCGATCTCGGCGCGCGAGGCGCCCGGTTTGCCCAGCGCGATATTGTCGGCGATCGTGGCCGAGAACAGGAAGGACTCCTGCGGCACCCAGCCGACCGCGCCACGCAGGGTGGCGAGGCTGTAGTCGGCCAGCGCATGACCGTTCCAGGTCACCTTGCCGTGCTGGGGCGCGAGCTGGCGCAGCAGCACCCGCAGCAAGGTCGATTTGCCGGCGCCGGTGGGGCCGACCAGACCCAGGGTCTGGCCGGCCTGCAGGGTGAGGGATACGCCGTCCAGGGCCGGCTTGTCGTGGCCGGCGTAGCGCACCGTGATGGCGTCGACCACCAGCGGCCCCGGATCAAGGCTGGTCACCGCGCCGTGATCGTCCACCGACAGGGGGGCGTCAAGCAGCGGCTGCAGGCGCGCCCACGCGGCGCGGCCCCGTTCAATCAGGGCCAGCACCCAGCCGGCTGCGAACATGGGCCAGATCAGCTGGCCGAGGTACATGGTAAAACTGGTCAGCGCGCCAATGGTCAGCTGGTTTTGCCAGATCAGGTAGGCGCCCAGCCCCAGGGTCAAAAAGCCCGCCGCGCCCAGGGTCAGGCCCACTGCCGGCTCGTAGGCCGCTTCCCATTGCTGGGCCGTGAGGCTGGCGTCGGCCGCGCCTTCGGCCAGTTCGCCAAAGCGCTGCGCGCTACGCTGTTCCAGCCCCAGCGCGCGCAAGGTGCGTACGCCAGACAGGGTTTCCTGCACATGGTCGATGAGCGCCGCGAAGCGTTTTAGTGAATCAGTCGACGCCGTGTGGATATGGCTGGAGATGCGCCAGAAGGCCCAGGCCATCA
>JBJMVV010000338.1:0-22267 GCA_045810505.1 Massilia sp.
GCCGCCGCCCAGATGGCCGAATTCGGTCGATGCCTTGGCGTCGATCTGGGTCACTTGCGAGTAGCCGCGATTGGTCAGGTCACGCGTGGCCGTGGGGTCAGCGAGCAGTTGGTCCAGGGTTTCCGTGCCATTGTTGACTTTCTGCAGGGTCGGACGGTACAGCATGCCGATGTAGTTCTCGGTACGCTCGTTGCGGTTCCATAGCAGGCCCGATTCCCAGTCCCAGCCGGCGGTCGTGCCCTTCAGGCCAACCAGGCCGCGGTAGGTGTCGTTGACGTTTTTCTGGCCAGCATCGCGACCTTCAAAACGGATGCCCACCGCCGAACGGGCGCCCGGGAAGGGATTGTCCGGCGCGCCCACGGGCAGCACCAGCTGGAACTGCTGGGGTGCGCCGTTGAGCAGGAACACTGTCGAGCCGGCGGTGCCCTGGGTCGAACGGGGCGCGGCGATATAGGTACGCTCGGAACGGGTGGCGGCGAATTCACCGAAGGCCTGGACGTTCTGGCTCAGCTGAAAATTCACGCGCGACAGGATGCTGGCGTCCTTGCCGGCCGACTGCGCTTCGTTGTAGTCGTTGAGGTTGAAGTTACAGAACTTGCGGCCATTCAAAGCGCTGGTGGTCGCAATGTTCATCGTGTTCGGATCGCCGACGATCTGGCGCGACGGATCGCAATTGAGCTTGTTGATGACCTGCGAACCAAGCGCCAGCGAGTTGGCGTAGGAGTTCAAGCCGGCGCCGCGCTCGCGGTAGAAGAAAGGCGACGAGGACAGGTTGCTCGAGAAGGGATTGAGGCGGTAGTTGATGGCCGCATATTCGGCCTTTTCGATATCGTTGACGTCCTTGATCAGCACGCTCTGGCGCTGCGAGACATCGACGGAGACAAAGCCGTTGTAGCGGTCGGTGTCCAGGTTACCGAAACCGAATACGCCATTGGCGCGCTTGTTCTGGAACTTGTTGTTATCGTTCGCGCCATAGCTGGCGGACAATTCCGCGCCCTGGTAATCCTGGCGCGTGATGAAGTTGATGACGCCGGCGATGGCGTCGGAGCCGTACACGGCCGAAGCGCCGTCCTTGAATACTTCCACCCGTTCGATCGCCGACAGGGGGATGTTATTCAGGTCGTAAGCGGTCGACTTGCCGTTGTTCGGGTCGGCGTAGGCCGAGGGGGTCAGGCGGCGACCGTTGAGCAGCACCAGGGTCGACGCGGGGCCAAGGCCGCGCAGCGATGCGGTGGCGGCGCCACGGGAAAAACCGCCGTCCGTGCTGTCGAAGGAGGCGCCAGCGCCCAGCGAAGGTACTTTTTGCAGCAGTTCCTGCACCGAATTGGCGCCGCTGGCGCGAATGTCGGCTGCGGTGATGGTCTGGATGGCCGAGGTGCCATCGGACTGTACGCGCTTGATGTTCGATCCGGTCACGGTCACGCGGGCCATCGGCTGGCCAGCCGTGTCCTGTGCCAGCGCGATGTGCGAGGCCGTCAGGGTCAGGGCCACCGCCACAACGCTTGTTTTCAATTTGAACTGATGATTCAAGGAATTCTCCGATTACGGTTTAATAGTTTTTTATGTCCCGGGCGGGCAACTGCTGCAAACCGGGTTTGCCACCGGCGCCCTGCCCCTGTTGGCCAGCTCTGCAATCAATACGATTGTGAAATGGCCAAGCACACGATGAGACCACTTGAGCTTGTAGACCGTCAATATGAAGCAATCGAATCGATCCAGAAAACAACATAAACAGTTCACGCTCAGTGCGGAGCGAATGGAAACTTACCAACTTATCAAAGATTTTTGGGGATTTTGTTCAGTTCGAATAGACAACGTATTCGTTAATTATCAATATGAAAATGTGTATCCTGAGAAACACTTGCGCACACGTTAGCCGGCATCGACACCGCGACCGCATACGCACGAGCTAAACTGAAGGCGCAAAAAAAACGGGAAGACGTTTCCGTCTTCCCGTTTCTGGCCGCGCAGGCCTGGTTCTACATTGCTTACTTGGCGTTCATCAGCGCCACGGTGGTATCGAGCATGCGGTTCGAGAAGCCCCACTCGTTGTCATACCACGAGGACACCTTGACCAGGCGGCCCGACACTTTCGTCAGGGTCGAATCGAAATTCGACGAGGCCGGGTTGTGGTTGAAGTCGATCGAGACGAGCGGCTCGGTCTGGTAGGTCAGGATGCCTTTGAGCGGGCCTTCGGCAGCGGCTTTTTCCATCAGCTGGTTGATTTCTTCGACCGTCGTGTCGCGCTTGGCGATGAAGGTCAGGTCGACCAGCGAGACGTTGATGGTCGGCACGCGGATCGCAAAACCGTCCAGTTTGCCGTTCAGTTCAGGCAGCACCAGGCCGACCGCGGCGGCAGCGCCCGTCTTGGTCGGGATCATGCTCATGGTGGCCGAACGGGCGCGGCGCAGGTCTTCGTGCATCACGTCCGACAGCACCTGGTCGTTGGTGTAGGCGTGCACCGTCGTCATCAGGCCGGTTTCCAGGCCAATGGCGTCGTTGAGAGGCTTGACCAGCGGGGCCAGGCAGTTGGTGGTGCAGGAGGCGTTGGAGATGACGGTGTCGCTCGACTTCAGTACGTCCTGGTTGACACCGAACACGATCGTGGCGTCCACGTCCTTGCCGCCTGGGGCCGAGATGATGACTTTCTTGGCGCCGCCCTTGAGGTGGGCCGAGGCCTTTTCCTTGGTGGTGAAAAAGCCGGTGCATTCGAGCACGACGTCCACGCCCAGTTCGCCCCATGGGATCTCGGCCGGGTTGCGCTGTGCGAACACGCGGATCGGATCGCCATTGACGATCATGTTGTCGCCTTCAACGGTGACGGTGCCGGGGAACTTGCCGTGCGCCGTGTCGTAGCGGGTCAGGTGGGCGTTCGACTTGGCGTCGCCCAGATCATTGATTGCCACGATCTGGATGTCCTGCTTCTTGCCGCCTTCGTAGAAAGCGCGCAGTACATTGCGGCCGATGCGGCCATAGCCATTGATTGCAACCTTGATCGTCATGCTTCTCTCCTTGGTAAATAAAAACGGTTATGGACGGCGCCGCCCATCGCGTGATGGCCGGCGCCGTCCTCTGTTATTTAACGAGCCAACACAATCTTTGCCTTCGCGACGACATTCTCGACCGTGAAGCCGAAATGCTTGAACAACACCGGCGCCGGGGCCGATTCGCCGAAGCTGTCGATACCGACAACGGCGCCTTCGAGTCCCACATATTTGTACCAGAAGTCCGTCACGCCAGCCTCGATGGCCACGCGTGGCGTGCCACGGGTGAGCACGCTTGCCTTGTATGCGGCGTCCTGGCGGTCGAACACGTCGGTCGACGGCATCGACACCACGCGCACGGCCACGCCCTCTTCTTTCAGCGCCGCGGCCGCCTTGACAGCCAGCTCCACTTCCGAGCCGGTGGCGATCAGGATCAGCTGGGCATTGGGCGCATCCTGCAGCACATAGCCGCCGCGGGCGATATCAGCCACTTGCTGCTCGGTGCGCTCCATGAACGGCAGGTTCTGGCGCGAGAAGATCAGGGTCGAAGGACCATCCTTGCGCTTGACGGCCGCGCCCCAGGCAACCATCGATTCGGTGGTGTCGCAAGGACGCCAGTTGTCCAGGTTCGGGATCAGGCGCAGCGACGAGACATGCTCGATCGACTGGTGGGTCGGACCGTCTTCGCCCAGGCCAATGGAATCGTGGGTGAACACGAACAGGGCGCGCTGCTTCATCAGGGCGGCCATGCGCAGGGCGTTGCGGCTGTAGTCCGAGAAAGTCAGGAAGGTGGCGCCAAACGGGATGAAACCGCCGTGCAGGGCGACGCCGTTCATGATGGCGCTCATGCCGAATTCGCGCACGCCGTAGTTGATGTGGTTGCCAGGCTTGCCGGAGCGCAGGTTGACGCTCTCTTTCCAGTTGGTCAGATTGGAGCCGGTCAGGTCGGCCGAGCCGCCGAGGAATTCGGGCAGCACAGGGGCCAGCGCCTGGATGGCGTTCTGGCTGGCCTTGCGGGTGGCAATGGTTTCCTTCTTTTCCACGCAGGAGGCAACGGCGGCGGCCAGGGTGGCGTCGAAGTTGGCTGGCAGATCGCCTTTCATGCGACGCTCCAGTTCGGCAGCTTCGGCCGGGAACTGGGCGCGGTAGCCAGCAAACAGGGTGTTCCAGTCGGACTCGACGGCGGCGCCCTTCTCTTTCGCGTCCCAGGCCGTGTAGACGTCGGCCGGGATGTCGAAGGGAACGCTGTCCCACAGCAGGTGCTCGCGCACGGCGGCGACTTCCTTGTCGCCCAGCGCTGCGCCGTGCACCTTGTCGCCGCCCTGCAGATTCGGCGAACCCTTGCCGATGATGGTCTTGCAGCAGATCAAGGTTGGCTTGTCGGCAAGCTTGGCTTGCGCGATGGCGGCGTCAACGGCGGCAACATCATGGCCGTCGACATTGCGCACCACGTTCCAGCCGTAAGCCTCGAAACGGGCCGGGGTGTCATCGGTGAACCAGCCTTCCACCTTGCCGTCGATCGAGATGCCGTTGTCGTCGTACAGGCCGATCAGTTTTTTCAGGCCCAGGGTGCCCGCCAGCGAGCACACTTCGTGGGAGATGCCTTCCATCAGACAACCATCGCCCAGGAAGGCGTAGGTGTAGTGGTCGACCACTTCAAAGCCGGGCTTGTTGAACTGCGCTGCCAGCAGGTATTCGGCGAGCGCCATGCCGACCGCGTTGGCCAGGCCCTGGCCCAGCGGGCCGGTGGTGGTTTCCACGCCGGGGGTGATGTCCACTTCAGGGTGGCCCGGGGTCTTCGAGTGCAACTGGCGGAAGCCCTTCAGGTCGTCGATGGTGAGATCGTAGCCGGACAGGTGCAGCAGCGAATAATGCAGCATCGAGCCATGCCCGTTCGACAGCAGGAAACGGTCGCGGTTGGCCCATTTGGGGTTGGCCGGATTGTGCTTGTAATGCCCATCCCACAGCGCCACGGCAATTTCAGCCATGCCCATTGGCATGCCTGGATGGCCGGAGTTGGCTTTTTGAACAGCGTCCATTGCCAGCGCGCGGATCGCGTTGGCCATTCTTGTGGTGGTTTGCATAGGTTTCATGGGTCGAAAGGTGAGGTCGTCGGAACGAAGGCAGAGCAAAAGCGCGGCGATAACGGGTACAGCGTAGCCATCTATTTTACCAGACAGCGCGGTGCGCAATTAAAATGCGGCCAGCGGCGCCGCCCCGGTTTTTTCCAGGGCCGCCTTATATAGTTGGAGCCCCATGCCCCGTTTTTACACACCCGACGCCCTGATTGCCGGCGCCACAGCAGCCCTGCCCGAGGCAGTGGCCCACCATATCCGCGTGCTGCGCCTCGAACCCGGTGCGCCGCTGACCCTGTTCAACGGCGACGGCAACAATTACGACGCCATCCTGGCGGCCGTGGACAAGCGCAGCGCCAGCGCCCATGTCGCCCAAGCAACAGCGCACGATGTGGAACTGCCCTACCCCGTCACCCTGGCCCAGGCGCTGCCGGAAGCGTCGAAAATGGACTGGATCATTGAAAAAGCGGTGGAACTCGGCGTGGCCGCCGTGCAGCCCCTGCTGGCCCAGCGCTGCGTGGTGCGCCTGTCGGGCGAGCGGGCCGAAAAACGTCTGGCGCACTGGCAAGGCGTGATCGTGGCGGCGTCCGAACAGAGTGGACGGACCCGGCTGACCGGGCTGTCTGCGGTGGAAGACGTCAACAAGTGGCTGGCGCGCGAGGCGGCGCAGCCGACCATCCTGCTCAGCCCCCGCGGCACGCAGTCGCTGGCAAGCTGGGCTGGCGCCAACCCAGCCCAGGCCATCACCCTGATGGTAGGGCCTGAAGGGGGATTCACGCCGGCAGAAGAGGACGCCGCGATCGCACGGGGCGCGCTGGCCTTGAGCATGGGTCCGCGTATCCTGCGCACGGAAACGGCGGCGCTGGCGGCCATGGCCATGCTGGGCGGCCTGTGGGGCGGGATGTAGTCACAGCGTTTTGCGGGGACGAAAAAAAGGGACGCCGAAGCGTCCCTTTTGTTTGGCTGTCAGACAGCGACTGGCTTAGAACTGGTAAGCCAGACCCAGGCTGAAGAAGCGGCCAATGGCGCCAGCCTGGTGCAACGAAGCGTTGTACGAGGTCTGGGTGCCCTGGTTGCCGTAGGTTGCTACGTCAAACGGTGGCTGACGGTCGAACAGGTTCAGGATCGAGCCCTTCAGGGTCAGATTCTGGCTGATCTTGTACTGCACGTTCAGGTTGGTCGTGGTGAACGACGCAACTTCGCAGTAGCCAGCAGGCTGGACCTTGTTCTGGAAGTAGGTACGGCCGCCGGCATCCAACGCCGTCGAATCGCAGCTGGTGGCGCCAACCGATGGGTCCAGCGTCGAGAACGAGCTGGTGTAGTTCATCGTTGCCGTCACGTCCAGAGGACCACGGGTGTAGCCCAGGGTGAACTGCGCGCGGTCTTTCGGGTTGCCGGTTGCGCCGCCAACGACCGAAGGACCCTGCGTGCCAGCCAGCTGATACTCGACGCCGCCCGATTCGCTGATGTAGCTGAACACGTGCGCTGCGCTCAGGCCTGCAGTGATCCGGCCCATGTCGCCGCCCAGGTTAAAGCGGTACTTGACGTCAGCTTCGATACCGCTGGTCTTGGTGCTGCCCAGGTTGATGTAAGGCGACTTGGCATAGATGATCGGGCCAACCGATGGGGTACCGACGCTGCTGGTGCCGTCACCGTTGGAGATATCGACCGGGGTCGCAGGACCACGCGCGAAATCAGGCGTAAAGGTTGGATCGTTGCCGGCTGCGGTGACGATCTGGTTCTTCACTTCGATGTTGTAGTAGTCCAGGGTAGCGTTCAGGCCCTTGAACGGCTCCACGATGATACCGAAGTTGTACGAAGTCGACTTCTCGGGCGAGAGGCCCTTGTTGTCGGTAACCTGCACGTACGGTGGGTTGATCGAGCAGGCGCCATTGACCAGGCTGCCCTTGTTGGTGTTCTTGCCGCCAACGCAGAGGATCGGGTCATTGATCGCGTTGAAGGTGAAGAAGGAACCAGCGTTGCCGATTTCAGCAGGGTTCGGTGCACGGAAGCCCTTGGCCACGTTACCGCGGAAGCCGATGATCTTGTTCGGCGTCCACTTGAAGTTGGCCGCTGGCGTGAACGAATTGCCATACGTGTCAAAGTGGTCATAACGAGCTTGCAAGCTGGCTTCGACATCCTTGATGGGCACTGCGCGCAGTTCGCCGAAGATAGCGGTGTTGGTCGTCGATCCAACCACGAAGGCCGAGGTATTGGCGACCTGGCCGTTGGCGGTCAGCGATGCGGCTGGCGAGTTCTGCTCACGCTTGTCGTAGTGCACGCCCAGAGCGGCGGACAGGGGACCTGCGCCCAGTTGCATCAGTTCGCGCGAGGCGGTGGCATCGAAGTAATTGAGCTTCGATTCGAGGCTATTGGAGAAGCGCGGCGAAATCTTGTTGACCATGTCAGGCGAGTTGCCGCCCAGCGGGTTCCAGGTGCCGTTGTTGATCGCCGCGTACAGGGCTGCACGGTCGAGGTAGCCGCTGTAGTCGATGTCGGTGGTGACCTTGGTGATGCCGGCGCCCACCAGAGTATCCCAGCCCAATGCGCTGCCCTTCAGGTCCACGGCAAAGCGGGTGGTCTTGGAGGTGTTGTCATTGGTGGTGGCAGGGTCGATGCCTGGCACGATGCCGTAGAGGCGGGCCGGCGCGCCGAACTGGTTGCCGGCCACGCCAGCAGGAATCAGGGTGCTGGCCACGCGGCCGATCTGGGTGACCAGAACGCCGTTGTTGAGCGAGGTCGAACCAGCAAAGGTGGTTGGCGAGTAAGCCGACGAAATACCACGGTTGTTGATGCTGTTACGCTGGAACAGCGAGGCCTTGGCCGACAGTTCCCAGTCGCCGCCCAGCTTCTTGGTGCCACCCAGCAAAATGTTGACGTTTTCGGTCGCAGGCTGGAGGAAGGAAGTGGTGTCGCGGATGGCGCAGTTGCCGGCGCGGTAGGCGGTGAAGTTGCACTTCGATGGGTCCAGGAACTGGTAGTTCGCTGGATTGTTGACGTTCGTCACGCCAGCCGGGTTGTTGCCGGCAGGATTGTACAGGAACGGCGTGTTGGTTGCGGTGAGGAAACCGTTCAAGGAGGTTGGCACGCCCAGACGCAGGTCGTTACCACCACGGTCGCGCCAGTCACGGTTGTCCCAGGCGAAGTTGTCGCGGTCGGACAGTTTGATGGCGTCCTGACGGCGCCACTCGGCGGTACCGAAGACGTTGAAGCCGTCGACGTCGAGGTCACCGAAGCCGGTGCTCAGCGAAGCGCGATTGGTCTTGCCGCCGCCGTGCTGGGTCTTGCCGCTCTCAGCGCTGACGCGGGTGCCGTTCAGGTTCTTTTTCAGGATGATGTTGACCACGCCGGCGATAGCGTCGGAGCCGTAGGTCGACGATGCGCCGCTTTTGAGCACGTCGATGTGATCGATGGCGTCAAAAGGAATCGAGGAGACGTCCACGAAGGAGCGCTGCGAGTCGTCCGACAGTGGGTATGGAGCAATACGGTGACCGTCAACCAGGACCAGGGTTGCGCCGACCGTCAGGCCGCGCAGGGAGATGCCGGTTGCGCCGTTGGCGAACGCGCCGGAGAAACCAGTGCCCAGGGTGCCGGCGCCGTTCGATGCAAGATCGCTCAGCAGTTCAGCAACCGACGTCTTGCCGCTTTTCTGAATGTCTGCCGCGGTCAGAACCTGCACCGGGGTTGGGGTTTCGGTATCGGTACGGCTGATCAGCGAACCGGTCACGACAACGCGCTGGACGGCTGCTGGGGCGTCGGTCTGTGCCATTGCCGGCGACATCGCGGCAACTGACAGGGCGCCACCGGCGAGTGCGAACGCGATCGCTTGTGGCATCGACTTCAATTTGAACATCATGGAACATCTCCTTCTGGGTATTGGTAGGTCGTCTTGCAAATTGCTGACGGAAACTCCGGCAGAGTGCACCTTGCGGGTGGGGTCCATAGTCAGACAACGGCAAGGTTATTCCGTGTCTGACCATCACTACATAAGACCATGTGTACTTGCGCGATGTCAATTTTACATACCGTCCGCGTATGCATAAAACAACAAACATTCCATATTAACTTTTAGCATTATTTAATAGCACCCGCGCATTAGCGCCAATGCCCATTAATATGCAGTCATTACCGGTTAAAATACCGGGTCTCGTTTTTTGTCTTCATTCGCCATGCTCAGAATCGCCGAACTCAAACTCCCCCTGGATCATCCCGACACCGCCCTGCGCGCAGCAGTGCTGGAGCGGCTTGGCATTGTCGATGCCGACCTGCTGCAACTGGAGGTCTATAAACGGAGTTTCGATGCCCGCAAAAAGCGCGCGATCGTGCTGATTTATTCCGTTAACGTCGCATTGCGCGACGAGGCGGCGGTGCTGGCGCGCTGCAAGAGCGATATCCACATCATGCCGGCGCCCGACACCAGCTATCACTTTGTGGCCGGCGGCCAGCGCGCGGCAGGACCGGCCAAGGGCGAGCGCCCGGTGGTCATCGGCACCGGCCCGTGCGGCCTGTTCGCCGCCCTGATCCTGGCGCAGATGGGCTTGCGCCCGCTGATCCTCGAGCGCGGCAAGGTGGTGCGCGAGCGTACCGTCGATACCTTTGGCTTCTGGCGCAAGCGCGAACTCAATCCGGAATCGAATGTGCAGTTCGGTGAGGGTGGCGCCGGCACCTTTTCGGACGGAAAACTGTATAGCCAGATCAAGGACCCCCATCATTACGGCCGCAAGGTGCTGGAAGAATTCGTCAAGGCAGGCGCGCCGGAAGAAATTTTGTACATCAGCAAGCCCCACATCGGCACCTTCCGCCTGGTCAAGATGGTCGAGCAGATGCGCGAAACCATCATCGCCCTGGGCGGTGAGTACCGCTTTTCCAGCAAGGTGGTCGACCTCGACATTGAGCGCGATGCCGCCAGCGGCCAGGTGCGCGGCGTGGTGCTGGCCAACGGCGAGCGCATTGCCACCCGCCACCTGGTGCTGGCGATCGGCCACAGCGCGCGCGACACCTTCGAGATGCTCCATGAACGGGGCGTGTACATCGAGGCAAAACCGTTTTCGGTGGGCTTCCGGGTCGAGCATCCCCAGTCGCTGATCGACGTCTGCCGTTTTGGTCCCAATGCCGGCAACAAGATCCTGGGCGCGGCCGATTACAAGCTGGTGCACCACGCCAAAAACGGCCGTTCGGTCTACAGTTTCTGCATGTGTCCGGGCGGCACCGTCGTGGCCGCCGCCTCGGAGCCGGGCCGCGTGGTCACCAACGGCATGAGCCAGTACTCGCGCAATGAGCGCAACGCCAACAGCGCCATCGTGGTGGGCATTACACCGGCCGACTACCCGGGCCACCCGCTGGCCGGGATCGCCCTGCAGAGAAAGCTGGAGGAAGGCGCGTTTGCCCTGGGCGGCGGCACCTACGATGCGCCAGGCCAGCTGATGGGCGACTTCGTGGCTGGACGCGCCTCCACGGCGCTGGGCAGCGTGGTGCCCTCCTACACCCCGGGCATCCACCTGACCGACCTGGCCGGCGCCCTGCCCGAGTACGCCATCAGCGCCATGCGCGAAGCCTTCCCTGCCTTCGACAAGCAGATCAAGGGGTATTTCCACCCCGAAGCCCTGCTGACGGGCGTGGAAACGCGTACATCCTCACCAATTCGCATTAAGCGGCGCGATGATGACCTGCAAAGCCTGAACACACGCGGCCTGTTCCCGGCTGGCGAAGGGGCGGGCTACGCCGGCGGCATCCTGTCTGCAGCGGTCGATGGCATCAAGGTGGCCGAAGCGGTGGCGCTGGCGATGGCCGGCTGACCCGTCAATACAAGGCAGCACCCGCAGCCGGGCCAGTCCCGGCTTTTTTACGCCCATTTGGTGCAAGGCAGCATGGGCCCATAACCGGGCGCTATGGCGTCTTCCCTCGTTACAATGTAACGCATTGTAACAAATGTAATTGCCGCAAGGCTCTATCTAGCTCGAAAGTACTAGTAAGCGATTCATGTACACCTACAGTCACTTGCGCTACTTGCCCGTGTCAAGGGTTTGGGGGCGGCGATACATTCCCGTTGTATCCAGGCGTAAGCACTTTTCATGCCCTTGACCCGGCAGTTTGCGGGGTGGTGTGATGCTGGGCCGCATGCTTTACCCGCTACGGTCGCGGCGTTAACGCGCTGCGCCAAGAATAGTTCAAGAGGAGTTGTAAAAATGATGGAAACAGTTTTGTCACGCTCATTGCGCCTGATGTTTTCGGGCAGCGTGGCGGTCGGTCTGGGCTTTGCCGCCCAGGCTGCCATGGCACAAGAGGCGACTGGCCCGGTCCAGCGCGTTGAAATCACCGGTTCGTCGGTCAAGCGCGTCGATGCTGAAACCGCCCTGCCCGTCCAGCTGATCACCAAGGCCGACATCGCCCGCACGGGCGCGACCAGCACCGAAGAACTGCTGCAGTCGATCGCCGCCTTCTCGTCGGCTGGCGCAACCAGCAACGCCACCGGCGCCGGCACCAGCACGGGCGGCCTGTCGTCCATCTCGCTGCGCGGCCTCGGTTCGGCCCGGACCCTGGTCCTGGTCAACGGCCGCCGCCTGGCCGCCTTTGCCGGCAGCGACGGCAGCTCCGTCAACGTCAACGCCATCCCCCTGTCCGCCATCGAGCGCGTTGAAATCCTCAAGGATGGCGCATCGGGCGTGTACGGCAGCGATGCCGTCGCCGGCGTGGTCAACTTCATCCTGACCAAGAAAATGGAAGGCGTCGAACTGAACGCCGGTTATGGTCAGCCCACCACCTCCGGTGGCGGCGACAACCGCAAAGCGTCGATCGCTGGCGGCTTCAACACCGACAAGCTGAGCATCGTCGCTTCGGCCTCGTACGAAAAAGAAAAGGCCCTGTTCGGCCGTGACCGCGATTACGCGTCCTCGTCGACCAAGCAGCCTTACTTCAGCGGCAGCGCCACCGGTACCGGCAACATCCAGGGTAATTTCACCCCAGGCGTCGGTCCCGACAACAACCTGACCACCAACAGCAGTACTTACGGCAACCCGCTGGCTGGCAACTGCGGCCAGATTGGCATGAGCAATCTGACCGGCAAAAAAGGCCTGCCTTATTGCATCTACGACAGCGCTCCCGTCGTCGGCTTGACCCCGGATCGCGAACTGGTCAACCTGACCGCCAACCTGAACTACGCACTGAACGCCAACACCTCCCTGTTCGCCGATGTGCTGTACTCGCAGAGCCGCGTCACCCAGACCTACCAGGGTTCGCCTGCGCGCACCGACTTCTTCGAGTCCGATGCCCAGTTTGCCGCACAAGGCGTGCCGACCGGCCTGCTGCTCTACCCAAGCAACCCGGCGTACCAGTCGATCGCCGTACCTTACCTGCAGTCGCATGGTTTCAATTCGCTGATCGGCAAGCCGCTGGCCATCACCGAGCGCGTACAGGACTTTGGCCCCCGTCAGAACATCGACCTTGGCAAGCAGTCGCGTATCGTCGTCGGCGCCAAGGGCACCGTGGCGGAGCAGGACTACGAAGTGGCCCTGACCCACAACGAGTCGAAGCTGAACAGCTCGGTTGGCACCGGTTACTTCTCGCAAGTGGCCTACGCCAAGATCATCAACAATCCTGCCAACAACTGGAACCCGTGGGCCGCCGGCGGCGTGCAAACGGGCGCCCTGGCCGACCAGATCCAGACGGCCGCGTTCACGGGTGACTTCCTGTCCGCCAAGTCGACCAGCGATGCCTTCGACGCCAAGATTTCCGGCGACTTCTTCAAGCTGGGCGGCATCACGCCACAGTACGCGCTGGGCCTGCAGTCACGCCGCGAGAGCTACATCACCAACCCTAGCGCTGCTTACGAGTCGGGCGACATTTCCGGCCTGGGCGGCTCGGTGGTGCCTATCGATCGCAGCCGCGTCGTCAATTCGGTATTCGGCGAACTGAACATTCCGTTCCTGAAGACACTGGAAGGCAATATCGCCGTCCGTGACGACAAGTACAACGACGTCGGCAATTCGGCCAACTACAAGACCAGCCTGCGCTGGCAGCCAGTCAAGTCGCTGCTGTTCCGCGCTTCGTACGGCACGGGCTTCCGCGCGCCGACCCTGGTCGACCTGTGGACGCCTCAGACCCTGGCAACCTCCGAGCAGTTCAGCGATCCGAAGACGGGCCAGACCGGCCTGCAGGTGAACGCACTGACCGGCGGCAACCCGAACCTGCAGCCCGAGAAATCGAAGCAGTACTCCTTCGGTACCGTGTGGCAGCCAACGACCTCGTCGAGCATCGGCCTGGACTTCTTCAACATCAACATCCGCAACATCCTGGCCACCCCATCGGCACAGGAAATCGTTTCGCGCTTCCGCGCCGGCGACCCGGCCTACCAGGGCCTGGTCACCTTGCGTGGCGATGATGTGACGGGCATCCGTTCCGTGCTGGCCAACACCGGCAACGCCAACGTCCAGGGCATCGACTTCTTCGCCACCTGGCGCGGCAACTTCGACTTCGGTCGCCTGGACCTGAACCTGAACGGCACCTACATGGACAAGTTCGACCAGACCAGTCCAGGTGGCGAGATCTCGCACAAGGTTGGCACCATGGTTGACGGCAACGGCGACCCGGTCATTGGCGCCCAGAACGGCGGCGTGATCCTGCGTTACAAGCATCAGCTGGCCGGCACCTGGACCACCGGTCCATGGGCCACCACCCTGATCCAGAACTTCCGCAGCGGTTACCAGGTCGGCCGCGATTTGAACGACAACAAGGTGTTCATCTCGCGTGAATCGATCTTCGACGCCAACCTGACCTACAAGGGCTTCGAGAACGTCACCCTGGCAGCTGGCATCAAGAACATGTTCAACCGCCAGCCAGACACCATCGGCGCCGCGGTCACGAACCAGTTCCAGTCCGGCTACGACATCAACCAGTACGATCCCCGCGGTCGCCTGCTGTATGTCAGCGCTGGTGTGAAGTTCAAGTAAGCATCAAAGCAGTCATTGAAAGCCCGGAGGCGCAAGCTTCCGGGCTTTTTTCATGTTGGCTGCTCCAAACATGGATACGGGGCAGCAAAGTGTGGCGTTCACACGACGTTTATGCCACGTTTGACGAGCAAACACGACCACAAGACTGACGAGTCGTATATCGTTGCAAATCTTGCTAGCCGGCGCTTGTCAAGTCCGCCGCCCGCCCGTTGTTTATGGGCGTACTTATCCGGACTTGCTTGACCGCAAAGCAATTTGAATGGTTCCATGTCATGCCCTGTGTCATCAAAGCAGCGATGAGCGCTGCCGGGAATCGTTATAAATAATTAGTTCACCAGGAGTCTTTACTATGATGGAAACTGTTTTGTCCCGCTCGCTGCGGCTGATGTTTTCCGGCAGCGTCGCTGTCGGTCTCAGCCTGGCCGCCCATGCTGCGCTGGCCCAGGAAACCACTGGCCCGATCCAGCGCGTTGAAATTACCGGCTCGGCCATCAAGCGGATCGATGCAGAAACTGCAGTCCCCGTCACCGTCCTCAAAATGGATGACCTGAAGAAACAGGGCATCACCACCATCGAACAGGTCATGAACAACCTGTCGATCGCCCAGGGCCAGCAAGGCACCAGCCAGGTCGTCGGCCTCGGTACCGGCGGCGCCTCGTTCGCCGACCTGCGCGGCATCGGCGCAAACAAGACCCTGGTGCTGCTGAACGGCCGTCGCCTGGCCAATAACGCCTTCGACAGCTCGGCGCCCGACCTGAACATGATCCCCTTCGCCGCCCTCGACCACGTCGAAGTGCTGCGCGATGGCGCCTCGTCCCTGTACGGCTCCGACGCCGTCGGCGGCGTGATCAACTTCATCACCAAAAAAGACTTCCAGGGCGGCGTCGCCACCGTCGGCTACGACCAGCCGCAGAAAAAAGGCGGCGATTCGAAGTCGCTCAACGTCGCTTTCGGCACCGGCAGCCTGGCTTCCGACGGCTGGAACATCTACGGTATCCTGGATCACCAGGAACAGAAAAATCTCGGTGGTACCCAGCGCGACTTCAACAAGCGCTACCCAGGCGGCCTGTCGCCTACCACCAGCCCTGCCAACTACTCCTACGCCGTCGGCAACAACGCCTTTGGCGGCAACCCGGCTGCGCCAAACTGCACCTCGGCGCCCAACCTGATTCCAGGCGCCGATGGCACCAGCTGCCAGATGACGACCTCGAGCTTCGTGGACTACATCCCGAAAAGCGACCGTACCACCGGCCTGGTCAAGGGCACCCTGCGCCTGAACGCCGATCATGAGCTGGGCGTGGAGTACATGGGCAGCGAGAGCAAGATCAGCAGCCAGATCGCGCCAGTGCCATACGGCGGCCTGAAACAAAATCGTTTCCGCCCCAACGGCACCCTGAATCCTTTCTTCCCAGGCAACGGCAACTTTACGCCAAGCCCCGCCATTCCTGCCTCCGTCAACCAGGTGTCGCTGAAATGGCGCGACCTGGAAAACGGTCCCCGTGCCGACAACAACATCAACAAGCAGCAGCGCCTGATCACTTCGCTTGAAGGCAACCTGGCGGGCTGGGATTACCAGGCTGCTTACTCCTACAACGAAAACAAGGTCAGCGAAAACCTGCGCGGCTACAGCGACGGCGGCATCATCACCGCCGGCGTGCTCAATGGCGTGATCAATCCTTACGGTCCGCAGGACGGTGCCGGCACCGCGCTGATCAACAGCGCCGCCCTCGATGGCAACGTGCAGAACGCCAAGGGCACCACCAACGGCCTGGACTTCAAGGCCAGCCGTGAACTCGGTGACTGGCTGCACGCCGGCCGCAACGTCGCGATCGCGTTCGGCGCCGAAGGCCGCCACGAGAAGTTCCTCTCGGCCGCCAATCCGGAATACGCCGCCAAGGTGGTGGCATCGACCGGTATCGATCCAAACACCCGCAACGAAGGTTCGCGCAGCGTCTACGCCGCCTTCACCGAAGTGCAAGTGCCCCTGACTTCGACCCTGGACGTCACCGGTTCGCTGCGTTACGACAAATACAGCGACTTCGGCAGCACCACCAATCCGAAGGCCAGCTTCCTGTGGAAACCAAGCAAGGCCCTGCTGGTGCGCGGCTCCTACTCGACCGGCTTCCGCGCCCCTTCGCTGTATGAAATCAACGCAGCGCAGACCTACACCAACTCGTCGATCTATGACGACCCGGTCAATTGCCCTGGCGGCAAGCCGATTGCTGGCAAATCGCCCTTCACCAGTTGCGGCCAGCAGTTCCAGGTCCTGACGGGCGGCAACCAGAACCTGCGTCCCGAGAAATCGAAGAACGCCACCCTGGGTATCGTCATCGAGCCGATCGAGAACCTGACCCTGGGCGCTGACCTGTGGGCGCTGGAATTGAAGCAGCAGATCGGTTCGCTGTCGCAGGACGACGTGTTTGACCTGAAGTCGGGCAAGTACGCTTACCTGTACCACCGCACCGCGGCCGGCAACCTGGCCACCGATGGTTCGGAGTGCCCGGATCCAACGACCTGCGGCTACGTCGACCTGCGCACCCAGAACCTGGGCGGCGTCAAGACCAACGGCGTCGACCTGTCGGCCCAGTACCGTACCCGCGCCAGCAGCTATGGCGTGTTCAGCTTCCAGATGAACAGCACCTGGGTGCACAAGTATGAGTACCAGAACGAAGATGGCGGCGAGTGGAACCAGAACGTCGGCGTCTACTCCGGTACCGGCCCGATCTTCCGCTGGCAGAACACCGCCACGGTTAACTGGGCGCAGGGCAACTGGGGCGCTGGCCTGACCGCTCACTACAAGTCGGGCTATGTCGACCAGGATCCAGACTTCAAGGTCGCTTCGTACACCACGGCTGACGCCTACGTGTCGTACACCATGAAGAAGGGCTTCGGCGTCACCGCCGGCGTGCGCAACCTGGCAGACCGCGCTCCACCGCTGAGCTACCAGACCGAAACCTTCCAGGCCGGCTACGACCCACGCTACGCCGACCCACTCGGCCGTACGTTCTACGTCCGCGCTTCGTACTCGTTTTAATTTCAGTCAAAAGTGAACACCTGCTTTTGACCGGCTTGAAATGCTGAAAATCACTGGCGAAGCCAGATGATTTTCAGAGCGAAACGCAATAAAAAAAGCCCGGAAGCGCAAGCTTCCGGGCTTTTTTACGCTTCCAAGCGTCGCTTTTTCCTCCTAAAAATCATCTGGCTCCGCCAGTGATTTTTAGCTGACTGTCCCTGCGTCTGTAAGCCGGTTCACAAACACTGAGGTTTGCGGGCTCGCCCGCAAACCTCACTAAATAAGCCCCACCCAAAAGTAGGTTTCCACTTTTGGGTGTTTTTTTAAAACCGGTGCGTGTACTCCACCGTAAACTTCGCACTGCGCCCCTGCGTGTAGCCGCGGAATGGCCCCGGCGTGCCGTAGGTGGGCGAGATCGAGCCCGTGTCGGTGTTGTAGGTCTGGTCGATCTGTTGCACGGTCTGCTTGTTAAAGACGTTGAACACGTCCAGTTTGAGGGCAAGCCCCTTCAGCATGGCAGGCTTGAAGATCAGGTCCATGTCCAGCCGCACATCCCACGGCAGGCGGCCGGCCGCGCCTTGCGGCAAAGGCAGGTTGGCGCCGGCCGGGCCGCCACAGTAATGGTAGGCGGAACCATAGTCGGGGAAGCCATCAGACTGGAGGGCGATCGGGTAATTGCCCAGGCAAGTCTCGGGCTGGCCGGAGGCGGCCAGGAAATTGCCGCCCAGGGTCCACTGGGGGTAGAACTCCCAGAAACCAAAAGCCTTGATCTGGTGCAGGCGGTCATTTGGCAGCAAGCCGTTGGCATACTCCATCAGCTCGCGGTGATCCCAGGTCTGGGTGGCCGCCACGTCGGTCTGGGCGATGGCCGACAGGGTCTGCCCTTCCGTGTTGCCCCGGCTGCGTGACAGGGTGTAATTGATCTTGCCGTACCAGCCATCGCGCAGGGGGTGCTCGGCGAAGAAATCGAGCGCACGGTAGATGCGGGTGGCCTTGCCGAAGCCCATGTCTTTTGCCGTCAGTGTCACTGGCGTAAAGTTCTTTCCTGTGCCGGCGTAGTCGACCAGGAAATCGTTGCTTTCGCCGGGATTGATGGAGGCGCAGGTGAAGCCGCCCCAGTTCGAGGCGTCGATGCCGTGGGCTGCCGCGTAGGCATCGAAGGGACGCTGGTCGCAGAAGTCGTCGATGGTTGACTTGAGGGTACGGAAGGTAAACTTGGCGCCCACGTTCAGCTGAGACGACAGGGAATGCTCCAGACCGAGCGTGATTTCGTCCTGGAAGCTGGGCTTGATGTTTTGCGCCGACACCGTCTGATACAGCTTTTCCTGGCCAAATTCATTGTCCGACGAGGTCACGCCGGTCAAATTATTCAGGCCGGTCGGCTGGCCGTCCGGTCCTACGCCGGAGTAGGTGAAATATTCGCGGGTGAGCGTGGAACGGCTGGCGCCCCGCACGGCAACGTGGGTGGGGATCTGGATCGAATAGCGGCCGGCGCTGCCATACACCTTGGTGGTGGAGTCGCCGTTGACGTCCCACGCGGCAGCAAAGCGGGGGTTGATCTGCCGGTCCACCTTGAGGAAGGCGACGCCGTCGCCGTTCTTGTTCTTGTACTGCTCATCGCGAATGCCGATGGTCAGCAGCAGGTTCTTGGTGACCTGCCAGCGGTCTTCCAGGTACTGGGCCGACTGGTCGGAATACGCCGCCGTGATGTCCTTGAAAATGCTGCGGTACACATAGTAGCCCTGCGGGCCCAGGCCACCGCCGTTGGCGATGATCACACCCTTGGTGCCGTTCAGGGTAGCGGGGTCGCCGGGGGTGTCGCTGTGGCCGTAGACCCAGGTGGAGTGGCCTGCGGTTTCCTCGCCGGCGCCCGCCGATGAGAGCTTGTTGTTGTCGACGCCGCCCCGGATCAGGTGGTCGCCCAGCTTGTACTCAAGGTCGAGGCGCTGCGATTTGACCTCATCGTAGGAATACGGTGCGCCAAGGCGCTGGCCGAAGAAAGGCTGGGGATTGTTGTACGTAAAACCGGGCGCGCGCGCGTCTGGCGCGGCGATCACGCCTGGCACATTGGCATTGTAGCCAAGCAGGGTCTGCACGTGCTCCGTCTTGTTCTTGCCGATCAGGGCCGTGACGGTCAGGTTGTCGGTCAGGCTGCCCGTGTACTTCAGGATCTGCGTGTCGGCGCCCGTGGTGGGGGTGACGTTGGCGATGCTCTCATAATGGCCGCCCGAGGTCACCGCGCCCGAGTGTGCGCCGGTGCTGTAATCGTAATCCGAGTAGGCGCGGTCCGTTTCGGGCTTGTCGCCCAGCAGTGTCAGTTCGAGGCGGTGGTTGTCCGTGATGTTCCAGTCCACCTTGCCCACGTAGCGGGTGGTGGTGCTCTTGCGCTCGAGCCAGCCGGTGCTGCTGTTATCGATCAAGTCGGAGGTGCCGGCCACGCCGCTGTATTTGTTGCGGATGCGTTCGACGGCGCCGAATACAAACAACTTGTCCTGGATCACCGGACCGCCCACGAAGACACCGCCGCGCTGCTCGGTTTCGCGGGTAAGGCCATTACGGGCGTACAGCGTGCCGTCCGTTTCCGCATTGGCCGGGTCACCCGTGCGGGCGTAATAGACGTCCTTCGGTTTGGCGCGCAAGCTGTTCGGCTCGATGCCGTACTGCGCCCCCACCTCCCAGTTGTTGGTGCCGCTCTTGGTAGTGAGATTGACGACGCCGCCGACCGAGCGGCCAAACTCTGCGCCGAAGCCGCCGGTGAGCACCTGGGCCTGTGCAATGGCGCCGAACGGCAGCTCGGAGGCGCCCAGCTGGGTCAGCGGATTGGTGACGGGGAAACCGTTGATGTAATAGGAATTCTCGGAAGCGCCGCCGCCCCCAAAAGAAGCGCCGGCCGCATAACGGGGATCGGCGCGGGTGGTGTTCGGGGCCAGCTGGATGATCGCATCGACGCTCTGGGCAATCGGCAATGCGGCCAGTTCGCGCGCGCTGAAGGTGGCGCCGTTGTTGGCGCTGGAGACGTCGATGCGGGTACGCCGTGCGTTCACCTGCACCTGCTGGATCGCGCCCGCGGCGGCGCCAGCGGCGGCGGCGAAGGAGGCATCCACGCCCTGCCCGATGATGACGTCAACCTCATTGCTCTGCACGGTTTTGCCGTCGCGCACCAGGTCGACCCGATAATGACCGGCCGGCAGTGCGGTGGCTTGATAGCGGCCGCTGGCGTCCAGCGTCACGGTTCGTTTGAGGCCGGTTTCGGTGTTATTCAGCACGACAGAGGCGCCGGCGGGGGCCTCGACCCGGCCGACGATGTTACCGGAAGCGTTGGACTGGGCAAATGCTGCCGGGGCGACGAGAACGCCCAACGCCGCGGCGCTGAACGCGATCCGGAGAGCCTGGACCAGCACGGTATGTTTCAACATGGTTTTCCTTGGTGGCGCCCGGCGGGTTCGAGGCCGGACGAATTGCCTCACGCCCGCGCAGCGCAAACGATCGCGGGCGCGCGGGCACCGTTTCGCCAAGCTGTATATGCATGACGAAAAACCATGGAACCATGAAAAAAAAAGCCCCGCAATTGCGGGGTCAAAGTTTCGTCAAATACTATGCAGATCGCATTTATTTGTCTTTTTTGCGCAAATTACTGAGTTTATTCGAGGAAAATAGAAAATTCCAACAGTAAATAAGGCAGCGTGACTCCATCGAGAACCCGGCACGGCAACAAGCAAAGAAGCCCGAATGCGCAGCTTTCGGGCTTCTTACGCTTCTAAGTGTGTCTCTCCCTCTTAAAATCATCTGGCTCCGCCAGTGATTTTTAGCTGACTGTCAGTGCGTTTGTAAGCCGGTTCTAGTCACTGAGGTTTGCGGGCTTGCCCGCAAACCTCACTAGATAAGCCCCACCCAAAAGTAGGTTTCCACTTTTGGGTGATCTTTTACAACCATCCAGATTTTTTGAAACGGTGGTGCATGTAGACGCACACCGCCACCATCGCCGCCACCGCCATCGGATAGCCCCATTTCCATTCGAGCTCCGGCATGAATTTGAAGTTCATGCCCCACACGCCCGCAAAGGCGGTGAACACGGCAAAGATGGCCGCCCAGGCTGCGAGGCGCTTGTTCACTTCGCTCTCGTCGATGGCGACCATTGACAGGTTGACCTGGATGGCCGTGCTGATGGTGTCGCGGATGGTGTCGAGGGTGGTGGCGATGCGCACCAGGTGGTCGTGGACGTCGCGGAAATACTCCTGGGTGTCGATGCAGATGGCGGGCACCCGCCCGCCGTAGAGGCGGCCCAGCGCTTCCATCAGCGGCATGACGGCGTGGCGCAGGGTCAATACCCGGGCCTTGAGTTCGTACAGGCGCTGGATGTTGGCGCGCTGGGCGCCCTGGGTAAAAATATTGTTTTCGATGGTTTCCAGTTCGCCTTCGAGCATGTCGGCGACGGGAAAGTAGCGGTCGACGACGGCGTCCATCAGCGCGTACAGCACAAAGGCCGAGCCTTGCGCGAGCAAATGGGGCTCGCGCTCGGCCCGCGCGCGCACGTCGAGGAAACCCTGGCCGCTGTTGCGGCGCGAAGAGAGCACGTAGTTGTGGCCGACGAACACATCGAGCTCGCCCACGTGCAGGTCGGCCTCGCCGGCGACCAGCTCGACCGTCTGGATGACGGCAAACAGGGAGTTGCCATACTCTTCCACCTTGGGCCGCTGCTGGCCCCGCTGGGCATCCTCGATGGCCAGCTCGTGCAGGCCGAATTCTTCCTTGGCCTTCTCCAGCTCGTCCGCATCGGCATCGCGCAGGGCCACCCAGACAAAGGTGTTGGGCATGGCCAGGTAGTCGCTGACATCATCAAAGGGAATGTCCGCGAGCTTTTTGCCTTCCTGATAGGCGACGCAATTGATCAGCATGGTGACTTATGGAAACGCGGCACATGCCGCGCCCAGAGCTTACCAAAAATCGCGCTGCACCCTGTAGTGCCGTGCACGTCAGCCGCTCGCAGGCCATATTCCCCGAGGCGAACTTTGCACTGCATCGGGTTTGCGTCCCCCAAATTTTCCCGGCTCCGCCGGGAAAAATTTGCCACTTCCACCCAAACAAAAGTAGGTTTTTACTTTTGTTTGATTAATCTTCGCGCGCGCCGTCGATGCCGAGCTCTGCAATCTTTCGGGTGATGGTGTTGCGGCCGATCCCCAAGCGGATTGCCGCATCGTTTTTGCGCCCGTGCGTGTGCTTCAAGGCCGTCTTGATCAGGGCCGACTCGAA
>JBJMVV010000339.1:0-8975 GCA_045810505.1 Massilia sp.
CAGGCCGTCGGCGCCGTCGGTCAGGGCGCTGGCTGGCTCGAAGCGCAGGTCGCCTTCGGAGAGGTGGACGTCGCCGCTGGCGATGTAGGGGGGATTGGAGACGATCAGGTCGAACATGTCGCCAGCAAGGGCGGCGTACCAGTCGCTTTGCAGAAAGCGGACCAGGGCGCCGTTGGCGCTGGCGTTGGTGCGGGCGACGGCGAGGGCATCGGCGCTGGCGTCCAGCGCTGACACCGACGCGTCCAGGCGATGATGCGCGACGGCCACGGCAATGGCGCCGCTGCCGGTGCCCATGTCGAGCATGGCGCCGTCGACGGGCAGGCGGGACAAGGCAAGCTCGACCAGCAGTTCCGTGTCGGGACGGGGAATCAGCACGCTGGCGTTGACGGCGAAATCGAGCCCGTAAAATTCGCGTTTGCCAACAATATAGGCAATCGGCTCCCCTGCCTGCCGGCGCGCCACCAGCGCGTTGATGGCGGCTGCTTCGTTTTCCGTGATCAGACGCTGGGAACCCGTGATCAGGCCGACCCGGCTCAGGCCGAGCGCATGGCCCAGCAATATCCGGTTTTCCAGGGGATCGAGCGGCAGCGCCGTTTGCACGGCAGCGACCGTCATGCCGGCCGAAATCATGGTGTGCTTACCGTTGTGGCTGGCGGCGCACCAGCAAATAAATCAAAAAGCCCGTCAGCAGCACGAACCAGACGGCCGACCATTGAGGAATCGACAGGCCCAGTAAGGTGTCGCGCGCGTCTTCGCACAGGCCGTCTGCTTTAAAAAGCCAGGGCAGCAAGGTGGCGCTGGGGATTTTATTCAGTACCGTTTCCATCGGGTCGATACCGCAGGAGAGGCCAGGATGGGCCAGCACCCACAGGTGTTTGCCCACCACGCCGAGTCCCCCCAGCGCGCCGATCAGGGCCAGGCCCGCGCCCGCCTTTGGCTTGCCGCCGTACGCACCCACGGCGCAGCACAGGGCGATGGCGAGAAAGAGGTAGCGCTGGATCACGCACAGGGGGCAGGGCAGCAGGCCGTTGACGTGCTGCAGATACAGGGCAAAGGCGACCAGCGCCAGGCAGATGGAGGCGATGGCAAGCAGCAGGCTACGGGTGCGGATCATGGGGGCTCTTTTCAGGAAGACGGTCTTGCAATTTTCGCACAAAGCGGGGCGCTTGCACCCCGCCTTAAGCTTCGCTTCAGTCGCCCAGGGCGGCCAGCAATTCAGCCTGGTGCTCGGCCGCCAGCGCATTGGTCAATTCCGTCAAATCGCCATCCATGATGAAATCGAGTTTATACAGGGTCAGATTGATGCGGTGGTCCGTCATGCGCCCCTGCGGAAAATTGTAGGTGCGGATGCGTTCGCTGCGATCGCCCGAACCAATCAGGCTCTTGCGGGTTGCCGCCTCTTTCGACTGCTGCTCGCGCATCTGCACATCTTTTATGCGCGCCGCGAGTACTTTGAGGGCCTGGGCCTTGTTTTTGTGCTGCGAGCGGTCATCCTGGCATTCGACGACGATGCCGGTCGGCAGGTGGGTCAGGCGCACGGCCGAGTCGGTCTTGTTGATGTGCTGACCGCCCGCGCCCGAGGCACGGAAGGTGTCGATGCGCAAATCGGCCGGGTTGATGTTGACGTCTTCGACTTCATCAGCTTCCGGCATCACGGCCACCGTGCATGCAGAAGTGTGGATGCGGCCCTGCGTTTCCGTGGCCGGCACGCGCTGCACGCGGTGGCCGCCCGACTCGAATTTCAGTTTTGAATAGACGCCGTTGCCGACCAGGCGCACGATCACTTCGCGGTAGCCGCCCAGGTCCGACGGCGACTCCGACACCATCTCCACCTGCCAGCGATTGCGTTCGGCAAAGCGGGTGTACATGCGCAGCAAATCGCCCGCGAACAGCGCCGATTCGTCGCCGCCCGTGCCGGCGCGGATTTCAAGAAAAATGTTGCGCTCGTCGTTGGCGTCCTTTGGCAGCAGCATCTTCTGCAGTTCGATTTCCAGTTCGGCGAGGCGGTGTTTTGCGGTCTCGATTTCGTCCTGGGCGAACTCTTTCATTTCCGGATCGGCCAGCATCTGCTGCGCCTCGGCCATGTCATTGTTCGCTTGCTGGAATTGCTGATACAGGGCGACCAGGGGCGCGATTTCCGCGTGCTCGCGCGTCATCTTGCGATAATTGTCCATATTGGACGTGGCCGACTCGTGGCCCAGCAGTTCGTCGAGTTCGACAAGGCGGTTGGCCAGTTGATCCAGCTTGGCCAGCATCGATGGTTTCATAGGAGTTCGCAAAAAGTGGAAAAGCACGCGCCGGGGCGGCGCGGGACGGCAAGCTGAAAAGGGGGCGCTAACGGCGGCCGCGGAACAACTGGGGCAGGAGGGCGGCCAGGCGGGCGCGCTCGTCGCCCTCAGCGCGGTGCAGGGCCTGTTGCGGGCCGTGCAGGAATTTGGCCGTGAGACCCTTCGACAGGGCTTCGAGGACGGCTTCGATGTCGTCCCCTCTGGCCAGCATCTTTCTGGCCCGTTCCAGTTCCAGCAGGCGCATCGCTTCGCTGGACTCGTGCAGGTCCTGGATGACGGGCACAACGGCGCGGTCGCCCATCCAGTGCATGAACGATTGCACGCGCGTATCGATGATGGCTTCCGCTTCGGCGACGGCGGCCTGGCGGTGTTCCATGCCGGTCTGCACCACCTGGCCCAAGTCGTCGACGGTGTACAAAAACACGTCGTCGAGGCGGCCCACTTCCGGTTCGATATCGCGCGGCACGGCCAGGTCGACCATGAACATGGGCTTGTGCCGGCGCGTTTTAATGGCGCGTTCGACCAGGCCGAGGCCGATCAGGGGCAGCGAGGAGGCGGTGGAGGAAATGACGATGTCGAACTGGGCCAACTGGTCGGGCAGGGCGGCCAGGGTGATGGCGCGGCCGTTGAAACGGGCGGCCAGGGCCTGGCCCCGCTCCAAAGTGCGGTTGGCCACCGTCAGGGATTTGGGGTTTTGCGCGCTGAAGTGGGCGGCGCACAGTTCAATCATTTCGCCGGCGCCGATGAACAGCACGTTCTGGTCGGACAGCTTGTCGAAAATGCGCTGCGACAGGCGCACGGCGGCGGCGGCCATCGACACGCTGTGGGCGCCGATGGCGGTGCTGGAGCGCACTTCCTTGGCCACCGAAAACGAGCGCTGGAACATCTGGTGCAGATAGGTGCCCAGGCCGCCGGCCTCATCGGCCATGCGCATGGCGTCCTTCATCTGGCCCAGGATTTGCGGCTCGCCCAGCACCATCGAATCGAGCCCGGAGGCGACCCGGAAGGCGTGACGCACGGCGGCATCCTGCGGCAGCTTGTAGAGGTGGGGGCGCAGCGAAGCGACGTTGAGCTTGTGATAGTCGGCCAGGAAGTGGACGCTGGCGTCGAGTCCGTCCGGGGCATGGCTGGCCGCGTACATTTCCGTGCGGTTGCAGGTAGACAGGATGGCCGCTTCATCGCCGCCATGCTGGTCGATGCGGGCAAACCAGCCCCGCGCAGCCTGCACTGCCTGACCGAGCTGGTCAGGCGCCAACGCCAGTTGCTCGCGCAGCGAGACCGGGGCGGTGGTGTGGTTGAGGCCGACGGCGAGCAGTTGCATGGTGTGGAGCGACGGGGGGGCGACGGGCGAAGCGCTCATTATAGCGCGGGTAACCAGGGAGAGCAGGCTGCGGCCCGCCCGCCTGCCTTACATGCCCATCTTCTCCAGCCGGTAGCCGTAGCTGTACACCGGCACGAGCCTGAAGCCGTTCTCCGGGCGCAGGCGCAGCTTGTTGCGCACGCGGGAAACGTGGGTGTCCATGGTGCGGGACGGCACGGCGGTATCGCGGATCCAGACGGCTTCGTGAATGAAGGCACGCGAGAGGGGGCGGCCGATATTGCGGAAGAACAGCAGCGCCAGGGAAAATTCCTTGTGCGTCACGTCGATCACGGCGCCGTCGATGAGCAGGCGACCAGGGCGCGTCTCGAACACATACTGGCCGAATTGCAAATGTTCAGCGCCATTTTGCGAAGGATAGGCCCGGCGCAGCAGCGCTTGCACGCGGGCCAGCAACTCACCGCGCCGCAGCGGCTTGATCATGTAGTCGTCGGCGCCTGCGCCGATGCCATCGACGATGTCGTCCTCAGCAGAATTATTGGTTACAAACATGATCGGCGTTTTCGCCGGTAATTTCTCTTTTGCGCGCCGTAAAACTTCCGCGCCCGGCAAATCGGTCACATTCCAATCGAGGATGAGCATGTCGGTGCCGTCCTTCTTGATACTGCCAAGCAGTTCCCTGGCGCTATCGAAAGACTGGCAAGTGTGGCCGGCGCCAGTGAGGACCTGACAGATCAGGTCGGCCTGGGCGGAATCGCTATCGAGGACTGCTATACGCATATGGGGTGTGAAACACGAGATTACTGTAGGAGGCATCCTACATGGGCATGGCTTAGTTTGCCGAAATATAACAGACATTTACAAATCCGGCACTAAGCAATGTTGCTTATTTTAACTATTTGTTAAAATTGCATAGCGTGCAATCCATTCTTATGATTAAAGGTACACTTTAAAAATGTGGAATTCAATAGCCATTTTTGTTAGCTAGATTATTTACCAAAAGCGGGGACGTGCGCCATGGATGCTGTGACAATTGACAATTACGACTTGATACCTGGTAGTGAACAAGCCCTGGCGGCCACCCGCGAACGGTGCCGCCAGATGGTCAGAAAGCGCGCCACCATGGCAGCCGGTTTTTCCGCCGTTCCAATCCCGGGACTGGACATTGTGTCCGATATGTCACTGTTTACGGGCCTGATCGACGAGGTCAACGCCGCGTTTGGATTGTCCGAACAGCAGCTCGGCCGTTTGCAGCCGAAATACCGGATGATGGTCTACGAAGCAGCGATCGGGGTGGGCGGGATGATGGTGGGCCGCCTGGTCACCAAGGAACTGTTGTTGACTCTATTCAAGAAGGCCGGCGTCAAAATCGCCAGCAAGACGGCAGCCAAGCTGGTGCCGGTGGCCGGTTCCGTGGTGTCGGCCGCGATCGGCTTTGCGGTATTTCGCAAACTGGGCTACCAGCACGTGGAAGCCTGCGTCAAGGTGGCGCAGAAGCTGCAGGCGGCGCGCACCGTCGCCACCTGAAAATCATGGCGGATTTGTAAGCCTGTGTATGCGGGGCCGATCCGCATACAGGGACATACATAAACGGCCGGACGCGACACATAAGCGATACCTTGGGGCGGTGTAATGGAGTCACTTTGCAAACAGTGCAAAGCCACTCAGCCAAGGAGCACCAAAATGAACATCAAAACCGCCCTGATCGCCGCCGCCACCGCCGCCCTGTTTGCCAGCCCTGCCTTTGCATTCGCCGCCAGCAGCCAGCAGGACGCCGCGGGCACCGCCAGGCTGACCCGCGCCGAAGTCAAGGCCGAAGTCATCCGCGCCCGCGCCGCCGGCGAACTGGACGTCACCGAAGCGAGCTACCCGCGCGAACTGGCCGCTACCGGCCCTGGCCTGACCCGCGCCCAGGTGCGCGCCGAACTGCTGCGCGCGCGCGCCGCCGGGGAACTCGATGTCAACGAAGCATCGGCCCACTATCCCAGCAACTGAAATACTGTTGTGGCAGGGACGCGGGCAAGCCACTGGCGATGCCGCTGCGCAGCAGGACGGAAGACGCCGATCAGGAATGGGTGGCGCAAAAAACCGCGCCGGGCCTTGCACCCGGCGCTTGCCATGACAGCAGCGGACTCAGGCGTCCGGCAATACCACGTTCACTTCCAGCACTTCCAGGTTGCCCTGGCGGTCGAGTGACAACTTGATGTCGTCGGCGTTGACCTTGGTGTACTTGGAAATGACTTCGATCAGCTCGCGGTGCAGGGCGGGCAGGAAATCAGGACCGCTGCGGGTGTTGCGTTCGCGCGCGATGATGATCTGCAGCCGTTCCTTGGCTTCGCTGGCGCTTTTCGCCTTGGGTGGGAACAGGAAAGAGAGCAGAGCCATATCACTTGGTCCCAAAGATGCGCTGCAGGAAGCCCGGTTTTTCGTAGCTGGTAAAGCGCAGCGGCAGGTCTTCGCCGAGGAAGCGGGAGACCACGTCTTCGTAGGCTTCAGCCACGTCGGTGCCCTTGAAGTGGATGGCCGGATTGCCCTGGTTCGAGGCGTGCAGCACCGATTCCGATTCGGGGATGATGCCGATCAGGGGAATGCGCAGGATTTCCTGCACGTCCTGGTAGGACAGCATCTCGTCGTTTTCCACCCGCTTGGGCGAATAACGGGTGATCAAAAGGTGTTCCTTGACCGGCTCGGCGCCGCTCTGGGCGCGGCGCGACTTGGCCTGGATGATGCCGAGGATGCGGTCCGAATCGCGCACCGACGACACTTCCGGGTTGGTCACGATGATCGCTTCGTCGGCAAACGTCAATGCCATCAGCGCGCCGTGCTCGATGCCGGCAGGCGAATCGCAGACGATGTATTCAAAGCCCATGTTGATCATGTCGTGCAGCACGCGCTCGACGCCTTCTTCGGTCAGGGCGTCCTTGTCGCGCGTTTGCGAGGCCGGCAAAATAAACAGGTTGTCGGAATGCTTGTCCTTGATGAGGGCCTGATTGAGGGTGGCTTCACCATTGACCACGTTGATCAAGTCATACACGACGCGGCGTTCGCAACCCATGATCAGGTCGAGGTTACGCAGGCCCACGTCGAAGTCGATCACGGCCGTCTTGTGGCCCCGTGCAGCCAGGCCGGTGGAGAAGCTGGCGCTGGAGGTCGTTTTGCCGACCCCGCCCTTGCCGGACGTCACAACGATAATTCTTGCCACAGATAGATCCTTTTCAATAGGGGGTTCAGGCGCGGGTGGCCGGGCTGAGCGACAGAATGTCGATCCGGTCACCCACCAGACGGATCTGCGCGGGCTGGCGGGCCAGCTCGGGCGGGAAGCCGTCGTCGAAGGTACGGTACACGCCGGCGATCGACACCAGTTCAGGCGTCAAGGACAGCGCGAAAATGCGGGCCTCGGCATTGCCGGAAGCACCCGCCAGGGCGCGCCCGTGCAGCTGGGCGTAAATGTGGATGCTGCCATCGGCGATCACCTCGGCGCCATTGTTGACGGCGGCGGTGACGATCAGGTCGCAGCCGCGCGCGTAGATGCGCTGGCCGGCCCGCACCGGGGTGTCGATGATCATGGTGCCCATGGCGGCCGGCGCCAGAACAGGCGCGGGTGCGGCCGCCTGTTGTACCGGCGCGGCAGCAGGCGCGGGGGCCGGGGCGGGGGCTTTGTCCGCTTCCACCGGGGCGCGCACGCCGCTGCTGCCATCGTCGAGCGACAGGCCGTGCGACTTGATGGCATCGGCCATGGCGGGGGTGGCGCCGCGCACGGCGACGGCGTTCAGGCGGTATTTCTTCAGCAGCTCGACCAGGGCGCGCCAGTCGATCGGGGGCGAGGTGGCGGCAATGGTGCTGACGTCGATGACGGCAAACTCGTCTTCAAAAAAGTCGGACACCCCGCCTGTCATCTGCTTGAGCGCGGCGTCAATGGCCAGCGGGTCGGCGGAATGCAGGATGGTCGAAATGGCGACCACAGTCGAAATCTTGATTTCAATAGGCAGGGACTGGCTTTTTGGCATAAACGCTTTACGAGGGCTGGCTGGAGCCGGTTTGCTGAAGGCACGTGCATTCTACTGTGAAATTTGACGAATGGGGAGCTTCGCCGGACACGTGCCGAACGGCAATAAAACCCAATGGAAACAAGGCTTATTTGATCTACACCATGAAATGATAGGCTTGGGGCTTTCCCTCATTGCTTCCGCTAGATTAGCTGATAAGATTGTTTTTGATCAAACATCCCTGCTCGACAGGCAGTCGCCGGGGATGCGCCGGTGATCTTTCACCGCCGGGCCTTGTCTAAATCCTTATTTGTCGTCGTCACCACCCGCTGGCCCTGCCAGCACCTTCGGAGAACACCATGGAAGAAGTAGTCATCGTCGCGGCCGGCCGCACCGCAGTGGGCAAATTCGGCGGCACCCTGTCAAAGATCCCGGCCGTCGAGCTTGGCGCCCACGTGATCCGCCAGTTGCTGGCGCAGACGGGCATCGACCCCGCCACCGTCAGTGAAGTCATCATGGGCCAGGTCCTCACCGCAGGCGCCGGCCAGAACCCGGCCCGCCAGGCCTCCATCAAGGCCGGCCTGCCCGATATGGTGCCGGCCATGACCATCAACAAAGTATGCGGCTCGGGCCTGAAGGCCACCCACCTGGCGGCCCAGGCCATCATGTGCGGCGACGCCGAGATCATCATTGCCGGCGGCCAGGAAAACATGAGCGCCTCGCCCCACGTGCTGCCGAACTCGCGCGAAGGCTTCCGCATGGGCGACACCAAGCTGGTCGACACCATGATCGTCGACGGCCTGTGGGACGTCTATAACCAGTACCACATGGGCGTCACGGCTGAAAACGTGGCCAAGAAATTTGAAATCTCGCGCGCGGCGCAGGACGAATTCGCCCTCGCTTCCCAGCAAAAGGCCGAAGCGGCCCAGCTGGCCGGCAAGTTCAAGGATGAAATCATCCCCCTTGAAATCCCCGGCAAGAAAGGCGTCACCGTGTTCGACACCGACGAATACCCGAAACACGGCAGCACCCTGGAGGCGCTGGCCTCGCTGCGCCCCGCCTTCAACAAGGAAGGCAGCGTCACCGCCGGCAACGCCTCGGGCCTGAACGACGGCGCCGCCGCCGTCATTATGATGAGCGCCTCGAAAGCCAAGGCGCTGGGCCTGACCCCGCTGGCCCGCATCAAGGCCTATTCGTCCTCCGGCATCGACCCGGCCATCATGGGCATGGGCCCCGTCTCGGCCACCCGGCTGGCAATGAAGAAGGCGGGCTGGACCCATGAAGACGTCGACCTGATGGAAATTAACGAAGCCTTTGCCGCCCAGGCCGTGGCGGTCAACCGCGAAATGGGCTGGGACACCAGCAAGATCAACGTCAACGGCG
>JBJMVV010000340.1:0-31142 GCA_045810505.1 Massilia sp.
ATCCGCCGTTATCTGGCTTTTAAAACTCATTGCCGCCCCCTCGGTCGGCCTGACCTCGATCTTCATCATCAGTTTTATTTCCGCCACCTTGCTGCCGCTGGGCTCGGAACCGGCCGTGTTCGCCGTCGTCAAAGCCAATCCCCACCTGTTCTGGCCCGCCGTGCTGGTGGGCACCCTGGGTAACACCCTGGGCGGCGCCTTTGACTATTTCCTCGGCTACCGCGCCAAGGTCGCTTTCGCCAGGGAGCGCAAGACGCGCTGGTTTCACTGGCTGGAGAGATATGGCCCCAAGACCATGCTGATGTCCTGGGTGCCGGGGATCGGCGATCCACTGTGCACGATGGCGGGGTGGTTGCATATGCCGTTCTGGCCTAGCGTCGCGTATATGGCTGTGGGCAAGTTCGCCCGGTATGTGGGGATGACTTACCTGCTGCTATACGTCCCCGACGGGGTGTGGAAGTCGATTGGCCATTTGCTGGGGTAGTGGCCGGGGACAGGCCCGCAGGGCCAGTCCCCGATGCTGCATGCCGTTCGGCAAATTCAATTTTTACCAAATTAAACTCACCGTGAGTGCCCGTATCCATCCATTGCTTCGGCACACCCCCACCTGTTGCACCGCAATAAGCTAGAATAAGACTCCGCAGGTCAGCCCCCTACGCCATCACTCCATGAACGCCCCAGTCCAGATCCAGGCCCTCCTGTCCGACGCTCCGCATGGTCCGCTGCCGACCCGGCTGCGTGAAATTCCGTACAACTACACTTCCTTCTCCGACCGCGAAATCGTCATTCGCCTGCTCGGCGAGGACGCTTGGCAATTGCTCGACGAATTGCGCGGTTCGCGCCAGACGGGACGGTCAGCGCGCATGCTCTACGAGGTGCTGGGTGATATCTGGGTGGTGCGGCGCAACCCGTACTTGCAGGACGACATGCTGGACAACCCCAAGCGGCGCGCCGAGTTGATTGCGGCGCTGCATCACCGCCTGGCAGAGGTCGACAAGCGTCGCCTGGCAGTCGATGACAGCGGCAACGACGATGCCCAGGCCGCCAGCAACCGCAGCGCTGCCGTCGAGCGCCTGCTGGCCGCGGCGCGCAAGGCGGTCGATGATTTCGGCGCCGAATTCCGCGCTACCTACGATCTGCGCAAGCGCGCCGTCAAGGTGCTGGGCCGCTACACGGACAAGCACAACATCCGCTTCGATGGCATCAAGCGCGTTTCCCACGTCACCGACGCCACCGACTGGCGCGTCGAATATCCTTTTGTGGTCCTCACGCCTGACACGGAAGACGAAATGGCCGGCCTCGTTACGGGCTGCATTGAACTGGGTCTGACCATCATCCCGCGCGGCGGCGGCACCGGCTATACGGGCGGCGCGATTCCCCTGACACCTATGTCGGCCGTCATCAACACGGAAAAGCTGATCGACCTGGGCCCCGTTGAAATGACGCGCCTGCCTGGCGTGGACCGCGACTACGCCACCATTTATGCAGGCGCTGGCGTCGTCACCAAGCGCGTCTCGGACGCGGCCGACAAGGCCGGCTTCGTGTTCGCTGTCGATCCCACTTCGGCCGAGGCGTCCTGCATAGGCGGCAATATCGCCATGAATGCGGGCGGCAAGAAAGCCGTGTTGTGGGGCACGGCGCTGGACAATCTGGCATCCTGGAAAATGGTCGACCCGAATGGCGACTGGCTGGAAGTGACCCGCATGGATCACAACCTGTCGAAGATCCACGACGCCCCGGTGGCCACTTTCAAACTCGAATGGACCCGTCCGAACGCGCGCGGCGAAGCCAAGTCCGCTCCGTTCAAGACGGAAATGTTAACCATCGAAGGCCGCAAATTCCGCAAGGAAGGCCTGGGCAAGGACGTCACCGACAAGTTCCTGTCGGGCCTGCCAGGCATCCAGAAAGAAGGCTGCGATGGCCTGATTACTTCCGCGCGCTGGATCCTGCACAAGATGCCGGCCCACGCCCGCACCGTCTGCCTGGAATTTTTCGGCCAGGCCCGTGATGCCATCCCTTCGATCGTGGAAATCAAGGATTACCTGGACGGCCTGCCGAAAACGGGCGGCGCACAGTTCGCCAGCGTGCGCCTGGCGGGCCTCGAACACCTGGACGAGCGCTACCTGCGCGCGGTCGGCTACGCCACCAAGTCCAAGCGCGCCGTGCTGCCGAAAATGGCCTTGTTCGGCGACATCGTCGGTGACGATGAAAACGCCGTCGCCATTGCCGCCTCGGAAGTGGTGAGATTGGCCAACACGCGGGTGGGCGAGGGCTTCGTTGCCGTCAGTCCCGAGGCGCGCAAGAAATTCTGGCTCGACCGCGCCCGCACGGCCGCCATCGCCAAGCACACCAACGCCTTTAAAATCAATGAAGACGTCGTCATTCCCCTGAACCGCATGGGCGAGTACACGGACGGCATCGAGCGCATCAATATTGAACTTTCGATCCGCAACAAGCTCCAACTGCTTGAGCAGTTGCGCGACTTTATCGGCAGCGGCAATCTGCCGGTGGGCAAGAGCGATGACGCCACTGGCGAAGCCATCGGCGCCGAGGAAATGCTGGGCGACCGGGTGCAGCAAGCTGCCGCCGCGCTGGCGGAAACGCAGGCGCGCTGGGAGTGGCTGCTCGACAATCTCGATACAGATTTGAGTGGTAGTCGAGAAAAAATGTATCAGATTGGCATGCAAGCGCTCCAACCCGCCTTTGATGCGCGCCTGCTCGAGCAGCCTGCCGCCACCGTGTTCGACGTGGTGCAGGACCGTACCGTCCGCGTGTCCTGGAAACAGGAAGTGCGCGCATCCCTACGCCAGATTTTCAGTGGCGCCGCCTTCAAGGCCATCCTCGATGAAGCCACGGCGATCCACGCCAAAGTACTGCGCTCGCGCGTCTTCGTTGCCCTGCACATGCATGCGGGCGACGGCAATGTGCACACGAACTTGCCCGTCAACTCGGACGACTACGCCATGCTGCAGGATGCCCACCAGGCGGTCGAGCGCATCATGGCGCTGGCCCGTTCGCTCGATGGCGTTATTTCGGGCGAGCACGGCATCGGCATCACCAAGCTGGAATTTTTAAAAGAAGAAGAGATCAGCGAATTCCGCGACTACAAATTGCGGATCGATCCGGAAGGCCGTTTTAACAAGGGCAAACTGTTGAATCTCGACGGCTTCAAGGCCGATCTGACCAACGCCTACACGCCTTCGTTCGGCCTGATGGGGCACGAATCGCTGATCATGCAGCAAAGCGATATCGGCGCCATCGCCAACAGCGTCAAGGATTGCCTGCGCTGCGGCAAGTGCAAGCCCGTCTGCACGACCCACGTGCCGCGCGCCAACCTGCTGTACTCGCCGCGCGACAAGATTCTCGCCACCTCGCTGCTGGTCGAAGCCTTCCTGTACGAAGAGCAGACCCGCCGCGGCGTCTCGATCCGTCACTGGGAAGAGTTCGAGGACGTGGCCGATCACTGCACCGTCTGCCACAAATGCGTGACGCCTTGCCCCGTCAACATCGACTTCGGCGACGTGTCGATGAACATGCGCAACCTGCTGCGCAAGATGGACAAGAAGAGTTTTAAACCGGCCAACGCGGCGGCCATGTTCTTCCTGAACGCCACCGACCCGACCACCATCAACGCGGCGCGCCTGGCCATGACGGGCATTGGTTTCAAGGCCCAGCGCATGGGCAACACCCTGCTGCGCAAGTTCGCCGCCAAGCAAGTGGAAGCGCCGCCGCCATCGACCGGCAAGCCCCCCGTGCGCGAGCAGGTGATCCACTTCATCAACAAGAAAATGCCGGGC
This sequence comes from Massilia sp., assembly GCA_045810505.1. Lineage (GTDB taxonomy): Bacteria > Pseudomonadota > Gammaproteobacteria > Burkholderiales > Burkholderiaceae_D > JAFCUW01. The sequence goes on from JBJMVV010000340.1 coordinate 3,798, forward strand.
AATCTGCCGAAAAAGACGGCGCGGGCCCTGCTCGATATCGAGGACGACAAGGTCATCCCCATCATCCGCAATCCCAAGCTGACCAATGCCGACACGGAAGCCGTGTTTTATTTCCCCGGCTGCGGTTCCGAACGGCTGTTCTCGCAGGTGGGCCTGGCAACCCAGGCGATGCTGTGGGAAGTGGGCGTGCAGACCGTGTTGCCGCCGGGCTACCTTTGCTGCGGCTATCCCCAGCGCGGCGCCGGCCAGTTCGACAAGGCCGACAAGATGATGACGGACAACCGCGTGCTGTTCCATCGGATGGCCAACACGCTGAACTATCTCGACATCAAGACGGTGCTGGTCTCCTGCGGCACCTGTTATGACCAGCTTGCGACCTACGAGTTCGACAAGATTTTCCCCGGCTGCCGCATCATGGACATCCATGAATACCTGCTGGAGAAGGGCGTCAAACTGGAAGGCGTCAGCGGCACCCGCTATATGTACCACGAGCCTTGCCACAATCCCATGAAGCTGCAGGATTCGGTGAAGACGGTCAATGCCCTGGTGTCCACCTTCGATGAAACGAAGATTGAAAAGAACGACCGCTGCTGCGGCGAGTCCGGCACATTCGGCATCTCGCGGCCCGATATCGCGACGCAAGTGCGCTACCGCAAGCAGGACGAGATGGAAAAGGGCGCAGCCAAACTGCGCGCCGATGGTTTTGAAGGCGAAGTCAAAATCCTCACCAGTTGCCCATCCTGCCTGCAAGGTCTGACCCGCTACAACCACGACGCCGGCGCCACCGCCGACTACATCGTCGTCGAGATCGCCAAACATCTGCTGGGCGAAAACTGGATGCCCGATTACGTCGCACGCGCCAACAATGGCGGTATTGAAAGGGTGCTGGTATGAGGAAAGTGCCTGGCTGCGAACTGTGCGAACTGGCCGTCGAACCGGTCTGGCGCAATGATCTGTTTTCCGTGATTCTGGTCGATGACGCCGCCTACCCCGGTTTCGTGCGCGTGATCCTGCACGATCACGTGCGCGAAATCAGTGACCTGGCCGATGCCGACCGCCTGGCCGTCAACGAAGCCGTCTACCAGGTGGAACTGGCCCAGCGCGCCGTTTTAAATCCCCATAAAATAAACGTGGCCAGCCTTGGCAATGTCGTGCCCCATCTGCACTGGCACATCATCCCTCGCTACCAGGACGACGCCCAGTTTCCCGCACCCATCTGGGCGGCCGCCACGCGCGTGACACCGCCGGAGGTGCTTGCAGAGCGTCGCGCCCGTTTGCCCCAATTGCGCGCGGACCTGATCCGCCGCTTCAACGAGAGTTTTACATGAATCCCATTCCCACCGACCTGACCGTCCACCAGCAATCCAAAGTCCTCGACGTCGCCTTTGACGATGGCGCCGCGTTCAGCCTGCCATTCGAGTATCTGCGCGTGTATTCGCCCTCAGCCGAAGTCAAAGGCCATGGCGCCGGCCAGGAAGTGCTGCAACTAGGCAAGCGCGAAGTCGGCATCACCGCCCTGGAGCCCGTGGGCAACTATGCGGTCAAGCCGACGTTCAGTGATGGGCATGACAGCGGGCTGTACACCTTTGCCTACCTGTACAAACTGGGCGCGGAGCAGGGCGCGCTGTGGGCGGATTACCTCAAGCAACTTGAAGCGGCCGGATTTCCCGGCGACACGGGCCGTGCCCCGGGCGCCATGATTCCCGGCGCCCCCACGCGCGCGAAAAGCTGCGGCTGATTAGCACCGGGGACTGGCGCCAGGGGTGCCTGTCCCCTTTTTGATCTGTTGCACTGCGAAAATGGGGACAGGCTGGGCCGCAATCGGACGCAAGGCCAGTCCCCGGCTCCGCTTGTATAATTCGGCAAATTCAATAAGAAACACACCATGACCAACACCACCCATTTCGGCTACAAAACCGTCTCCGAGGACGACAAAGTCCACGAAGTCGCCAAAGTGTTCCACTCCGTCGCGGCCAAATACGACGTCATGAACGACCTGATGTCGGCTGGCCTGCATCGTGCCTGGAAGATTTTTACGATTGCCAAGGCGGGTGTGCGTCCCGGGTTCAAGGTGCTTGATATTGCAGGCGGCACGGGTGACCTGGCCAAGGCCTTTGCCAAGCAGGCGGGGCCGACCGGTGAAGTCTGGCTCACCGACATCAATGAGTCGATGCTGCGCGTGGGCCGTGACCGCCTCTTGAATAAAGGCCTGCTCACCCCCACCTTGTTGTGTGACGCCGAGAAACTGCCGTTTCCCGACAATTACTTCGACCGGGTCAGCGTGGCCTTTGGTTTGCGCAATATGACCCACAAGGACCAGGCGCTGGCAGAAATGCGCCGGGTATTGAAACCGGGTGGTAAATTGCTGGTGCTGGAGTTCTCGAAAGTGGCGGCGCCCTTGCAGAAGCCCTATGACCTGTATTCGTTTTCCGTGCTGCCCTGGCTGGGTCAAAAGATCGCCGGCGATGCGGAAAGTTATCGTTACCTGGCTGAATCAATCCGCATGCATCCCGACCAGGAAACCCTGAAGACCATGATGCAAACGGCCGGGCTGGAACGGGTCGATTTCTATAATCTTACGGCGGGTGTGGCCGCTCTTCACACCGGTATCAAACTTTAGGATGACGACAATGAAAAAATTCTTCGCCAGCACGATGATTGCGCTGACCCTGTTTTCCATGGTCGCAGAAGCGTCGGCCCGCCCCTTGGGTGGCGGCCGCTCGATCGGTCGTCAATCGCAGTCGGTCACGCGCCAGCAGGCAGCGCCGCAAGCGCCCATGCAGCGCCAGCAGGCAGCGCCAGCACCCGCGCCAGTCGCGCCCGCCGCCGTACCGAAGCCAGCCTCGCGCTGGAAAGGCATCCTCGGCGGCGCGCTGCTGGGCCTGGGCCTGGGCGCCATGCTGTCGCACTTCGGCCTCGGTGGCGCGATGGCCTCGGCCATCAGCTCGATCCTGATGATCGTCTTGCTGGCTGCTGCCGCCTACTTCATCTACAACATGTTCCGCCGCAAGAACACGCCTGCCAACAGTGGCAATTTTCAGTCGTTCAATACGCCTGCCACTGCCGGCAACACGCCTGATATCGGCTCGAACCTGAACAACAACTACCAGGCGCCGGCGCCGATGGCCTACGCACCCGTTGAGCCGGCTGCTTCTGCCGCCCAGTTCGGTGTGCCTGCCGACTTCGACAGCGCCAGCTTCCTGCGTCACGCCAAGTCCTCCTTCATCCGCATGCAGGCGGCCTGGGACAAGGCCGACACCAACGACCTGCGCGAGTTCACGACGCCTGAGGTATTTGCCGAACTAAAAATGCAGATCCAGGAGCGCGGCGCCAGCGCCGACTTCACGGACGTGGTGAGCATTGATGGCGAATTGCTGGGTATCGAGACCATCGGCAACGAGTACCTGGCCAGCGTCAAGTTCACCGGCATGATCAAATCGGCCCCGAATGCCCCAGCCGAGCCGTTCGCGGAAGTGTGGAATATGTCCAAGCCTGTCTCGGGCAGCGGCGGCTGGGTGCTCGCCGGCATCCAACAGTTGTCCTAGCGCGGCCCGGATTGGGCCTCCATGGCTGTGTTACGACGTCTTGCCGTGCAATGGCACTGTCTGCGACGTCGCGCCTTGCCCTGAAGTCCCAGTCCGACCCGCGTATTATTTTGCCAAGGTGTCCTAACGCACCAGGATTCTGCCCGGCAAACTGGTAAGATCGAAACCGCCCGCAGTCCGGGCGGTTTTTTTGTTTTTACGCGAGCTCCATGTCCAACTCCAGCGCCTTCCTGCCCGATCTCAGCCTCGCCACGCCCGCCGTGGCAGCGATTAACCATTTGCTGGCGCAGGAAAGCTGGGCGCGCGATGCACTTGCCAAACATGCCGGCAAGCTGGCCCTGATCGATACGGGCGCGGTCGGCCTGCGCCTGCAGGTGACGAGCGATGGCATGCTGGAAGCCGGCAGCGCCGACGCCATGCCCGCCGTGACGATCCGCATCAAACTGTCGGACCTGCCCCTGATTGCCCAGCACCGCGACCGCGCCTTTTCCTATGTGAAAATCGAAGGGGACGCGGAATTTGCCAACACCATCTCGCAACTGAGCAAGGGCCTGCGCTGGGAAGCGGAAGCGGACCTGGAACGGCTCGCCGGCCCCATTGCCGCCACCCGCCTGACCGGCGGGGCGCGCCGCCTGTTTGCCGCGGCGGAGCAGACCCGGCGCCGCTTGAGCGAAAATGTCGCTGAATTCCTGGCCGAAGAACAAGCCGTGCTGGTGCGCCCCGCCTTGCTGAAAGACATGGGCGAGGACATCGTCCGCCTGCGCGACGACGTCGAGCGGGCCGCCAAGCGCCTCACGAGGCTTGAGCAACAGTTCCAGGCCCGACAACAACCACTGCAACAAGGCTCGCAGGACGCCGCGCCGCGTCTGCCGCCCTCTTTGGATCGCTGATGATATTGAAATTCATGCGCCTGCTGAAAATTCTGCGGGTGGCAAGCAAATACGGTCTCGACGAGATCGCCATTTCCGGTTTTAAAGTACCGCGCACGGCCAAGCTGATCAACACCGTCATGTTCTGGCGCGACATCACCGCGCCCCGCGGCGTGCGCCTGCGCATGGCCCTGGAAGAGCTCGGTCCCATCTTCGTCAAGTTCGGCCAAGTGCTCTCCACCAGGGCCGACCTGATGCCGCCCGATATCGCCTTTGAACTGGCCGCCCTGCAAGACCGGGTGCCGCCGTTCGATTCCGACCTGGCCATCGCCCAGATCAAAAAGTCGCTCGGTGCCCATCCCGATCAACTGTTCGCCAGTTTTGAACGTGACCCGGTCGCTTCCGCATCCATTGCCCAGGTGCACTTTGCCGTGCTCAAGAACGGCAAGGAAGTCGCCGTCAAGGTGCTGCGTCCAGGCATGAAAAAATCCATCGACGAGGACGTCGCCTTGATGCACCTGGCCGCCGAGTGGACCGAGCGCCTGTGGACCGAAAGCAAGCGCCTGAAACCGCGCGAAGTGGTGGGCGAGTTCGACAAATACCTGCACGACGAACTGGACCTGATGCGCGAGGCGGCCAACGCCAGCCAGTTGCGCCGCAATTTCGCCAACTCGAACCTGCTGATGGTGCCGGAGATGTATTGGGACTATTGTTCCAGCAGCGTGATCGTGATGGAACGCATGCACGGCATTCCCGTTTCGCAAATCGAGCGCCTGTCGGCTGCAGGCGTGGACCTCTCCAAACTGTCCAGTGATGGCGTCGAGATCTTTTTTACCCAGGTGTTCCGCGACGGTTTTTTCCACGCTGATATGCACCCGGGTAATATCCTCGTGTCGGTGGCCCCGGAAACGTTTGGCCGCTACATCGCGCTGGACTTCGGCGTGATGGGCACCCTGAACGACTTCGACAAGGATTACCTGTCGCAGAATTTCCTGGCCTTCTTCCGGCGCGACTACAAGCGGGTGGCCGAAGCCCACATCGAATCGGGCTGGGCGCCGCCGGAAACCCGGGTCGACGAACTGGAATCGGCCGTGCGCGCCTGCTGCGAGCCGATCTTTGACCGCCCTCTGAAAGATATTTCGTTTGGCCAGATCCTGCTGCGCCTGTTTCAGACTTCGCGCCGCTTCAACGTCGAAGTGCAGCCCCAGCTGGTGCTGCTGCAAAAGACCCTGCTTAATATCGAGGGCCTGGGCCGCCAGCTTGATCCCAATCTGGACCTGTGGAAAACCGCCAAGCCCTACCTGGAAAACTGGATGGCCGAGCAGGTGGGCTGGCGCGGCCTGGTCGAGCGCCTGAAGGCCGAGGCGCCCCGTTATGCCCAGATTTTCCCGCAACTGCCGCGCCTGGTGCACCGCGCCCTGGAAGGGGTGCAGCCCAACGGCAGCGACACGGAAATGATGAAACTGCTGCTGGTCGAACAGCGCCGCACCAATCGCCTGCTGGCTTTCTTCGTCTACTTCACGGTGGCGCTGGCGGCCGGTTTCGCGGCCATCAAGCTGTTTCTGACTTACCACCCGGTGCTGTAAACCATGGCCGCGCCCCCGGCATTCAATAGCCGCAATCCACTCGAGCCTGGCTTCTGGGACGAGCGCTTCGAGCGGGGTTTTACGCCCTGGGACCGGGGCGGCGTGCCGCAGGCGCTGCGCGATTTCGCGGCCGCATCAAGGCCCATGGTGACCCTGATCCCCGGCTGCGGTGCCGCCTACGAACTGGCCTACCTGTGCGAACAGGGCTGGGATGCCACGGCCATCGATTTCGCGCCGGCCGCAGTGGACAAGGCGAGGGCAGGCCTGTCGCAGTACGCCGATCGCGTCGTGCTGGCCGACTTTTTTGCCTGGCAAGCCGCTAGGCCCCTGCAACTGATTTATGAGCGCGCATTCCTGTGCGCTTTTCCGCGTGCGATGTGGCAGCAGGTGGCGGACCGCTACGCGGCCCTCCTGCCCGCCGGCGCCTTGCTGGCCGGATTCTTCTTTTTTGACGAGAACGAAAAAGGCCCGCCCTTCGGCATCACCACCGAGCGCCTCGATCAATTGCTGTCACCCTATTTCGAGCGTATGGCCGATGCAGCCGTCAGCGATTCCATTCGCGTGTTTGAAGGCAAGGAACGCTGGCAGGTGTGGCGACGGCGTGCCGACAAGGCTTGACAAGCATGTGACATAAGTCGCACAATGGTGTCTACCGTCACAGGAGCCCGCTGCCATGTCCATTCCCTCGATTTCCGAACTGAGCCTGTTAAAAGCCCTGTGGCGCCAGCAGCCCCTGAGCGCCCGTGAAATTCACGACGCCGTCGTCGATGAAATGGGCTGGTCGTTTTCGTCCACCCGCAAGACGCTCGAGCGCATGCTGGAGAAGGGCATGGTCAGCCAGCAGGTGCGCCACGGCGTGCAGGTCTACGAGGCGGTGGCCGAAAAAGTCGATACCCTGGCCGCCTTTGCCCACGACTTCGGCCGGCGCATCATGGAAATCGATACGCCTTTGCCCGTCACCATGTTCACCGGCAGCAAGCTGGTCGACAAGCAAGAACTGGCGCAACTGGAACAGTTGCTGCAGGATTGGCCGGAGGAAGACGGAGGCGCGCAATGAGCGGCCTCGACCTGTTCAGCATGCGCTTCGCTCTGGCCAGTTTCGCCTGCCTCGCTGCCGGACTGGGTGTGTGGCCGATTGCCATGCTGTGCCGCAAATACCTGCCCGCGCTGGCGCTGCAGCGCTCGGTGTGGCTGCTGGGCCAGTTGGCCATTGCCGCCACCTTTGTGTTTGCCTTGATGCCGCAGACGGAAACCCTGCGCGTCGTGCCCGCCATCGAGGTCAATGAGCAGGGAGAGATAGCGCCGCAGGAACCGGCCGGCGAGATCACCGAGAATGCAGCGCCGCCAGCGCCGGCCGCGGCGCCCGTGTCTGCCATCAACTGGCCCCTGCGCGCCGCCCAGGGCTGGCTCGGCATCTATCTGCTCGGTGCAGCAATTGCATTTGGCCGCTTGCTGCGCAGCCAGCACACCATTGCCCGCCTTGCTGGCGCCGGCTTGCCGCTGGCCACGCTGGCCCGGCATGAAGGCTTCGCCAGCATCGAGGCTGCACCGCCCGTGATCGAGGTCGACGCGCCCATTTCGCCGATGCTGTTCGGCATTGTGAAACCGCGCCTGTTGCTGCCCTTGCAGTTGCGCAGTTTCGATAGCACGCAGCAGCGCCTGATCATCGCGCACGAACTAACCCACTGGCGCCGCCACGACCTGCAATGGATGGGCGCGGCTGTCATCCTGCAAACCCTGTTCTGGTTTCATCCCCTCATGCGCGAATTGCGCCGGCACCTGTGCTGGGCCCAGGAACTGGCATGCGATCGCGCCGTGCTGCATGGCCGCCCACCGGCCGAGCGCAAGGCATACGCCGCAGCCTTGTTGGCCCAGCTGAAAACCCAGTTGCGCCCAAGCGCGCCCGTGCTCGCCTTTGGTGGCGGCGGCTTGCACAGCCTGACCTCGCGCATTGCCCTGATCCGCGCCCCATTCACGGGCGCCCGTTCGACCCTGGCCCGCTGGGTGGCCGGCGCGGCGCTCGCGGGCGTGTTCCTCGTCAATCTTGCCTTGCAGCCTGCGCTGGCCTGGCGTGGTGCGCCGCCGCCGTTGCCAACACCGGCCATTGGCGCCAGCCAGCCCATCGCTGCCGCCGACGGCACGCTCGACTGCACTCTCATCGTCGACGCCGCCAGCGGCAAGCAACTCGTCAGCGAAGGCGCCTGCGACACCCGCGTCACCCCCGCCTCGACTTTTAATATTGTCGTCAGCCTGATGGGCTTTGACAGCGGCATCCTGCGCGATGCCCACGCGCCCTTGCTGCAATACAAGGCTGGCGGCGGCTTTGCCGACTGGAATCCGAAATGGCGCCGCGCCACCGACCCCACCAGCTGGATCGTCAACTCCAGCGCCTGGTATGCCCAGCAGGTCACGGCGAAACTGGGCGAGCAGCGCATGGCCGCCTACCTCGACAGTTTTGACTACGGCAACCGCGACGGCTCGGGCGATCCGGGCAAGCACAATGGCTTGAAAATGTCGTGGATCAGTTCTTCGATGCAAATTTCGCCAAGGGAGCAGGTCGCCTTCCTGCGCAAGGTGGCCCAGCGCGAACTGCCCATCTCGGCGCACGCCTACGAGGTGTCCGAGCAGATCCTGGCCGTGCCTGCCGGTGGCGGCTGGCAAGCCTACGGCAAGACGGGCACGGCGGCCCCGCGACTGATCGATGGCAAGGTCGACCAGACCCACTCCTATGGCTGGTTCGTCGGCTGGGCCCGCAAGGACGGCCGCACCATCGTGTTCGCCCGTTTGCTGAAAGACCAGGACCGTCCCGGCAGCGCCGCCGGTCCCCGCCTCAAGCAAGCCTTCCTGCAAACCTTGCCTGCCCGTTTCGACGCCCTGTAATACTTCACTGGAGAACTGCATGAACCTGATCCACCGGGCGCTCGCCTGCGCCCTGCTGGCTGGCTGCGCCACGCCTGTACTTGCCGACAACTGGAACGCGCCCCAGGAACCGTTCGCCATTTACGGCAACACGTACTATGTCGGACCACGCGGCGTCAGCGCCGTGTTGATCACCTCGCCAGCGGGCCACATCCTCATCGACGGCGGCAGCGTCGAGTCGCCCACGCAGATCGCCGCCCATATCCGCCAACTGGGTTTCAAGGTCGAGGACGTCAAATACATCCTCAATTCCCACGAGCACCACGACCACGCGGGCGGCATTGCGGCCTTGCAGAAGATGTCGGGCGCCACCGTGATTGCCAGCGAGGCCGGCGCGCTGGTGCTGCGTAGCGGCAAACCCGGCAAAGCCGATCCCCAGTACTCGGAGGAGCCCCAGCCGATGGGGCCTGCGGCGAACGTGCGCGCCATTGTCGATGGCGGCGTCGTCACAGTTGGCAATGTCCGCGTCACCGCACACGCCACGCCGGGCCACACGCCGGGCGGGACCAGCTGGGCCTGGCAATCAAGCGAATCCGGCCGCGCCGCGAATATGGTCTACGCCGACAGCCTGAGCGCCTACGCCGAGCCACCGTTCCGCTACATGGGCAGCACCGCCAGGACGGACCTGGAGCATTCGATCGCCACGGTGGCCAGCCTGCCCTGCGACATCCTCATTTCCGCGCATCCGGAGTTCAGTGACTTATGGGAGCGGAAGGCGAGGGCGGAGAAGGAAGGGCACGCGGGGTTTATTGATACGGCTGCCTGCAAGGCCTACGCTGACAAGGGCGCCAAACGTTTAAAACAATTGCTTGCAGAAGAGGCGAAGTAGAAAATGGGGACAGGCACCTCCGGCGCCAGTCCCCCCTGCTGCAAGCGTCACGGCGACTCGATTAGCAGGGGGACTGGCGCCGAAGGTGCCTGTCCCATTTTTCGCGTTTCGTCAAACGGCTTCCTTAACTGAACGGCATTACGGCTCCGCGGGGATTTTTACCTGATTAATCCACACAAAAGTAGGGGTGCACTTTTGTGTGTTTTCAAAAAAATAGCCCGCTTGCGCGGGCCATTAATGCTTTCTTTTTGTATGTCTTGCGGCGACTGTGCGCGCGAAAATTCTGTTTCTTGATGCGGGTGCGTTATCCCGCCACCAACGTCATGCGTTAGCGATGGTATTAAAACACTAGTGTTGTCCGTCGGCAAAGTGATTTTCATCCAGTGCGCAGCAAAAACAACACCTGAGACCGCTCGCACCGCAACTTGTCGCCAACCAACTTGTCCCTTTTGCCATCGACTGTCGATGCCTGCCGCAAAAGCTTTATAATTCAGGGTTTTGACGATTTTTGCGGAGTTCTCGATGCCGATTTACGCTTACCGCTGCGATGAATGCGGGTTTGCCAAGGATGTGTTGCAGAAGATCGCCGACCCCGTGCTGACGGTCTGCCCTTCTTGCGGCAAGTCATCCTTCAAGAAGCAGGTCACCGCCGCAGGCTTTCAACTGAAGGGCACGGGCTGGTACGCCACCGATTTCCGCGGCGGCACGCCGCCTGCGACCGGCACGGCCACCGGTCCCGTCGACAAGCCGGCGCCGGCCGCCGCCAGCGACAGCGCGCCAGCAGCACCGGCCGCGCCCGCGGCGCCGACAACCGACAGCAAGTCCTGAACTGCCAGCGGGCGGCCGTCGGCGGCCCGCGCGAACTGAACTTGACACCACCAACCCGAGAACCCGATGCGTAAATACTTCATCACCGGCCTGCTGATCCTGGTGCCCCTGGCGATTACCGCATGGGTGCTCAACCTGGTCATCAGCACGATGGACCAGTCGCTCCTGATCGTGCCGGAGCGCTGGCAGCCGCGCACCATGTTCGGGTTTGATATCCCGGGCCTGGGCACGATCCTGACCATCTGCATCGTGTTCCTCACCGGTCTGCTGACCAACAACCTGGTCGGCAACTACGTGGTGCGCATGTGGGAAAAGCTGCTGCAGCGCATTCCCGTCGTCAGCTCGCTGTATGGCAGCGTCAAGCAGGTGTCCGACACCCTGTTCTCGTCGTCCGGCAACGCCTTCCGCAAGGCCGTGCTGCTGCCGTATCCCCACGCCGATTCCTGGACCATTGGTTTTCTCACCGGGGTGCCGGGCGGCGACGTCAGGAACCACCTGGTGGGCGACTATGTCAGTGTGTATGTGCCGACCACGCCGAACCCCACCTCGGGCTTTTTCCTCATGCTCGAGCGCAGCAAGGTCGTCGAACTCGACATGACGGTTGACGCAGCCCTCAAATACATCGTCTCGATGGGCGTCGTCGCCCCCGAGCACCTGCCGGTCAAACCGCCGGCAGCGACCGAAATTAACTAACCTGGATCGAAAAATTATGTCCTCCATGCGTACTCACTACTGCGGCCTCGTCACCGAGGAACTGCTTGGCCAAACCGTCAGCCTGTGCGGCTGGGTGCATCGCCGGCGCGACCACGGCGGCGTGATTTTTATTGACCTGCGCGACCGCGAAGGCCTGGTGCAGATCGTCTGCCATCCCGACAACGCCGCCGTTTTCAAGGCGTCGGAAGCGGTGCGTAACGAATACTGCCTGCGCATCACCGGCACCGTCACCAACCGCCTCGAAGGCACCGTCAACGCCAACCTCAAATCGGGCAAGATCGAGATCACCGCCACCGATGTGGAAGTGTTGAACGCCTCGGTGGCCGTACCGTTCCAGCTCGACGACGACAACCTGTCCGAGACCACCCGCCTGACCCACCGCGTGCTCGACCTGCGCCGCCCGCAGATGCAAAACAATCTGCGCCTGCGTTACAAGGTCACGATGGAAGTGCGCAAGTACCTCGACAACCTGGGCTTCATCGACATTGAAACGCCGATGCTGACCAAGTCGACACCCGAAGGCGCGCGCGACTACCTGGTGCCGTCGCGCGTCAACGCCGGCAAATTCTTCGCCCTGCCGCAATCGCCCCAGCTGTTCAAGCAGCTGCTGATGGTGGCGAACTTCGACCGCTACTACCAGATCACCAAGTGCTTCCGCGACGAAGACCTGCGCGCCGACCGCCAGCCTGAATTCACCCAGATCGACTGCGAGACTTCCTTCCTGTCCGAGCAGGAGATCCGCGACCTGTTCGAAGACATGATCCGCGTCGTGTTTAAAAACACCCTCGACATCGACCTGCCGAATCCCTTCCCGGTGATGGATTTTGCCACCGCGATGGGTCTGTATGGCTCCGACAAGCCGGACATGCGCGTCAAAATGCAGTTCACCGATCTGACGGAAGTAATGAAGACGGTCGACTTCAAGGTGTTTGCGGGCGTGGCCAATTCGGTCGGCGGCCGCATCGTCGGCCTGCGCGTACCGCAAGGCGGCAACATGCCCCGTTCGGAAATCGACGCCTACACCCAGTTCGTCGGCATTTACGGCGCCAAGGGCCTGGCTTACATCAAGGTCAACGAAAAGGCCAAAGGCCGTGACGGCCTGCAGTCGCCCATCGTGAAAAACCTGCACGATGAAGCGCTGGCAAACATCGTCGCGATGACGGGCGCCGAAGACGGCGACCTGATTTTCTTCGGCGCCGACAAGGCCAAGGTCGTCAACGACGCCATTGGCGCGCTGCGCGTGAAAATCGGCCACTCGGACTTCGGCAAGAAAGCCGATCTGTTCGAAGACCGCTGGGCGCCGCTGTGGGTGATCGACTTCCCCATGTTCGAGCACGATGAAGAGAGCGGCCGCTGGAACGCCACCCACCACCCCTTCACGGCCCCGAAAGACGGCCACGAAGACATGCTGGAAACCGATCCGGGCGCTTGCATCTCCAAGGCTTACGACATGGTCCTGAATGGCTGGGAACTGGGCGGCGGCTCGATCCGTATCCACCGCGAAGAAGTCCAGAGCAAGGTATTCCGCGCCCTGAAGATCGACGCCGAAGAAGCCCAGCTGAAATTCGGCTTCCTGCTCGACGCCCTGCAATACGGCGCGCCTCCGCACGGCGGCCTGGCGTTTGGCCTGGACCGCATCGTCACCATGATGACCGGTTCCGACTCGATCCGCGACGTCATCGCCTTCCCGAAAACCCAGCGCGCACAGGATCTGTTGACCAATGCGCCGTCGGAAGTGGACGAGAAGCAGCTGCGTGAACTGCATATCCGCTTGCGGAACGCTGAAGCCAAGGTGGTGTAACACGTAGGCGGGGACTGGTCCTGCGGACCTGTCCCCATTTTGACCTGCTTGGACAGGCGCTTCGCGCTTGTTTTAGGTCCCCCGGACCTAAAACCCCGCAGGGCCAGTCCCCGGCTTGCGGTAAGCTGTAGCAATGCCCCACAAAATCCCCGAATCCGTCCTCGTCGTCATCCACACCGCCGACCTGCAGGTGCTGCTCATCGAGCGCGCTGACAAGCCGGGTTTCTGGCAATCCGTCACCGGCTCGCTCGACGCCGCCGACGAACCCCTGCTTACCACCGCCACCCGCGAACTATTCGAGGAAACGGGCATCATCGCTGACGGCGTCAATACCGTCCTGCGTGACTGGCAGATCTCCAACATCTACGAAATCTACCCCGTCTGGCGCCACCGCTACGCCCCCGGCGTGACCCACAACACGGAACACGTGTTCTCCGTCTGCGTGCCGCGCGACGTGGCCGTGACCCTCAGTCCCCGCGAGCACCTGGACCACGTCTGGCTGCCGTACCTGGAAGCGGCCGACCGCTGCTTTTCATCGTCCAACGCGGAAGCGATCCTGCAGCTGCCGCAGCATTTTCAACGGGCCTGACCATGCGCACACTGTTGCTGTTGACCCTATTCCCAGCCTTCGCGATGGCGCAGGCCGGATACCCGAACACGGAAAACTTCGGCGTCGATGTCGACAAGGGCGCCGACTGGTACCAGCAATGCCTGAAAGTGGCCGACGCCAACCCAGCGCCATCGCCCTCGGTACGCGCCGCGCCAAAGTGCGACGCGGCCGACGCTTACTATCTCAAGCTCGACCAGGCCGTCACCAGCGACGTCGAATGGGCCGCCGTGCGCAGCTGCGCCATCGCGACGAACAATACGGCGGTCCTGTCCATGCTGTACGCGAATGGCCTCGGCGTGCCGCGCAACGCCGCCGTCGCCACCCGCTACGCGTGCAGCACGGGCGCCGCGCTGGCCGAGATGGAAGGACGTGTGCAGCATCTGGCGAGCCTGGCCCCAAATGAGCGCTACGACCACTGCGATAACATCACCAGCGGCACCATGGGCGCTGTATGTTCCGCCATCGCCGCCCGCCGCGCCGAGCGCATCAAGACCGCCTTCACCAAGCGCCTGCGCAGTTCACTGGCGCCGGCGCAGACGGCGGCGTTTGATCGCCTTTTGAGCGCCGGACAGGCCTTCGCAAAGACCCATGCCGAAAACGAAACCTCACCTGGCGGCAGCGGCTACGCCGGCTTTGTCATCGATGCGCAGGCGCGCGAAAATGAATGGCTGCGCGAGCACCTGGCTGCCTTTGAAAAAGGGCAGTTTCCGCCGGCCGCGAATTTTGCGGCGGACGACGCCGAACTCAATCGCCTGTACGGGGCCCGTATGCACCCCGCCCAGCCCGACCCGAATGCGGTGCAGCCCGACGCCATTCGCGCCACCCAGCGCCTGTGGCTGGCCTACCGCGATGCCTGGGTCGCCTTTGCGGTCCGGCGCTATCCGCAGATGGATGCCGCAGCGCTCAAGGCGCTGCTGACCCAGTGGCGCATCAAGCAACTGCAAGGCGTATAAAAATCAGCAGGCCTGCACCGGCTGCAGGCGCTCGAGGATGGCTTCCTTGATGGATGCGCTGGCCGCAGGCCCGTGCCCGCGCGGCCCATCGAAGCTGCTCACCGCCCCATCGAGCAGCACGATGCGGTCGCTCAGGAACAGCGCCTCGTCCAGATCATGGGTCACCAGCAGCACCGTTGCCACCCTCTCGCGCGCGAGCTTCAGCAGCACTTCCTGTAGCTGGCGCCGGGTAAGCGCATCCACCGCCGAAAACGGCTCGTCCAGCAGCAGCACGCGCGGTTCCAAATACAGGCCGCGCGCCAGCGCGACCCGCTGCGCCTGGCCGCCGGATAACTGGTGGGGCAGGGCGTTGCCGCGGCCGGCCAGGCCCACTTCCTCCAGCAGGGCAGCGATGCGCTCCGGGTCCGCCTCGCCCCCAAAGCCGACGTTCTGCGCTGCGGTCAGCCAAGGGAACAGGCGCGGCTCCTGGAAGATCAGGCCGATGCCGTCCGCGGGCCCCGTCACCGCCACCCCGTCCTGCAGCACGCGTCCCCGGTAGCTTGTGTCAAGGCCGGCGGCAATCGCGAGCAGGGTGCTCTTGCCGCAGCCGCTGGCGCCCACCAGGCTGACGATTTCGCCCGGCTGCAACGCAAGGTGCACATCGCGCAGCACGGCGCGCTCGCCGTGGCGCTTGTCGGACACGGATATATCGAGTGCCGCCGTCATCTGCGCTGGCCCTCAAAACTGTCGCGCCAGTCAAGCCAGCGCCGCTCCAGCGCGCGCATGCCGGCGTCGCTGGCCTTGCCGAGGATCGCCAGCAGCACGATGGCGGCCAGCACGATGTCGGCGCGGCTGGTCTCGCGTCCGTCCGACAGCAGATAACCCAGGCCCCGGCTGGCGGCGATCAGCTCTGCCGCCACCATGAACATCCACGCCAGGCCCAGGCCATTGCGCAGGCCCGTCATCAGGGACGGCAGGGCCGCCGGCAGTAGCACCCGCGTCACCATGGCCAGGCGCGAGAGGCGGTACAGGCGGCCCACCTCGACCAGTTTGCGATCGACCCCGCCGATGCCGGCCACTGCGCCCATATACACGGGGAAAAAGGCGCCGATGGCAATCAGCACCAGCTTGGGCGTCTCGTCGATGCCGAACCACAGCAGCAGCAAGGGTACCCAGGCCAGAGAAGGAATCGCGCGCAGGGCCTGCAGGGTGGGGTCCAGCAGTGCCTCCGTGCGACGGCTCAGAGCCACCATCGCCCCCAGCACCACCCCCACCGCCCCGCCGGCGGCAAAACCCACCAGCACCCGCACCGTGCTGCTCACCACGTGGCCGGCCAGGCCGTGCGACGCCAGCCAGGCAATCGTCTGCAGCACCTGGCTGGGCGCGGGCAGCAGATTGGCCGGCACTGCGCCCGCGCGCACCAGCACCTCGGCCAGCACCAGCAGCAGCGCAGGCAACAACAGGCCAAGCGGAAGCCGCGGGCGCCAGCTAAGCTTGTGCGCCGCGGGCAGGCTGAGTGAGCGGGTGTTCATGGCTCAGGCGCGCGCGATGTAGGGTTGCGCAAAGCGCGTGTCGACCAGGCTGCCGATCACGCGATCAAGGTCCGTGCCCGGCTTGACCAGGTCTTCGGCGCGCAGGATAGGCGCGGCCTGCTGCAGCGCCTTGACGTGTTCAAGCGAAGGCTGGGGATTCGAGAAATCGCTGCGCAGTTTAATTTGCAGCAGGGCCACCGGCAGCGAGACCTTGGCTTCCTCGGCCAGGATGCGGGCCCCTTCGGCAGGATGCGCACGCAGCCAGGCGCGCGCCTGTTCGTAGGCCGTGATCACCTTCGCCACCGCCTGCGGCTGGGCCGCCAGAAAGTCGTCGCGCACGTTCAGAAAGCCGTAGGTGTTGAACGCCACATTGCGGTACAGGAGCCGGGAGCCGCCTTCCAGTTCGCTGGCGGCCATGTGCGGATCGAGTCCGGCCCAGGCATCAACCTTGCCCTGTTCGAGCGCCACCCGGCCATCGGCGTGCTGCAGGCCCACGTGCTCGATATCGCTGCGTTTGAGGCCCACGCTGCTCAATGAGCGCAGCAGGAAAAGATAAGGGTCGGTGCCCTTGGTAGCCGCGACTTTTTTCCCTTTCAAATCGGCCAGGGTGCGGATCGGCGAATCCTTGCGCACCACCAGCGCGGTCCACTCGGGACGTGAAAAAATATAGGGCGTGCTGATGGGATTACCGTTGGCCTTGGCCAGCAGGGCGGCCAGACCGGCGCTCGAGCCGATGTCGATGCTGTTGGCGTTGAGGTATTCCAGGGCGCGGTTGCTGCCGGCGCTGAGCACCCATTTGACCGACACCCCATCGGCCTTGAATGCTTCTTCCAGCCAGCCGAAGCGGCGCAGCACCAGGCTCGTGGGAGAGTAGTAGGCGTAATCGAGCCGCAGTTCTTTCAGCGGCGCGGCGCGGCCGAGGGAGGGCAGCGCCGACAGGGCGGCCAGTTGTAACAGGGTTCTACGCTGCATGGGCTTCTTTCAAGTGAGGGGGGGCAATGCTTACCTGGCGCCCCGGGTGATCGGCGGCGAGGCGTGGACCGGCGCCCAGCAACTGCTCGCGCAGGGTGCCGCCCGTGTAGTCCTGGCGGTAGCGCCTGCGGCGCTGCAGTTCCGGGACGATCAGATCGACCACGTCGCGCATCGATTCGTGGGCAACCGCGAAAGCGAGATTAAACCCGTCGATGCCGGTGTCGTCCATCCAGGCTTCCAGCTGGTCGGCCACCTGCCCGGGATCGCCCACGATGACGGGGCCGCGGCCACCCAGGCCGATGAAGCGGGCCGCTTCGCCCACGGTCCACTTGCGGCTTGGATCGGCCGCGCTGAGCGAAGCCAGCGCCGAGCGGCCTGCATCCGTGTCGATGTAGTCGATGGTGGCGTCGAACGGCAGGCGGCCGAAGTCCACCCCCGTCCAGCCGGACAGCAGGGCCAGCGCCGCTTCCGGGTCGACATGGCGCTGATATTCCGCCAGCCGGTCGCGCGCCTCAAGCCCGGTGGGCGCGGTGACGATCAGCGCCTGGGCATACACCAGCAGGGCCTGGCCGTCGCGACCTGCTTCTGTGGCGGCGGCGCGCGCCTGCTCGACGTAGCGTTTCACCACGGCCTTGCTGGGACCACTGACAAAGGTCGCTTCGGCATGGCGGGCCGCAAACGCGATCCCGCGCGGCGAGGCGCCCGCCTGGTACAGAAGGGGCGTGCGCTGGGGCGAGGGTTCGCACAGGTGGATGCCGGGCACGCTGTAGTGGCGGCCCTGGTGATTGATCGGGTGCACCCGGCTGGGGTCCGTGTAGAGCCCGCGGGCCTTGTCGCGCACGACGGCGTCGTCATCCCAGCTTTTTTCCCACAATTTGTAGACCACGTCGAGGTATTCGTCGGCCAGGTCGTAGCGCTCGTCGTGGCTCAGCTGGCGGTCCAGGCCCAGGTTGCGCGCCGCGCTGTCCAGGTAGCCGGTGACGATATTCCAGCCGATTCTCCCTTTGCTCAAGTGGTCCAGCGTCGAGATGCGCCGCGCGAACGTGTAGGGATGCTCGTAGGTCAGCGCCGCCGTCACGCCGAAGCCCAGGTGGGTGGTGGCATGGGCCATCACCGGCACCAGCGCGAGCGGATCGTTCAGCGGCACCTGCACGCCGTGGCGCAGGGCCGTGTCCATGCTCCCCTGGTAGACGTCGTACACGCCCAGCACATCGGCCAGGAACAGGGCATCGAAGCGGCCCCGTTCCAGCAGCTGCGCCAGCTCGACCCAGTGGCCGGCATCCGTGTAGCGGTGGCTGGTGTCGCGCGGATGGGTCCACAGGCCCGGCGACTGGTGGCCCACCGTATTCATCTGGAAGGCATTGAAGCGGATGGTCTTCATGGCTTTGCGGCGGCCTGCAGGGCCAGTTGATAATCCGGCTTGGCGTAGCCGGAAAAATATTTGTTCGTCACGGCGAGGAACTCGCGCGACTGGTAGGCGGCCGCAATGTCTTTGGCAAACTGCTTGTCCTTGTCGGCGCTGCGCACGGCCACCCGGTTGATGTAGTTCGGCGAGATTTTTTCGGTCGCCAGCGCGTCCGTCAGCTTCAGTCCCGAGGCCAGGGCGTAATTGCCGTTCACGAAAGCGAAGTCGGCGTCGTCGAGGGCGCGCGGCAGCTGGGCCGCTTCCAGCGGCAGCAGCTTGATCTGACGGAAATTGGCGGCGATGTCCTTTTCAGAAGCTTTGACGGGATCGAAATTCGGCCGCAGGCTGATCCAGCCCAGCTGATCGAGCAGCACCAGCGCGCGGGCCTGGTTGGTGGGGTCGTTCGGCAGCGCCACCGTGGCGCCGGGTTTGACTTCCGCCAGCGCCTTGTGCTTGCGACTGTAGATGGCGATGGGCGCTGTCGGTATCGTCACCAGGTCCGTCAGGGCCAGCTTGTGCTCCCCGGCGAATTTGTTCAGGTAGACGATATGCTGGAACACATTGGCGTCGAGCGCTCCCTCGGCCAGCGCGAAGTTGGGCTGGATGTAGTCGTTGAACTCGATCAGCTTCACTTTATAACCCTGCTTTTCCAGGATCGGCTTGATACCCAGCTTGATCTGGTCGGCGTAAGGCCCGGCGCTGGTGCCGATGACGATTTCTTTCGGGTCCTTGGCCAGCGCACTGGCGGCAAGGGAGAGGCCGAGCAGGGCGGCAAGCAGGGTGCGGCGGGTCGCGTGCATTTTATTGTGCTTTCAATGAATAGTTAGCGGCGGTCGATGTGGCGGGCGATGCGGGTACCCGTAAATTGAATGGCTTGCACCAGCGCGAGCAGCACGGCGACGGTGATGACCATGACGTCCGTTTCGAAGCGGTAGTATCCGTAGCGGATGGCGAGGTCGCCAATGCCACCGCCGCCCACCACCCCGGCCACGGCCGAATACGACAGAAAACTGATCGACAGGACCGTGGCCGCCAGCACCAGGCCGGGGCGCGCTTCCACCAGCAGCACGCGCGCGACGATCTGCCATTCGGAAGCGCCCATGGCATGGGCCGCCTCGATCACGCCGCGCGGCACCTCCTTCAGGGTTTGTTCGACCAGGCGGGCAAAGTAGGCCACGGCCGCAATCGACAGGGGCACGCTGGCCGCCAGCGGACCGATCGAAGTGCCGGCGACAAGCCGCGTGAACGGCACCAGCGCGACCAGCAAAATGATGAAGGGGAAGGAGCGCACCGTGTTGACCAGCCAGCCAAGCAGCAGGGCGGCGGGGCGGTGGTGCAGCGATTGGCCCTCTGTCACCAGGAACAGCAGAATACCCAGCGGGCCGCCCAGCAGCACGGCGGCGAACATGCCGATGCCCAGCATGGTCAGGGTCTGGCCCAGCGCAACCCACAGTTCGGGCAGCAGGGTGATGGCGTGATCAAGCATGCACTTGCTCCTGCCAAATGGCCGCGCGCTCGTGGCGGTGGTATGCCAGTTCGCGGCCCAAGGCTGTCTTGCGCACCGTACCCGTCTCGGCCAGCGCGAACTGTTCGGCGATGATGCCGTCCTCGATCACCGCGACCCGGTCGCAGATGGCGCCCAGCACGGACAGTTCATGGCTGACGATGACGATGGTGACGCCCAGTTCGCGGTTGATGCGGCGCAGGGTGGCGAGTAGCGCGCGGGTGGTGTCGGGATCGAGCGCGGAGGTCGGTTCATCGCACAGCAGCACGGCGGGGCGCGTGGCCAGCGCGCGGGCGATTGCCACGCGCTGCTGCTGGCCGCCCGACAGCCTGGCCGGGTAGCTGTGCGCCTTGTCGGCCAGGCCCACCAGGTCCAGGCATTCCAGCACCCGCGCCGTGACCTGCGCCTCGCGCGTGGCGTGCAGGCGCAGCGGGAAGGCGACGTTATCGAACACGCTGGCGTTCTGCAGCAAATTAAACTGCTGGAAGATCATGCCGATATGCTGGCGTGCTTCGCGCAATTCTCGCTTCGACAAGGCAGTCAGCACGCGGCCGTCCACGGTCACGCTGCCCTGGTCGGGGCGTTCGAGCAGATTGATCAGGCGCAGCAGGGTCGATTTGCCGGCGCCGCTCTTGCCGATCAGGCCAAACACCTCGCCGGCGCCGATCTGCAGGCAGACCTCGCGCAGGGCGTGAAAGCGGCCGCCGCGGGGCAGAGCGAACGCTTTGCTGACCTGGCGCAGTTCGATAAGGTAGTCGCTCATATCAGGAATACGCCGTCGGTTCGGGCAGGCTGCCATCGAGGGCGTAGCGTCCCAGGTCGCGCAGCTTGTAGTCGATCGGGTCGTGCAGGGTATGCACCCGCACGTTGCGCCAGAAGCGGTCGTAGCCCAGTTTCTGGGAGGTGCTGCGCGCGCCCGTCAGTTCGAACATCTGGCTGCTGATTTCAATCCCGGCCATGTGCGACAGCGCCTTGGCTTCCGCCACCGCGATGGCGACCATGCCACGCTGTTCGGCGGTGAGGGCCGCACCGCGCTCGAAGGCGTGGCCCAGCACCACTGCGGCGCTGTCGGCCGCCAGTTCGGCGGGGCGCAGCAGCAGCCACAGTTTGCCGTAGCGGTGCTGCAGCAGCGGATCGTCGGCGGCGCGCTCGGCGCCGGAGGCAAACCAGGGGCGCGCCTGTTCGTTGGTGTAGTTGCGGGCTGCCGCGAACGCGCCCTGGCCGATGCCGAGATACAGATTGCTCATGATCAGCTGCGCCACCTGCGAGCGCAAGGTCGCCTGGGCGGTGGGCGCCTGGCCGGGCTGCTGCAGCACCAGCGACTCTGGCAAATGGACGTTTTCGAAGCGCACATTGCCGCTGTCGGTCTGGCGCTGGCCGAAGGCGTCCCAGTCGGCTTGCACGGTCACGCCTTGCTGGGTGGCGGGCAGGACGGCGATCAGCGCGCCCTGGGCGCTTTCGTCCCAGGCAGAGATGGTCAGCCAGTCGGCGCCCACCGAGCCAGAGGAAAAACTCTTGATGCCATCGAGGACAAAGCCGTCGATGGTGGCCATGGCCAGGGTGCGCTTGTCGAGCGGATTCAAGGCATTGCCCCAAAAGAGGCGCTCCCGGACGGTGCGGGTCAGGATGGCTTTCTGCTGCGCCGCATTGCCATACAGGGTGATGCCGGCCAGTTGCAGGTGGTGGAAGCCGTAGACGTGGGCCAGCGCGCTGTCGGCACGCGCCAGGATGCGGATGGTGTGCAGCACGGTCGGCCAGTCGGCGCCGAGGCCGCCGAATTCCCGGGGGACGGACAGGGCCAGCAAGCCTGAATCGCGTATCAGTTCGCGCTCGGTGGTGGCGTGGCCGCCGGCGCGGTCGCGCTCCACGGCGGTGGCGGCGAGCCGTTCGGCCAGGGCGTGGGCGATAGCGACAGGGTCGGTGGCAGCGAGATCGCGGGGCAGTTGCAGCAGGGTGGCGGACATGGGAAAACAATTCTGAGAGGGTGATGGTTTTTTTATGCTGCCTTGCCAGATCAATATTTGGAACGAAGGGTTCCGCGCTTCGATATGCGAAAACCGCGCGAACGAAATTCGCATATCGAAGCGCGAAAGCATTCGTTCAGCTTTTGTCATCAAGCCATTACGCTGGGCCGACCATATGAACTGGCAGGGATATACCACCATGAGCGTCCTTCTGATCGGCGGCAGTACATCGCCCAATTCCAGTACTACCCGGCTGCTGCACCACATCGGCGAGCGGCTCGCTTCACACGGCCATCACAGCAGCCGCCTGCAGGTGCGCGAGCTGCCAGCGCAGGCGCTGCTGCACGCGGACTTCAAGGATGGGGCCATCGTGGGCGCGCTGGCACAGGTGGCCGAGAGCGACGCCGTCGTCATCGCCACGCCCGTCTACAAGGCGTCCTACACGGGCATCCTCAAGGCTTTTCTTGACTTGCTGCCGCAGGATGGCCTGGAGGGCAAGCTGGTGCTGCCGATTGCCACCGGCGGCAGCCAGTCGCACATGCTGGCGCTCGACTACGCACTGCGCCCCGTGCTGGCGTCGCTCTCCGCCCGCTTCATTTTGCCCAGCATTTACGCCACGTCCGAGCAGCTGTTCTGGCATCCGGAAGAGGGCCTGTCACTTGATGCGCCGATTGCATCGCGGGTGGCCCGCGGCGTCGAGCAGCTCTCGTCCGAACTGTTTGCCCTGTCCATGCGCCGCCCCCAGTTGCGCGCGCCTCTCACTGCCATCGCCTGAACGGAAACCACCATGATCCATATAAAACACGAACACCGCGCCGCCCGCCGCCATGCACTGGCGGTGATGGGGGCGGCCATGCTGGGCGCGGAGCTGCCCGCCCATGCACAGAACGCACAGGCTGCACGCGAAGTGCGCATCGGCTACCAGAAGTACGGCACGCTGACTTTATTGAAGGGCCGGGGCACCTTGGAGCAGCGCCTGGCCGGGCGCAACATCAGCGTCAAATGGACCGAATTCCCCGCCGGGCCGGTGCTGCTGGAAGGGCTCAACGTCGGCAGCATCGACTTCGGCACGGTGGGCGAAGCGCCGCCGATCTTCGCCCAGGCGGCCGGTGCCAACCTGGTCTACGTGGGCCATGAGCCGCCGTCCCCGGCATCGGAAGCGATCGTGGTGCCGAAAGGCTCGGCGCTGCGCACCCTGGGCGATTTGAAGGGCAAGAAAATCGCCCTGAACAAGGGCTCGAACGTGCACTACCTGCTGGTCAAGGCGCTTGAGAAAGCCGGCATCGCCTACAAGGATGTGCAGACGGTGTTCCTGCCGCCAGCCGACGCGCGCGCCGCTTTCGAGCGCGGGGCGGTGGACGCCTGGGCCATCTGGGATCCCTTCCTGGCCGCGGCCGAACATCAGCTGGGCGCACGGGCGCTGGCCGATGGCACGGGCCTGGTCGCCAATCACCAGTTTTATCTGGCCTCCCGCCCCTACGCGGAAAAGAACGGCGACATTGTAGCCATCGTGCTGGAAGAACTGGCCAAGGTCGATGACTGGGGCCGCCAGCACCTGGCCGAAGTGGCCGCGATCCTGTCGAAGCAGACGGGCCTGGAGCCGGCAGTGCTGGAGCGCGCGGCCCGCCGTTACAGCTACGGCGTGCAGCCCGTGACCCCCGGCGTCATCGCCGAGCAGCAGAAAATCGCCGACGTCTTTACCAATCTAAAACTGATCCCCAGCCCCATCGTCGTCAAAAGCGCCCAGCTGGCAGCGCGCTAACGGAGCATATGATGAGCAACAAGCCGAATATTTTCTGGTTCATCCCCACCCACGGCGACAGCCGCTACCTGGGCACCACCAAGGGCGCCCGTCCGGTCGACGCCGACTATCTGAAGCAGGTCGCGGTGGCGGCCGATACCCTGGGCTACGACGGCGTGCTGCTGCCGACCGGGCGCTCCTGCGAGGACGCCTGGGTGGTGGCGTCGTCCCTCATCGCGGTGACGCAAAAGCTCAAGTTCCTGGTGGCGATCCGGCCCGGCCTGTCCAGTCCCGGTCTGGCGGTGCGGATGGCGTCGACCTTTGACCGCCTCTCCAACGGACGCCTGTTGATCAATGTCGTCACCGGCGGCGACCAGGGCGAACTGGAGGCGGACGGCGTGTTTGCCGACCATGCGAAGCGCTATGAAATCTCGGACGAATTCTTCCGCATCTGGCGCGCCACCATGGCCGGTGAAGGGGGCGCGGCCGGTTACGACTTCGAGGGCAAGCACCTGCAGGTCAAAGGCGCGAAGACCTTGTATCCACCCGTGCAGAAGCCGTATCCGCCGCTGTACTTCGGCGGCTCGTCCGAGCCCGCGCACGAACTGGCGGCCGAACAGATGGACACCTATCTGACCTGGGGCGAACCGCCCGCCGCCGTGGCGGAAAAGTTGAATGACATTCGCAGCCGCGCCGCCAAACACGGGCGCACGCTCAAATTCGGCATCCGCCTGCACGTGATCGTGCGCGAGACGAACGAGAAAGCATGGGCCGCGGCCGAAGAGTTGATCAGCCACCTGGACGACGAGGTCATCGCCTCGGCCCAGAAAGCCTTTGCGAAAATGGATTCGGTGGGCCAGCAGCGCATGGCGGCCCTGCACGGCGGGCGCCGCGACAAGCTGGAAGTGTCGCCCAATCTGTGGGCCGGCGTGGGCCTGGTGCGCGGCGGCGCGGGCACCGCGCTGGTGGGCGACCCGGAGACGGTGGCGGCGCGCATCCGTGAATACGCTGATCTGGGTATCGAGACGTTTATTTTGTCGGGCTACCCGCACCTGGAAGAATCCTACCGGTTTGCGGAACTCGTGTTTCCCCTGCTGGGCAAGGGCAAGGACGCCGGCGAGCAGTCGATCACGGGGCCGTTTGGCGAGATGATGGCCAGCGATATTCTCCCCAAGAAGGCCGCCTGAATGAAGCGCGCCTCAAGCCTGGCGCCCTGGGCGCTGCCCATTGCCCTGATCGTGCTGTGGGAAGTGGCGGCGCGGGTGGGCTGGCTCTCGAGCCGCATCCTGCCCGAACCGCTGGCGGTGGCGCGCGCCTTCTGGACCCTGGGCGCTTCGGGTGAACTGTTCATCCACCTGCGCACCAGTTTATGGCGGGCCATCGCCGGCTTTGCGATCGGCGGCGGCCTCGGTCTCCTGCTTGGCCTCCTGACCGGCAGCGTGCGGCGCGCCGAGACCCTGCTCGACACGACCCTGCAAATGGTGCGCAACATCCCCGCGCTGGCCCTGATTCCGCTGGTGATCCTCTGGTTCGGCATCGACGAGACGGCGAAACTGTTCCTGCTGGCGGTCGGCGTGTTCTTCCCCGTGTATCTGAATACCTTCCACGGCATCCGCTCGGCCGACCAGGGCCTGGTTGAAATGGCGCGCAGCTACGGCCTGCGCGGCTGGCCCCTGTACCGCGACGTGATCCTGCCGGCGGCGCTGCCCTCGATCCTGGTCGGGGTGCGCTTTGCACTGGGCCTGGTGTGGGTGCTCTTGATCGTCGCGGAGACCATCTCGGCGCAGGCGGGCATCGGCTACATGACGATGAATGCACGCGAATTTTTACAGACCGACGTGGTGCTGGTGGGGATTTTGCTGTACGCCCTGCTGGGCAAGGGCGCCGACGTGCTGGCGCGCGCGCTCGAAAAACGCTGCCTGCGCTGGAATCCAGCCTACGCTTGAGGAGCCTGCCGAATGCATAACAACGCCATCGAACAGCGCAAGCTTGGCGCCGCAGTCCGTGCAGGGCAGGGCGCCTCGCTAACGTTAAGCGCGGTGCGCAAACATTACGGCGCGCGCCGTGTCATCGAAAACATCGACCTGGCGCTGGCGCCCGGTGAATTCGTCGCCATCGTCGGCCGTAGCGGCTGCGGCAAGAGCACCCTGCTGCGCGCCATCGCGGGCCTGGAGACGCTTGACGCCGGATCCGTGAAAGGTGCACAGGACGTGCGCATGATGTTCCAGGAAGCGCGCCTGCTGCCGTGGAAGACGGTGCTGGACAATGTGCGTCTCGGTCTCGACGGCGACCCGGCGCAGGCAGTCGAGGCCTTGCGCGCCGTCGGCCTGGAAGACCGCGCCGGCGACTGGCCGGCGGCGCTGTCGGGCGGCCAGCGGCAGCGCGTGGCGCTGGCCCGCGCCCTGGTCCATCAGCCGCCCTTGCTGCTGCTGGACGAACCGCTGGGCGCGCTCGATGCGCTTACCCGCATCGAGATGCAGCGGCTGATCGAGTCGCTGTGGCTGGCGCGGGGCTTTACGGCCGTGCTGGTGACCCACGATGTGCAGGAAGCGCTGGCGCTGGCCGACCGGGTGCTGCTGATCGAGGACGGCGGCATCGCGCTCGACGTGGCGGTCGACCTGCCGCGCCCTCGGGCACGGGGCGCCCCGTTTGCGGTCCTGGAGCAGCGCCTGCTTGATCGCCTGCTGCAAAATTAGCGCCCCCGCGCACGATTCATGCGCTACCGCAAGCGCGAGCGACTTGCGGTTAGAATGTTCCTATGAAGATTCGTGTCGCTACCTACAACATCCACAAGGGCGTCTCCACCATCCGCGCCACGCCGCGCGTGCTTGCGCTGAAGAAAGCTATCGGCATGTTCGACGCCGAAGTGGTGTTCCTGCAGGAAGTGCAAGGCAAGCACGACAAGTACACCAGCAAGTTCGGCGATGAAACCCGGGGCCGCAAGCATTGGCCCGAGGAAGCCCAGCACGAATTTTTCGCCGGCGAGTCGCACCACTCCGCCTACGGCATGAACGCCGTCTACGATCACGGCCACCATGGCAATGCGCTGCTGTCGGCGTTTCCCATCGGCGGCATGACCAACCACGATGTGTCCGATCATGCCTACGAGCAGCGCGGTATTTTGCACTGCACCCTCGACACGCCCAGCGGCGTGGTGCACTGCTTCGTGGTCCACCTGGGCCTGTTCGAAGCGGGCCGTTCGCGCCAGACCCAGGCGCTGATCGACTGCGTCAATGCCTCGGCCGGCAACGGCGAACCCGTCATCATTGCCGGCGACTTCAATGACTGGCGCAATACCTTGTCAGCCAAGTTGCGCGACAAACTCGGCGTGACCGAAGTATTCGATGAGCTTGGCACCGGCTCGACCCTGGGTGGCATGGTACGGGGCCTGATGGGCGCCAAGCGCAAGGCCACCCCGGCCCGGACCTTTCCGGCCGCCTTGCCGTATTTCCGCCTGGACCGGATTTATGTGCGGGGCTTCCAGGTCGATCACGCCGAAGTCCTGCATGGCCCCCTGTGGGCGCGGCTGTCCGACCACGCGCCGATTGTCGCAACGCTCAAGCTCGCTTGACGCGCGGCGCCAGCACACACCTG
>JBJMVV010000341.1:0-7203 GCA_045810505.1 Massilia sp.
CCGCATGACGGGAAGCGCCGCCCTCGCGATGGCCTGGTCCACCATGGCGCTGCGGACCTCCTCGCGAGCCATCCCAATCTGCTCCCACAGCAGGATGTGATTGCCGCGAATGGCCTTGTGCTGCGCCCTGACCAGGATGCCCTCCGGGGCCAGTTCAAGCCACACGTAGGGCCGGCCCGGAACCTCGGAGAAGTCTCTCGCTCTACGGGCGAAGTTCGCCAGGAACCCAATCATATCGCTTGCTCCTTTCTCTCTCGGTCAAACGCCAGAACCACGGCAGGCGGCGCATGCAGGCGTTTGCAGCGCGCCTTCAGGTCCTCTACCTCGGCTTCTAGCCGCGCGACGGCCTCCTTAAGCTTCACCCTCTCCTCGCGGAGGGCGCTTATCCGCGCCTCCGCGTCTTGGGCTGCGGTCACGGCCGCGTTGATTGCGGCCAGGGCGGAATTCACCAATGCTGTCATGGAACGCCTCTAGCTGAGACACTTCCCCCAACCTTCTCCCGGATTTTGCTCCAGGCGATTGCCTGAGATTTAACCCAATTCAGCGTCGCAAGCGACGGGGGCCTCGGTTTAATCGTGCTCTGCCACACGCGCGGCGGCCAGTGACCGCGCCAATCCTTAAACTTCGCCCCAGCCCAGCCCAGCTTGTATCCGCGGCTCATCGCGATGTGCAGCAGCTCAGCATAGAACTCCTGCTCGTTCCGTTCCACTGGGGTGATTTTCCGCTTGTCGCGGCTCAGCTCGATGAGCTCGCCATCCGCGCAGATGACCTCCTTTGGACCGTGTGCCGCTAGGAAGCCACAGGACGGGCACTGAGGCACCTTGGGCGGTTTCAGGTAGCTGCACTGCGGACAGGGCTTCGGCAGCCGCTCACGGGCCTCCTGGACGCCTTTACGGGCCTCTTTACCGTCGTCTAGTCGGTCGTGGTGGATGTCGGTGACAAATCCGAGCGCCAGCGTCGTCCCGGTATGGTCCAGGATGAGACAGTCCGCTTTGCCCACTGCTGGGCGCAGACCACGCCCAATCATCTGGACGTAGAGCATCTCGGACTTGGTCGGTCGGGCCAGGATGATGCACCGCACGTCCCAGTCCACGCCGGTGGTCAGGCAGCCGACGTTGCAGACGACCTTGTAGCGACCAGACTGGAACCCTTGGCGCACCTCGTCGCGCTCTTCCGGCTTCGAGTAGGCATCCACGTAGCCGGTCGGCACACCAGCGCTCTCGAAGTTGCGGGCCAGGTGCTTGGCGTGCGCCCGGTCCACGGCGAAGCACAGGGTTGGCCTCCCCTCGCCCTTCTCAAGCCACGTCTGGACGACGTCAGCCACGAGCTGCTCCTCGCCCATGACGGCGGAAAGCTGCTTCTGGATGTAGTCGCCACCCTGTGTCCCGACGCCACTCAGGTCTGGGATGTTGGGCGCGAAGGTGCGGAAGGAGGACAGATGGCCCTGTTCGATGAGCCCCTGAATGGTCTCGCCAATCACCAGGTCGTCGTAGTGCTTTCCCAACCCCTTGGCCCACGGGGTCGCGGATAGACCGATGAATGGCACGTTCTTCCACTCCGGCCTGGCCATCCAGTCGTGCACGAAGTCGAACATCTTGTGGGCCTCATCCACGATGACGAGGTCCGCGGGCGGGATGTCCCGGCGCATCAGGGACTGGACGGACGCAATCTGCACGGGCCTACTGTGGTTGGTCAGTTCATGGGCTTGCTGGATGACCCCAACCTCCGACAGGCCGACACGCAGGAAGCTGTCCACGGTCTGGTCCACCAGGGCGACCGCTGGCACGGTGAAGATTGCCCGCTTCCGCTTCTGGACCACCAGGTCAATGATGGCACTGGCCACCCTGGTCTTCCCGGCCCCGGTCGGCAGTTGTAGGACCGGCCGACGCTTCCCCGAAGCCAAGCTTTGGCGGAGCGTCGATATTGCTTTCTCTTGGTAGGGTCTCAACGCGGTCATACCGCACCTCCTCAAATGAATGGGTTATTCTGGGCCCACAGGACCCATTCGTGGACGACCTCTTGCAGGTCTTCCAGGCTCGATGGTTTCCAGCCGCCCCAGCGCCCTAGCGAGAACGTGCCACGGTGCGTGACAGACATGTCCTCCGGGTCGCCGGCCACCACGAACACCGTCAGCATCCCGTTCCGGGTCAGCTTTTTGAACATGATGACCTGGCCCTTCCAGTCCCTGTCGTTGATGTCCAGGGGAGCCGGCTTCCATTCGACAATCAGGCCGCGTCCCTCTATCTCCGTGATGGCGTCGATATCGCTGAAGGACCGCCCGGTGCTGACCGGATGGCCGCCTGGACCAAGACGGTCAAAGCAGCGGTCAAACACATCGAACTTCAGGACCTTCTCCCGCAGGTAGCACCGCCGTTGCCACCCGCTGCACTCGAACCGCATCCGACCTCCGTGCATGTCACCCTCTCTCGCTCCATAGCCCAAGCTACACGTCGACCCGCCGCTGGTCAACGGCCTAGTGACGCAACTTCCCGTTCATCAAAGCGTAGCCATTCGCCAATTTGCCAACTGCCCGTCCCGCCTGCGCTCGCTTCTCGCGTAGAGCCCTATAAGGAACAGTAGGCGGTTCTACTTCCGGTTCTATCTTAATTGGATGGTTCACACCTGGACCGTACCCCGGTTCACAGTGAACCGTAGGGTATGGTTCACTGTGAACCGTTGGTTTACGTTTTTCAGCTCCTGCCAAGCTGTATCGATTGGTCCCCTTTCCGCCAGTTTTTGGGTTGACCGTTGGCTCTATCGTGAGCAGACCAAGCTCCTGTAATTCGTGCAAGGCGCGCTTCACCGACGACCGGCTCTGACCCGTCGCTTCGGCTATCGTTTCGATTTTAGGATTGCACTGCCCGGTCTTCCCGTTGTGCCTGTCCGCCAGAAAAACCAGGACGCATTTCGAGCCAAGCGGCAGGGCCTGTTTCCAAGCCCAATCTGTCATTTCGATAGACATCAGACCGCACCTCCAGAGCGAGCGGCGCCGGCCTTCATGCCGGAGCGGATGACTTTCCGCAGGTCAGACTGGCCGTGCTCGCGCATCAGTCCGTTGGCTTCAGCGGCCCTGAGGAGGTGTTCCTCGACCTCAGACCACGACACAGTCCCAGGCCCAACCATCTTGAGGCCAAGCTTGAAGGCAGCCCGGTTCAGCCGCTCCATGCGCCCACCATTCGCAGCAAAGGCCACGGCGTCATATTCCCCTTTCCATACCGCCTTAAGAAGCGCATCTAAGTCCTTGACATCTTTTGGCGTTGTGGTCGGCTTCCACGACCATTCCGGCTTAGGCGGATAGGCCAGCTCCTCAAGCCACTCCGGCATAACGGGCTCTTCCCGACGGGCGAAGTTGATGCCTCTAGGCGTCAGTGGTGAGTAGCTTCTCCCGTCAGGGAGCATTGTGAAGGGGGCAATAGACATGCCGCCCGCGCCCTTAATCTCTACGCCTGGAGGCAGGAAGGCTTTCCCCTGCGGCACGGACCGCAGTCCTTTGGGGTTCTGGAAATAGACGTGGATGCCACCGCCTGGCGTCGCGAAAATAGGCAGTTGAGACGCTCGCACCCTGTGCTCTTTGAAGAGCTCCCTGAGGCCAGCTACTCCGTCAGGACCGTCTCCGTGGCGGTCAGCGTCAAGGACCAGGACACCGCTAAGGTCCAGGCGGATGGCGCACAGACTGCGCTCTCGCCCCTTCCAAAGCTTGCCAACCCCCTCGGGCGTCGTGGCGAACTCTCCGCCCTCGTCGCCCCACCGGCACCGCGGCCGTTTATCTGGTCCTGTCGCGAAAACCGCGAAGCCCAGGGACGCATATTCACAGGCAAGGCGAGCATTGTGCTCAAACCACTTGATACCGCTCGTCTCATTGGGTAAATTAGACATAGAAACGCCTCTCTCTCTGGCTTCCGGCTTTGCTCCAGCGCCGGCGCCTCTTCTCTGGGGGGGGGTGTTTGCGGGTAGTCACTTAGGGGCCACCGGATTCGCCGCCGGTGGCCCTTTTCTTTTAGACCGGAAGTCGGTGCTCCCGGCAAGTCCAGAACATCACGGACTGGCGGAATCCCCTCGCGCCGAAGCCATACAGGGCGTAGGCTCCGCAGCCCGGATAGTCACACCGGGAGACGACCGGGTCAGGCGGCAGCTCCAGCGCCTTCTGGCGCTCCTTCTGGTGCTTCTGCCATCCTCTCGTAAAGGCTGACTTCCTCACTCACGTATCTCCACGTTTGCGTGATGTAGGAGAATGCGTCCAGCTTCGTCTCGACCCGCGGGTCGATAATGACCCACTCAGCCACATCCGTTGGAACTCTGCCGCCGTTAGGTTCGAGCCAGAAGTCTGGCCCGTTTCGGCGGAGGACCGAGCCGCCCTTGATGGCCGCCAGGGTTTTGCTGACTTCTCTGACGTGCTCAACGGCGTGCATGGGATTGCCTCTGTAGGTTCGACATGGACCATGAGACCGGTTTCGTCTAAGGCTTTCCATCTGAACGTTGTCTCCTGACAAAGACTGTCGTCCTCGACCAATCCGCCCCTCACGAGGGCGTCGCTGGTCGCCTTCTCGATGTTTCCGACGTCACGCCGCCTCTTGAGCGTCGGCGGACAGACCTCTATCAGGAGGCGATAGGGCCCAATCAGTCGGCCCTGGTCGCGCGCCGCCATCGCGACGACCCAAGCCGCTTGGTCCATCCACGCCTTGTATT
The DNA here is from genome assembly GCA_045810505.1 of Massilia sp. Lineage (GTDB taxonomy): Bacteria > Pseudomonadota > Gammaproteobacteria > Burkholderiales > Burkholderiaceae_D > JAFCUW01. Next base: position 4,687 of record JBJMVV010000341.1, read on the forward strand.
CTGGCGTCCTGACCATCTTGCCAGGCCCAACTGGCTTCCAGAGCTTGTTTGCGGATGGCGGATAGGGCAGTGCGATTATAGACACGACTGGGGTTCCCTCTTGTTTTCTCGGTCCGGTATCCGGCTTCGGCATGCTCGGCCAAGACGGGGACAATCCACCCCATGGGCGTCTCGGACTCCGGGACGATGAGGTGCTCACGGATGGTCCTCTTCACCGCGTTGACGCCGTGCAGGATGGTGGTGTGGTCGCGCTCTAGGACTCGGCCGATGAACGGCAGGGACTTCCTGCCGAACCGGTAAGCGAACCACATCGCCACCTGACGGACGTAGACGTCTGGGACCTTCCGACTGTGGGATACCAGGTCCTCGACCGAGAGGCCCGCCATGAACGCCACAAACTCCATGAGCTCTGCAACCTTCATGACGCCGCCCTCATTGGCCCGCGCGAGGATGCTCGGCTTTATCTTGAAGGCGAACAGCTCGTGCGGCGGAGGCGGTGCAGGCCACGACACCGGCGCGGGCTTTGGTGGCGGTTCGCGGCCCGGTATGGTCACGACCGGCGTCGCCGGCGGACTGGACCGGACTGGGGTGGTCAGGAAACGCTCGAATGGGTTGTTGAGCAGGTTACGGTTGATGACCGTCTTAGGCATTGGCGTGTTTCCTACGTTGCGGGGGTCGATAGTCGTCGAGATAGACGACGGTATGGCTTGGCTGGGGTAGCCACCAGAACCAGAAGGAGAACCAGACCTCTACCATGCGGTAGAGGTCCGTGGTCGCCGGGTCCGGCCTACGAGGGGTCGGAAATGGCACTATCATGCTGTTCCCTTATATCGCGAGGGTGGATGAGGACGCGGGCGAAGAAGTCATCCGGGATATGCAAATTCTTCTCCGCCGCGAGTCTGCGCATGGTCTGGTAGTGGCTTCCCGGAATCATCTCGCGCTTGACCCAATAGTGGACCGCGAACCGGCTGGTGCCGGTCGCTTCACCCACCGCGGGGCCGCCGCCGAGCAGCTTTACGGCCTCCCTGACACTCTTGACTGTCTGCATGTGAACGACTCCTAAATTCGTTTTGTTGACCTGATAGGGGTTGACACAGGAGAAGATACGGGGCATCTTCAGTCTTGTCAACACGGAGCGCCGATATGTTCGGGTTCAAGAGAGAAGTTACCAGCGTCACCATCGACCTCCTCAAGGCCGATAACCGCCGAGTCCACGAAGCAGGCCGACTGTCTATCGAGGAGCGCACCCGTCGCGCTCTGGAGAAGGGCGAGCGCCTCCTCGCTGAGGCCCGTCTCTCCGCCAAGCGGGAGGGCTGACCGATGGAAAACCTATCCCACGACATCGAGTGCGTCTCGGACGCCATCAGCGACATCCAGGAGAAGGTGCTGAAGCTGCGCGTCCTGGTCGACGCCTCATCCGCAGACGCGGAGCGGCTCGTCCGCGACATGCAGGCCATGACCCATCAGGAGCGCTTCGAGGCCGTCATGGAGCTGTGGCGCAAGCTGACGAAGATTGGCACCGCGGGGATGTGGCTCGACATCCACACCGGCACCGCGCGCCGCCACACGAACTACCTGCTCGACGCTACCGCTAAGGAGGACGCATGAGGACCGAGGAGGGAACGATTGATTTCACGTCGCTCGCCATCCTGGTGGGCGGCCTCGGCCAGGTGGCCATGATTGCCTGGGCTGTCTGGGCGCTGTTCAACTGAGGATGAAACATGAACCAGAGGCAGAAAGAAGAGCAGAACGAGCAGCGCGTTCGGGAAATCCTGGAGCGCTTCGGTGAGGACATGTCCGCCACGTGGATGGTCCAGAGCCAGCGTGTCATCTACCACCAGGCGCTAGAGCGCATCGCCGTCAAGGCCGGCATCACATGGGAACAGCCAACGTTCCTAATCAGCCAACCGGACTGCGCCGTCATCGTCGCGACGGGCAGAATCCCATCGGGGACGAACACCAACCCGCACATGTTTGAACGTGTGGAGTGGTCGGTCGGTGAGGCGCACATCGGCGTCAACTACCGGGTGTCAGGAAAGATGGCGGCGTATCCATTCGCCATGGCGGAGAAGCGCGCCAAGGACCGCGTCATACTCAAGCTTATCGCCCTACACGGCCTGGTCTACTCGGAAGAAGAAGCGGACGACTTCAAGGCGAGTGCGCCGCCAGCCAACGACCGCGCGGCGGTCATGCAGGAGGCTCTCGACACCAATCAGTCGGTCGAGGGTGAGGACGGTGAGGTCAGTCCATTCAACGCCATGAAGCGGATGATTGACGAGAAGTCCAGCGTGGACGCCCTGTTCGCGTTCATGGTGAAACCAGAAACAAAGGCGGCAATGGCCGACTGGAGCGACAAGGATTACCGCGATGTCAAAGACTACGCCACAAAGCGACTCGTTGCCCTGGGATGGAAGCCCAACAAGGCACCCAGATGATGACACACCAGAAGCGGTTTTCAGCGGCGCACTGGTCAATCTCAAGAACGTCGCAACGCATAAAAGCGTCGCCCTCACGGTC
>JBJMVV010000342.1:0-8830 GCA_045810505.1 Massilia sp.
CCGCCTGCAAGCTAGCCAGAGCAACTGGAACGCCTGTTGAGCGCAAAAAAAAGCCCTTCGCGGGGAAGGGCAAACCCAATCTGGGCCAAGAGAGAAATCGAGTGGCGCGCCACGAGGGCTGCGCCTGGCTGCAATCACGTATATCGGTTACGTGTAAGGCAGATGAACAAAGTATAGGGAGAGAATATGACCCCGGTATGACATCGCGCAAATGTGGTCTGACTCCACCGGAAACTATTCTGCACGGATAAATGCGGGCAAAAAAAAGCCCGCTGGTTAAAGCGGGCTGAAGACTATTTTCTTGGAGGAGAATAGTGGAGACAGGTGAAGTATGGTGCAGCGCCAGATATTCGTCCAATTGTCTGTTCAGATAACAGATATAGCTTTTCGCTATGTCATCTGCATGGCAGCCTTACACCACTGTCATCGTCACTTCAATATTGCCGCGGGTGGCGTTCGAGTAAGGGCAAACTTCGTGTGCCTTGGCGATCACGGCCGCGGTGCTGGCAGCGTCCAGACCAGGCGTGCTGACCTGCAGGCGCACGGCCAGGCCGAAACCGCCGCGATCGTTGGGGCCGATGTCGACCTGGGCAGTGATGGCGGAGGCGGCGGGCAAGGCCACTTTCATGGGACCGGAGACCAGTTTCATGGCCGACAGGAAGCATGCTGCGTAACCCGCTGCAAACAGTTGCTCGGGATTGGTGCCGGCGATGCCGCCGCCGCCCAGTTCTTTCGGCTTGCCCATGGCAACGTCAAGGGCGCCGTCGCTGGAAATGGCGCGACCGTCGCGGCCGCCGGTGACATGGGTTTCGGCTGTATAAAGGACTTGCATGGTGATCTCCTGGGTTCGGTGTGAAGGCGGTGCCAGTGCAGCGCCCATGGAAGAATAATAGTGTGCAATTCGATTGTACACAACCTATTTATCTCTATCGCGCCGATAGAGCGATCCTTACTCCGCCTTGTTTTCGTCCAGTAAGTCGAACATATTGTCTCGTACGCTGGACAGACCCTTGCGCAGTTCGCCCAGCGCGGGCGCATCCTTGCCGGTCGTGCACAACATCTGCTCGGGAATATCCAGCGCTTTCTGACGCAGGTCGCGCCCGGCGGGGCTGAGCGAAATACGCACCTGGCGCTCGTCGTGGGGATCGCGGTTGCGCTCGACCAGGCCATTGCTTTCCAGCCGCTTGAGCAGCGGCGTCAGGGTGCCCGAATCGAGGAACAGGCGGGCGCCGATGTCCTTGACCAGGATGGCGTCCTGTTCCCACAGCACCAGCATGACCAGGTACTGGGGATAGGTCAGGCCCAGCTGATCAAGCAGGGGTTTGTAGGTCTTGGTGACGGCGTGGGAGGCCGAGTACAGGGCAAAACAGAACTGCTTGTCCAGCGCCAGCAGGTTGGCGGGGCCGGGGCCTGCGGGCACAGCGGAGGGGGGCAGCTTCGGACGTTGACTCATTCGGTAACCTTGACGGTGTAATTGAGCGCCAGCCGTCCGCCGTCGGCGTACATGGTCTGGCCGGTCATGTAGGAGGCGTCGTCGCTGGCGAGAAAAGCGGCGAGGGCGGCGATTTCTTCGGGCTCGCCACAGCGGCCCAGCGGAGTGCGCGACAGGATGGTGTGGCGCGCCTCGTCGCTGGCCATCACGGCCTTTTTGGCCAGTTCGGTCAGGATGGTGCCGGGGCCGATGCCGTTGACCCGCACGCCATGGGGCGCCAGGCTGATGGCCATGACCTTGGTGAGCTGGTTGACGCCGCCCTTGGAGACCACGTAGGGCACCTGGTTGGGGATCGCCAGTTGCGCATTGACGCTGGACATATTGATGATGGAACCCTTGCCCTGCTTGACCATCTCGCGGGCGGCGGCCTGGCCGCACAGGAACATCGACTTGAGATTGATCCGGATCACGCGGTCGAAATCGTCTTCCGCCAGATCGAGGAACTCCGCCGCATGGGTCACGCCGGCATTGTTGACGAGAATGTCGATGCGGCCGAACTCCTGCAGGGTATGCGCGATCATGGCATCGACATCGGCTTTCTGGCTGACATCGGCTGCAAAGAAACGGGCGCGCTCGCCCAGGGCCGTGGCCGCCTCGGCGCCGTTGTGCTTGATGTCGACCAGCATGACCCTGGCGCCCTCGGCGATCAGGCGCTGGGCGCAGGCCAGGCCGATGCCCTGGGTGGCGCCGGTGACGATGGCAACTTGATCGGCTAATTTCATGGCGTGCTTTCAGTGAGTGCGGGGACCCGGATTTTAACCAGCCCAGCCGCCCGCGTGGGCGATTTCGCAAATTCCATCACAGCACCAGCGGACTGTCAGGCAGTTCATTCAAACGGGCGCCCGTAGCGGGAAAGTGTTCGCGCAGCAGGGCGTTGGCATGCTCGATGGCCGCCAGGGTGCTCGCGCGAAACTCGCCATTGGCAAAGCCGGCCGTCATGGTCGCGCACATGGCTTGCCAGGTCGCTGCATCGATTTTACGGCCAATTGCGCGATCGGCCACGATGTCAACGGCGCGCTCCGCCAGATTGACATAGATCAGTACGCCGCAATTGTCTTCCGTATCCCACACGCCGTATTCGGCGAACAGCGACAGGGCGCGCTGGCGGTTCGTCACGCCGGCCCAGACCAGTTCGAACGGCAACGCCGCCTCGACGATCAGGCGCAGTTCGCCGCGGTGGCTGGCTTCGCCGGCGGCGATCGCCGTGGCGATCTCGGCCAGTGCTGGCTGGGGATAGGCGCGCCGGCCCTTGGCGCTGCTGGTAGACAGGTGGCGCAACAGGCGCGAGAAACGGAAGTCGGGCGCGCCCATTACCAGTTCCCCGAGGCGCCGCCGCCATCAAAGCTGCCGCCGCCGCCACCACCAAAGCCGCCGCCGCCGCCAAAGCCGCCGCCGCCAAAGCCACCACCACCGCGGTTCAGGCTGCTGAGCGCCGTGCCCAGGATAAATCCGGTGGCATTGCCGCCCCAGCCGCCGCGTGACAGCCGGCTGCCGCGGGGCCGGAAGATGGTGCCGACAATAAAAATTCCGATCAGGATCATGGGCAACAGGCCAATGCCCCCGCCACCACCCTGGTGCTGCTGGCCGGCGCCGGCCTGCTGTGGCGCCGCCGGAAACTGCTCCTGGTTCAGCAGGCTGGCGATGGCGCCCACGCCGGCCACCAGGCCTTCGTAATACTGTTGTTTCTGAAAATAGGGTGCGATCACGTCCTGCAGGATCTGTTTCGATTTCGCATCAGTGAGCACGCCCTGCACCCCGCGGCCCGTCTCGATGCGCAAGCGCTTGAGGCTGGCCGGATTGTCCTTCGCCACCAAAATCAGCACGCCATCGTCGACGCCCTTGCGGCCCAGTTTCCAGGCATCGGCCACGCGGATGCTGTATTGCTCGATCTGCTCGGGCTCGGTGGTCTTGACCAGCAGCACGGCGATCTGGCTGCCGGTTTTTGTTTGATAGTCGTTGAGCACCGCTTCGAGCTTGCCGCGCTGGGCCGCATCGAGCATGCCGGCCTGGTCGGTCACGAGCGAACTGAGCGCCGGAACCGGCTGCTGGGCGCTGGCCGCCACGCAGACAGCCATCAGCAGCGCCGCGAAGACGGCGGCAAGCAGGGACAGGCGCCAGGCGTTCATTGTAGAAATCACTTACCGAAATTCACGGTGGGTGCGGTGGAAATGGCCGCTTCGTTGGCCACCGTGAAGGCTGGCTTGGCCTTGTAGCCGAACACCATCGCCGTCAGGTTGTTGGGAAAGCTGCGCACCGAGACGTTGTAATCCTGCACGGCGGCGATGTAGCGCTGACGGGCCACCGTGATGCGGTTTTCCGTGCCTTCCAGCTGGGACTGCAGATCGCGGAAACCGGCGTCGGCTTTCAGATTGGGATAGTTTTCCGTCACCACCATCAGGCGAGACAGGGCCTGGGTCAACTGGCCCTGGGCTTGCTGGAATTTTTCAAACGCGGCCGGGTCGTTCAATACTTCCGGCGTGACCTGCATGCTGGTGGCGGAGGCCCGCGCCTTGGTGACGGCTTCGAGCGTGTCTTTCTCGTGCGAGGCATAGCCCTTGACCGTGTTGACCAGGTTCGGGATCAGGTCGGCGCGGCGCTGGTACTGGTTGACCACTTCGCTCCAGGCCGCCTTGGTGGCCTCGTCCTTGGACTGGAACTGGTTGTAGCCGCAGCCGGACAGCATGGCCGAGAACAGGGAGAGTGTCAGGAGCAGGCGCGTCCAGCGCGCAAAACCTTGCGAAATCATGTCGGTAGTCCTGGCGAGTTGTCGAATGAATAAAAATATACCCGAAACCCGGCGGGAACGCCGATTCAACCGTGCGTCGTGCCTGCCGCCCTCGGGCGGGGCCGGGGCCGGGCGCGGTACAATGCCGGCGCTTCAACTTTTTGCCATCTACTGAAAGGCCCGCCGTGAACTTCATCGACAAGCTCTCCGCAGCATGGACCCGCAGCAATTCGTTGCTGTGCGTCGGTCTCGATCCCGACCTGGGCCGCCTGCCCGGCGCGATGCAGGGCCGCAAGGAGGCCATCGCTGATTTCTGCAAGGCCATCGTCGACGCGACGGCCGACCTGGCCTGCGCCTTCAAGCCGCAGATTGCGTATTTTCACGCGCTGGGCGCGGAGGCGCAGCTGGAAACCGTGTGCGACTACATCCGCAGCAACTATCCCCATGTCCCCCTGATCCTGGACGCCAAGCGGGGCGATATCGGCGCCACTGCCCAGCAGTACGCGCGCGAAGCGTATGACCGCTACGGCGCCGACGCCGTCACCCTGAGTCCCTACATGGGCTTCGATTCGGTCGAGCCGTATCTGGCCTGGCAGGACCGCGGTCAGATCATCCTGTGCCGCACCTCCAATCCGGGCGGCTCGGATCTGCAATTTCTCGACGTGGGCGGCCGGCCCCTGTACCAGCACGTGGCCGAACTGGTCGCCACCAAGTGGAACCGTAACGGCCAGTGCGCGCTGGTGGTGGGGGCGACCTATCCGGAAGAGTTGGCGCAGGTGCGCGCCATCGTGGGCGACATGCCGCTGCTGGTGCCGGGCATTGGCGCCCAGGGCGGTGACGTGGCCGCCACCGTCGCCGGCGGCAAGACGGCGCAGGGCACCGGCCTGATGATCAGTTCCTCGCGCGCGATTTTGTATGCCAACGTGCAGCAGGGCGAGGATTTCGCCGCTGCAGCGCGGCGGGTCGCCGTCGAGACGCGCGACAGCATCAACGCCAGCCGCTAAAAAAACGTCAGCGGCGGGTCGGCGCGATCGACTCGGCGTAGTCGTACAGCGCGCCCAGAATCGTTTCGGCGCGCTCGTCGGCGTCTTCCGAGAGCAGGTCTATCTCCGCAAACAATTGTTCGATGGTGCGGGCCGGGCCAGCGCCGTCAAACAGGCGGGCTGCGCGGTGACGCTCCCAGGAAAACTGTTCGGCTTCGCCCAGGGTGTCCGGGAAATTGCGCGCGCGATAACGGAACAGCAATTCCTCCAGGCGTTCGTCATCAAACGAGGGGCGGGCCGCGGCCAGTTTTTCCGGCGTCATGCTGCGCAGATTGTCCAGTTGGCGGCGGTCGTTACTGCCGACAAAGCCGCCATATAAATCTTCATCGACATCCAGCGGGGCCATTGCCGGGCGCTGATAGACCTGGGCCCACAGCGCCGAGAGGTCAGGGCCGTTCGACGCCGCCAGGGCGTGCTGGCGGCCTTGCTCGATGTCAAGGCCCCAGCGCGCCGCCAGTTCCGGACTGAGGGTTTTCAGATTGGACACCAGCATCGGCGACTTGTTGATGTGGACGCTTTTGATGGGCAGGCGCGTGACACCCTCCGGCAACTCGGCGCTGCGCGTGAACATGCGCATGCGCACCGTCTCGGCGTCGAGTTCGAACAGTTCGGCCGGGTCATGGGCGCAATCCCACACCAGGATTTCGTTCTTGTTGCTCGGGTGGGCCGCCAGCGGCCACACCAGAGCCAGGCAGCCGCGCTCGACGGGGAACATGCCGGACACGTGCAGGAAGGGCTGGCGCGCCGAGGGCGCCAGGTGCAGGCCGATCTCGCTGGCGACCTTGTCCTTCTTGTGCAGGCCCAGGCAGAAACTGAAAAGTTTTGCTTGCCGGTCGCGGATCAATTTTGCCAGCGCAATCGTGGCGCGCACGTCGGACAGGGCGTCGTGGGCGGCCTCGTGCAGCAGGCCATTGGCGCGCGCCAGGTCTTCCAGCCGGAAGCTCGGCTTGCCATCCTCGCGGATAGGCCATTCAATCCCTTCGGGGCGCAGCGCATAGGTCATGCGCACGACGTCGAGCAAATCCCAGCGGCCGCACTGGTTCTGCCATTCGCGCGCATAGGGGTCGATCAGATTGCGCCAGAACAGGAAGCGGGTGACCTCATCGTCGAAGCGGATGGTGTTGTAGCCCACGCCGATGGTGCCCGGCTGGCTGAAGGCCGCTTCGATGGTGGCGGCAAACTTGTGCTCGGGCACGCCCCATTCCAGGCATTGCTGCGGCGTGATGCCGGTGATCAGGCAGGACTGGGGATCGGGCAGGAAATCCGGCGCCGGCTGGCAGTACAGCATGATCGGATCGCCGATTTCATTCAGATTGGCATCGGTGCGGATGGCGGCGAACTGGGCCGGACGATCACGCCGCGGCACGGCGCCGAAGGTTTCGTAGTCGTGCCAGAGAAAGGTGTGGGAAGTCATGGGAGCGGGGAGGTTGAAGGCCGGCGTATGTTGTCACGAATTGGCCGCCGCCGCCAGTGGCCCCGTCAGAGGCTGACCCGATCGCGCCCGCTTTCCTTGGCGCGGTACAGCGCGGCATCGGCGGCGGCCACCAGGGCTTTTTCGTCCATGCCGGCGGCCAATGTCGCCACGCCAAAGGAACCCGTCAGTTGCGGCATGGCCAGGCGCATGTCGGGGAAGATGACGACCTGGCGCATGCGCTGGCACAGGCGCTCGGCCACCATCTGGGCCAGGCTGGCGCTGGTGTCGGGCAGCACCACCAGCATTTCCTCGCCGCCGTAGCGCACCGCGAAGTCGGACGGCCGCAGGGCGGTGTTGACGAGCTCGGCGGCGGCGCGCAGGGCGTCGTCGCCAGCGAGGTGGCCGTGGCTGTCGTTGAAGCGCTTGAAATGGTCGAGGTCGATCATGACGAGCGAGAGGAGGCCGCCGCCGCGCTGCGCCTTGGCCACCATTTTCGGCAGCATGTCGTTCAGCCAGGCCCGGTTGTACAGGCCCGTCAAGCCGTCATTCATCGACAACTGGCGGTAGAACTCGCCCAGTTTCTGGCGCTTGCGCGAGGTGGCGCTGGCGGCGCGGATGCGGAAAGCCAGCAGGCGCAGCAGGTTGCGGGCGATGCAGTTGGAGGCGTCGATCAGGCGCCAGACCAGTTCGCCATCAATGACCAGCAGCTCGGTCTCCTCGAGCGCGCGGATCTCCGCCAGGTTGGTGCTCTCGTCGAGCACGGACTGTTCGCCCACGCTTTCGCCCGGCACGATCTTGCTGATTGTGCCGTCCATGGCCGTCTCGGCCAGCGCGCCGCGCAGGACGATGAACAGCCGCGCCTGGTAAGTGTCCGCCAGCGCCTGGTCTTTCGCCAGGCGAAGGACGCTGCAGTCGGCCAGCAGGGGCGCCAGCTGGCTGGCGTCCGCGCCGTCGAACAGTTGCAAATCTGCCAGGCGATACGAAGAGGCGGCGAAAGTGCCGATGTAATCCACAGGGTCCCTAAAGTTCTACACGGAAAATAACATTCTTTTATGTGCATGCATCATATCGCATTGCCATCGAACCAAGCTTTTGGCGAGCCCAGCAAAAGAACTAGCGGGCGGCTGCCAAAATAACTAGACGTGGCGCGCGCCGCCCATCGGTGTTCCAATAGCGTTTTGGATTTCGGACCACCGCATGCTGATCGATTCTCTTGGTACTGTTCACACCGCCAACCCGGCGGCCCGCATCGTCTGCCTGGTCCCCTCGCTGACGGAAGCGCTGTGCGAGCTGGGACTGGCTGAGCGGCTGGTGGGGCGCACGGGTTTTTGCATCCACCCGGCCGAGGTGGTGAAGGCGATTCCAAAAGTAGGCGGCACCAAGGATGTCAATATTGAAAAAATCCGCAAGCTGGCGCCGACCCACCTGGTCGTCAATATCGATGAAAACGAAAAGCCGACGGTGGAAAAGCTGGCCGAGTTCATCCCCCACATCGTGGTGACGCACCCGCTGGGCCCGCGCGACAACCTGGAATTGGTGCGCCTGCTGGGCGGCATCTTCGGCGCAGAAGCGGCGGCCGATACATGGTGTAAATCGTTTGAGGACGAATACCAGGCCCTGCTGGCGATACCCAAGGGCCGGCCACAGGCCATGCTTTACTGTATCTGGAAAGACCCCTGGATGGCCGTGTCCGCCGACACCTATATCGCCCGCATGATGGCCGAAATCAACTGGACCGTGCCAACCTTGCCCGACCCGGCCCGCTACCCGAAATTCGACTGGTCCGACGCCCTCGTCGACAGCATCGACGGCGTCCTGCTCTCCACCGAACCCTACCGCTTCACCGAAGCCCACGCCGACGCCCTGGAACGCCAGATCGGCAAGCCAGTTTATTTGGTCGATGGGGAAATGATGTCCTGGTATGGCACCAGGTCACTGCAGGGCTTGACGTACTTGCGTACGCTAGCAAGCCAATAACGCCCCTCTTCGAGGCGAACTTAATGCAGACTCGGGTTTGCGTACACCTTAGAATATTCCCGGCTCCGCCGGGGATATTCTCTGGCCCCACACAAAAGTAGGTTTTTACTTTTGTGTGCTTACTCACTCCTCGTCGATCAAGGTAGGCGTTTTGTGCAGGGACTTGTCATGCAGGCGAC
>JBJMVV010000343.1:0-4541 GCA_045810505.1 Massilia sp.
CCCCATGACGCAGACCAATCAAGTCCGCAGGGACGGATTTTCCCTGATTGAACTGCTGGTCACGCTTGCCATCATCGGCATCCTTGCCAGCATCGCCTATCCCTCGTATGCCGCGTACGTGCTGCGCGCTCGCCGCCTGGAAGGCATGGCGGCTCTGTTTGAAATGATGCAAATGCAGGAACGCTGGTACACGCGCAGCAATACCTACGTCGCGTATTCGGCGGATACCGACCCGGGGAAACTGCCAGGTTTTAAGTGGTGGTCCTCCGCCCGCCCGGCTGAAAGCGCCTACGAATTGCGCGCCCGGGAATGCGAAGGCACAGGCCTGGCGCAGTGCGTCGAAATCATTGCCATGCCTGGCACGCAGCTGGTCGATGGCCGCTTCCGCGATCCCGACTGCGGCGCCTTGATCCTGTCGAGCACGGGGGAACAGCGCGCCGAAGGCACCGGTAACAGGTGCTGGCAATGAGGAGGTATCGACCCTCGCTGCAGGAAAAGCATGGAGCGCCGCGCGCAAACAGGCGTGCCAGTCGCGGCAGCGGCTTCTCCCTGATCGAACTGATCACCGTCGTCGCCGTCTGCGCGATCCTGTCCGGCATCGCCATGCCGGCGCTGGACGACATGGTGCGGGGCTACCGCCTGCGGCTTGCCGCTGCGGACTTTCTGGGAGCAATCGAACTGGCGCGCGGGCAGGCCATTGGCCAGGGCCAGAAAGTACTGCTGGCGCCCAGTGAACCCAGTCTTTCCTGGTCGGATGGCTGGACGGTGTTTATCGACCGAAATGGCGACCGCCGGCCCGGCCCGGGCGATGACATCCTGATGCGTCATCCCCCGCTGCAGGGAAACCCTACCATCGACATGGCATTTGGCGGCCAGCAGGGTCCGCCTTATCTTGCTTATAATGGCATGGGCCGAGGCTGCACCCACAGCAACAGCCTGGCGCCGCGCTTCGGCACCGTGACCCTGACCCTGGGGCGGCACATACGCCGCGTCAAGATCAATATGCTGGGGCGCGCCCGACTGTGCGACCCGGCGGTCAGTGGTGCCGCATGCAGCGGTCCGGATTCCTGAATGGCAGGCTGTGCGGTGGCTGGGTGCAGATGCGATTGTGTGTTGACGCATTTGCTCCGTGTGCGGCAGGAGTGGGTCCTTGCGCTTGCAGCTTCTGTTTGCGCGCCGCAAGTGCCCGTACGCGCGGTGTTTTCGTTCAACGCGACTGGCGCAATTGGCGCGACGGGCGCGCCATGCTTCATTTAATTTGCCAATAAACGACCCTGCAGGCTTTTAACTCGTGCACATAAATAACGACATTGAAGCAATGACTCTGGCCCTCGAATGGGCAGCCAAAGGCATGCGCAGCACGGCGCCCAATCCCCGCGTCGGCTGCGTCATCGTGCGCGACGGCGTGGTCATTGGCGCCGGCCACACCCAGCCACCCGGCCAGGCCCACGCCGAGATCCAGGCCCTGCGCGATGCCAGGCAAAGGGGGCACGATGTGCGCGGCGCCACGGCTTATGTGACTTTGGAGCCATGCAACCATTTCGGCCGTACGCCACCGTGTTCCGACGCCCTCGTGCGCGAGGGCCTGGGCCGCGTCGTGGCCGCCATCGAGGATCCCAATCCGCTGGTAGCGGGGCAGGGAATGGCCAAGCTTGCCGCCAACGGCATCGCGACCCACACCGGTCTGCTGGCCGATGCGGCGTATGAGCTGAATATCGGCTTTTTTTCGCGGATGCGGCGCGGTTTGCCGTGGGTGCGGCTCAAGACGGCGGCCAGTCTCGATGGCGGCACGGCGCTGCACAACGGCGTCAGCCAGTGGATCACCGGGCCTGAGGCGCGCGCTGACGGACACCGCTGGCGTTCGCGCGCCAACGTCATTCTTACGGGCATTGGCACCATCAAATCCGATAACCCTCGCCTGACCGTGCGGCTGGACGAGGCGGCGCAGGATGGCGCCGCGGCGGATGCGCTTCAGCCGCGCCGCGTGATCGTCGACAGCGCGCTCGACATCGCACTTGATGCGCGCGTCCTGGAAGGGGCGCCCTGCTGGATTGTGGCCGCCCGGCCCGATGCGGCCAAAGCGGCTGCGCTGCGCGCCGCCGGACACGAGGTCCTGGAGCTGCCGAACGGGGCCGGTAAAGTCGACTTGCCGGCGCTGATGCGTGAACTGGGCCGGCGCGAAATCAATGAGGTCCACGTGGAGGCGGGCAGCAAACTCAACGGTTCGCTGATCCGCGAAGGCTGCGTCGACGAACTGCTTGTTTATCTCGCGCCAAGCCTGCTCGGCACGGCCCAGGGCATGTTTTCACTGGGCCCGTACGAGGCGCTTGAACAGCGTCAGCAAGTCGCTTTTCACCAGGTCGAGCAGCTTGGGCCAGACTTGCGTATCCTTGCCAGATTCACCGCCCGGCAGCAAGCTTGACCCGCGCCGGGCGCCAGCCGCGCCTGGATCCGCGTAGCGCTGCATCCATCGCGCCGCCTGCGCAGTCGGAATGCCTGCAATCAGTTTTTTTATTTTTAGCCTGAGGAATTCGTACCATGTTTACAGGAATCGTCGCCGCAGTCGGCACCATCCAGTCCGTCAAATCCCTTGATTCGGATCTCGACGCCGGCGTGCGCCTTGAAATCGACTGCGGAGGACTTGCCTTGGGCGATGTGGGGCTGGGCGATTCCATCGCCATCAACGGCGCCTGCATGACGGTGGTGCAGAAGACGCAGACCACGTTTGCCGTCGATGTGTCACGCGAGAGCCTCAATCGCACTGCCGGCCTGGACCGGCCCGGTGAAGTGAACCTGGAAAAGGCCCTGACCCTGGCTGAACGCCTCGGCGGCCACCTTGTGTCCGGCCACGTCGATGGCCTGGGCACCGTCCACAGTTTCGAGCCGGTGGGCGAATCCTGGGAGCTGGTCATCGACGCGCCGGCCGACCTGGCGCGCTTTCTCGCCTACAAGGGTTCCGTGGTCGTCAACGGCGTCTCGCTCACCGTCAACCGGGTCGAGGATGTGGACGGCGTCTGCCGCTTTTCCATCAACCTGATTCCCCACACGATTTCCGTTACCACGCTCAAGCACCTCTCCGCTGGCAGCAAGGTCAACCTTGAAATCGACCTGATTGCGCGCTACGTCGAACGCATGCTCTCGCTGACGACCAAATAAACGTCGCCAGTTTTCTCCGGCGCTGCCAGCGGCCGCGAGCCGCGTTTTTGAACACTGCAGCTGAACATTACAGGGTGATGAAAGGCCCAATTGTTACGCCACCATGTTGCCTTTTTGACGTAGACTCTGGCTGGCAAAATGCCAGCAGGGTCTACTTGAAAACAGGAAGCGACATGATCAGAACAGGTATAAATACGGGCATCAAGCCGGTCGTAAATACAATTTTCGCCGCAGCGCTGCTGGCGGCTGGCGCGAGCGCCCAGGCCGCCGACGCCATCCATGAATACCGCGCCTTGGCGCTCTCGGGCGCAGGCGAGCGCCTCGCCGCAATCGAATCCGACAGCGCCGCCCCGGCCGGTAGCGCGCGTCCGCACGCAAGCATCAAGGTGCGCGAGGTCGCCACTGGCAAGATAGTGGCCAGCTACGATCCCTGCGCCGCCTGCACCTACGATTTCCCTGCCTGGTCGCCGGACCGCAGCGCCTTGTCCTTTATCGGCTCGGACCGCAAGGCCGGCACCGCCACCTTGTATGTCGCCATCAACGGCAAAGTGACGGCGCTGACCACCATCAAGGGCGTCGCCAGCACCGCGCGCTGGTCGCCCGATGGCGCGCGGCTGGCGCTGCTGGCCACGGTGGGTGCGAAAAAAATGACGGGCGCGACCGAAGCGGGCGCCGCCCAGGTTGGCGAAATCGGCACTGCCGAGGACGAGCAGCGCATTGCCATCGTCGCCCGCACGGGCGGCGAAGCCCGTCTGATCTCGCCCGCCGACACCTTTATATATGAGTACGACTGGACCCCGGACGGGCGCGGCTTCGTCGTCACCAGCGCCAAGGGCAACGGCGATAACAACTGGTGGGTGGCGACACTGGGTCACGTCGATGCCGCCAGCGGCGCGCTGCGGGTGCTGGCTGCGCCAGCGATGCAAATGAATATGCCGCGCATGTCGAAAGACGGCAGCACGGTCGCCTTCATTGGCGGCCTGATGAGCGACTTCGGCTCGGTCGGCGGCGATGTCTACACCGTGCCCGCCGCTGGCGGCACGCCGGTCGACGTCACGCCAGGCTATCGCGGCTCGTTCAACGGCCTGTCATGGCAGGGCGGCCAGATCGTCGCTTCGGCATTGGCAGGCAGCGACCAGACCATCGTCGCCATCGACCCGGCCGCGAAGACCCAGCGCACCCTGTGGTCGGCGCCCGTGTCGGCATCCGGCTCGCGCGACGGCCGCTTCGTGTTCAGCGAAAACGGCGCCGTCGCCGCGACCGTGACGGAAGACTACAGCCATGCTGCGCGCATCATGGCCGGCACGCTGCCGAACCTGGCGCCGATTACCACCGACAATGATCGCCAGAAGCCGCAGGTCAGCGCGCGCTCGATCAGCTGGACC
>JBJMVV010000344.1:0-26459 GCA_045810505.1 Massilia sp.
GAGATGTCCGTCACCGCGTCGCGCAGGGCGAGGTAGTCCTCGCTGTCGACGCTGTCGACGACGAGTTTGCCGGCGCCGGTGGCGATCAGCATGAAGGAATCGTTGGTCGAGGTGTCGCCATCGATGGTGATGCAGTTGAAGGAGTGATCAGCCGCGTGTTTTACGAGTTGATCCAGCACCGGCTGCGCCACCTTCGCGTCGAACGCCAGGTAGCCCAGCATGGTCGCCATGTTCGGCTTGATCATGCCGGCGCCCTTGCTGATGCCCGTCATCGTCACGGGATGGCCGCCGATGACGACCGTGCGCGAGGCTGCTTTCGGCTGGGTATCGGTGGTCATGATCGCTTCGGCCGCGTTGAACCAGTTGTCCGCCTTGAGGTTTTGAATCGCGGCGGGCAGGCCGGCGACGATTTTTTCAACCGGCAGGGGTTCGAGAATCACGCCGGTGGAAAACGGCAGGATCTGTTCAGGCGCGCAGTCGAGCAGTTTCGCCAGCGCGGCGCAGGTGGCCTGCGCGTTGGCCATGCCCGCTTCACCCGTGCCGGCGTTGGCGTTGCCGGTATTGACCAGCAGCGCGCGGATCGGCGCCCCGCCCCCGTTCACTTTCTCGAGGTGGGCCTTGCTGATCTGGACCGGGGCGGCGCAGAAGCGGTTTTTGGTGAACACGCCAGCGACGGTGGCGCTGTCGGCCAGGCGCATCACCAGCACGTCCTTGCGGCCCGGCTTCTTGATGCCGGCCTGGGCGTAGCCGATCTCGATGCCGGCGACGGCTTGCAGGTCTGCGGCGACGGGCAGCGGGGAATTGACGGCCATGGCGATCTCACTTCAGAAAGTAGGGAAAATGGAAGGCGCTATTGTAACGCGTACGCCGTCAAAGCCGCAGCGCCCCTTGCCGCTTAATCCATCCTTAAGCAGCGCGCGGCGGTGGATGACTTTCCCTTTTTTGTAGTTGATAATGGGAAAATATTTTCAAATGATCATTCAATGAAAACCCTCCCCCGCCGCGCCGCCTCGCTTGCCCTGCTGCTGGCCACAGCCTCCGCGTTTGCCGCCACGCCGGCGCCGCCACCGCAGCCGCCGGTCAGGAAGCCGCCGCCACCGCCCGGCCCCGTCGCCGAGGCGATGACGGCCATGATGCGCGAACTGGGCGCGGCCACGCCGGCCAGCATGCCGACCCGCCAGCGCCTCGACGCCTTGATGCGCTTTCGCCACAGCGAGGCGACGGCAGCCAGGCTGGCGAAGATCTACGGCGCCGTCACGCCGTGGACCCTGCAGCGCCTGCCCACGGGACCTGCCGCCGCCAACTATGTCGGTACTTTGTCACCCCTGCATTTCATCGATGCCGACGGCAGCACGGTGGACTGGGCGGCAGCCATCACCGACATTGGCGTGGGCGCCGACGATCAAACGGTCAGCATCAACAGCCGCTGGCCCAGCTTCAGCGCTGCCGACAAGGCGGTGCGGATCAGCATGCGCGACATGACATTGAGCGCGCAGCAGAACCGCGCCCTTGATGGCCTGTGGTTTGGTACGGCGCGGATCAATGTGGGCAGCGTCGATTTCGAGCCCCTCACGGCCGGCGCGGCGGCCGGGCCCCGCGTGTCGTTTCAGGGCATGCGCTTCGACACGCGCCTGGTCGACCACCAGGCGAAACTGGACCTCGGCTACGACATCGGCATCGGCCGCATCGGCGTCGGCGCCGATGGGGTCGACAACTTCAGGCTGGCGACCCGGCTGACCGGCATCGACCGCCGCACCATGCTCGAGTTGCAGGTGCTGGGTGAAAAAGCCAGGGCCCAGGGCGACGCAGCAGCAGCGCCAGAACAGCGGCGCGAGGCCATCAAGCCCATGCTGCAGGCGATGACACGGGGCGCCATCCGCAGCGGCACGGCGCTGGAAATCGATGAACTCAGTGCGGCCTTCCACGGCCAGACCCTGCGCGCCAGCGGCAGGATCGCGCTGGAAGGCGCCGTTGAAAGCGATGCCGACCATCCGGCCGCCCTGTTGAAAAAAATGGTGCTGCGCCTGCACGTGCAGGCGCCCATCGGCCTGCTGCGCGAAGTGAGCAAGGTGCTCGCCGAGCAGCAGATCAAGGCGAAAAACAAGGGCGTGGCCGAGCCGCAGGCGGTGGCCCAGCTGGCCGCCAGCATGCAGGATCTTGCGCTGGGCAAGATGATTTCAAGCGGCTACGTGCGGGTCGAGGGCGAGCAGCTGATCAGCGATATCGAATACAAGGGCGGCCTGCGCATCAATGGCAAGGAAGTGAAATTGCCCCCCGTACCCGGCATGCCGGGCGCGGGTTCGGGCGCTGCCGGCGTGGCGGCCGCCTCGCCCACGCTGCTGCAGGCGCGCCGCATCGACGAGCGCTGCGTGCTGCCTCCCTACCCGGCCGACATCGTCAAGGCCGACGCCCCGCTGCAGCTGGCCATGCGCCTGGTCGTCAAGGCCGACGGCAGCGTGCGCAACGTTACCCTGTCCTCGCCCAGCAGCCGGCCCGACTACGACCAGGCCGTGCTGGCGGCGGCCAGCCGCTGCGTCTACATCCCTGCGCTGCGGGACGGTCAGCCGGTCGACATGCCGGTAGTATGGAAAGTCGTGCGCGAGCCAGGCAGCCGCCAGCCCTGACGCAGCATCAGGCAACCCCGCACGGACCCATTTAGAGAGACCCCATGTCCAGAGACTTGTTAAGCGCCGCCTTCTCCCTGATCATCATTGCGCTGGCGGCTTTTGTCACCCAGCGCTTCTTCCTGCCCGTGGTGTGGGCCGGCATCCTGTGCATCGCCACCTGGCCCATGTTCGCGCGCATCCTGTTGTCCTTCAAGGGCCGCGAGATTCCGGCGGCGCTGGCGGCCACCCTGGTCAGCGCGCTCGTGTTCATTGTGCCGCTGGCGATCGGCCTGACCGAAGCCGCGCACGAAGCGCCGGGCCTGGCCGCCCTGGTGGCCGACGCCAACATCAACGGTCTGGCAACGCCGGCCTGGCTGATGCGCATTCCTATGGCCGGCGCCGCCATTCACGACTGGTGGACCACCACGCTGGGCCAGCCGCACGGCATCGCCCACCTGCTTCAGGACGGCTCGGTGGCGCGCCTGCACAATGCCAGCGAAGTGCTGCGCAACGTCGGCGCCCACTTGATGCACCGCCTGATCGACATCGGCTTCGCCTTCGTTACTTTGTTCTTCTTCTACAAGGACGGTCCCGCCCTGGTGCGCCAGATGAACGCCATCGGCAGCCACTGCGTGGGCCGCGAGCGCTGGTCCCTGTATGCCACCAAGGTCCCGGTGGCCGTGCGCGCCACCGTCAACGGCCTGGTGCTGGTGGGTCTTGCCGAAGGGGTCCTGCTGGGGATCGTGTACGCCTTCGCCGGCGTGCCTTCTCCCGTGCTGTGGGGCGCCGCCACCGGCATCCTCGCCATCATCCCGTTCGGCGCCCCGGTCGCCTTCCTGGCCGTCGCCGGCGTGCTGATCGCCGCCGGCCACACCGTGCCCGCCATCGTCGTCATCGCCTGCGGCATGATCGTGCTGTTCATCGGGCCGGTGGTGATGACTTTGTTTGTCACCCTGTGGCATGAAGAGGACCTGTTCGGCGAGCCGCCAAAGGCGTAACACGCAGGCGGGGACTGGCCCTGCGGGCCTGTCCCCATTTTGAATTTTTCGTAAAAATAAAAAAGGGACAGACACCTTTTCGGTGCTAGTCCCTTTACTTTTTTTGTGGCTGTGCTTCAGATAAAAAATGGGGACAGGCCTGCAAGGCCAGTCCCCGCTGCTGAAGAAGCCGCAGGCTGATTAGCTCAGTTTTCCGTGGCAAGCCTTGAATTTCTTCCCGCTGCCGCAAGGGCACATATCATTGCGGCCAACCTTGACGCCGTTGTACGTCGTCGCCGGATCGTCCGTCGCCGCCACTTCACCCGGTGCGGGCGCCAGCAGTTCTTCCGGCGTCGCATTGGGCTGGTAGTCGGCGTGCTGGTAGCTGACGTTTTCCAGGTGGGCCTGCTGCTCGGCCATGGCCGCTTCGGCCGCTTCCACTTCTTCGCGTGACTGGATACGCACCAGCATGATCTGGCGGATCACTTCGTTCTTGATTTCGTCCAGCATGCCGCCGAACAGTTCAAACGCTTCGCGCTTGTATTCCTGCTTCGGATTCTTCTGGGCGTAGCCGCGCAGGTGGATACCCTGGCGCAGGTGGTCGAGCGCGGCCAGGTGTTCACGCCAGTGGCTGTCGACGCTTTGCAGCATGACGCTGCGCTCGAAGCCGCCGAAGGATTCCTTGCCGACGATGTCGATCTTGGCCTGGTAGGAGGCGTCGGCCGCGGCCAGCACTTTTTCCAGGATGTCGTCGTCAGTGATGTTGGCGTCGTCCTTGAG
The DNA here is from genome assembly GCA_045810505.1 of Massilia sp. GTDB lineage: Bacteria > Pseudomonadota > Gammaproteobacteria > Burkholderiales > Burkholderiaceae_D > JAFCUW01. The sequence goes on from JBJMVV010000344.1 coordinate 4,364, forward strand.
CATCTGCGCCAGCGCGACCGGCAGGTTCCACTCGTTGGCCAGGGTCGATTCCAGGCCGGGAATGTCCCACTGCTCTTCGACCGATTCGGCCGGCACGTAGGTGCGTACGACGTCGTTGAACACGCCCGTGCGCAGGGACGCGATCAGTTCGGAGATGTCGGTCGTTTCCAGCAGTTCGTTACGCTGGGTGTAGATCACCTTGCGCTGGTCGTTGGCGACGTCGTCGTATTCGAGCAGCTGCTTGCGGATGTCGAAGTTGCGCGCCTCGACCTTGCGCTGCGCCGTTTCAATCGAGCGCGAGACGATGCCCGCTTCGATCGGCTCGCCTTCCGGCATTTTCAGACGGTCCATGATGGCGCGCACGCGGTCGCCCGCGAAGATGCGCAGCAGGGCGTCGTCGAGCGAGAGGTAGAAACGCGAGGAGCCGGGATCGCCCTGGCGGCCGGAACGTCCGCGCAGCTGGTTGTCGACGCGGCGCGATTCGTGGCGCTCGGTGCCGATGATGTGCAGGCCGCCCGCCCCGACGACGTGCTCGTTGAGCGACTTCCACTCGTCGCGCAGGGTCTGCGCCTGGGCCGCTTTTTCAGCGTCCGCCAGGGCTTCGTTGGCGTCGATGAACTGGATCTGCTTTTCCACGTTACCACCGAGGACGATGTCGGTACCGCGACCGGCCATGTTGGTGGCGATGGTGATCATCTTCGGACGACCCGCCTGGGCGATGATTTCCGCTTCACGGGCGTGCTGCTTGGCGTTCAGGACGTTGTGGGCGAGGCCCGCCTTGGTCAGGATGCCGGACAACAGTTCCGAGTTCTCGATCGAGGTGGTGCCCACCAGGACTGGCTGGCCGCGCTCGAAGCAGTCACGGATGTCGACCAGCATGGCGCCGTATTTTTCCTCGGCCGATTTGTAGACCTGGTCCTGGCGGTCCTTGCGCTGCGACGGACGGTTAGGCGGAATCACCACCGTCTCGAGGCCGTAGATTTCCTGGAATTCGTAAGCTTCCGTGTCGGCCGTACCGGTCATGCCGGACAGCTTGGCGTACATGCGGAAATAGTTCTGGAAGGTGATCGACGCCAGGGTCTGGTTCTCGTTCTGGATGCGTACGCCTTCCTTCGCTTCGACTGCCTGGTGCAGGCCATCGGACCAGCGCCGGCCCGTCATCAGGCGGCCGGTGAATTCGTCGACGATGACGACTTCGCCGTTCTGCACCACGTAGTGCTGGTCCTTATGGAACAGCGCGTGCGCGCGCAGGGCGGCGTACAGGTGGTGGATCAGGGTGATGTTGGCGGCGTCGTAGAGCGATGCGCCTTCGGGCAGCAGGCCCATTTTGGTGAGGATGGCCTCGGCCTTCTCGTGGCCTGCTTCCGTCAGCAGCACCGAATGGGCTTTTTCGTCGCGCGTGTAATCGCCGGGGACTTCCACCACGCCCTTGCCGTCGGGGGTCTCTTCGCCGATCTGCAGGGTGAGCATGGTCGGCAGTTCGTTGATGCGGTTGTACAGGTCCGTGTGGTTCTCGGCCTGGCCGGAGATGATCAGCGGGGTGCGGGCTTCGTCGATCAGGATCGAGTCGACTTCATCGACGACGGCGAAATTGAGGCTGCGCTGGACCCGTTCGGCCTTGTCGTAGACCATATTGTCGCGCAGGTAGTCGAAGCCGAATTCGTTGTTGGTGCCGTAGGTGATATCGGCGGCGTAGGCGGCCTGCTTGGTGTCGTGGTCCATCTGCGACAGGTTCACGCCGGTCGTCAAACCGAGCCAGCCATACAGGCGCCCCATCCAGTCGGCGTCGCGCTGGGCCAGGTAATCGTTGACGGTGATGACGTGCACGCCCTTGTCGGACAGCGCGTTCAGATAGGTCGGCAGCGTCGCCATCAGGGTCTTGCCCTCGCCCGTGCCCATTTCGGCGATTTTGCCGTAATGAAGAACCATGCCGCCAATCAGCTGCACATCGAAGTGACGCATCTTGAGGACGCGCCGGGCGGCCTCGCGGCACACCGCAAACGCTTCCGGCAGGATGTCGTCGAGGGAGGTGCCGGCGGCGACCTGCTTCTTGAATTCTGGCGTCTTGGCCTGGAGTTCGGCATCGGACAGCGCTTCCATCTGCGCTTCGAGCGCATTGATCTGGGCCACCGTCTTTTTATATTGCTTGAGCAGCCGCTGGTTGCGGCTGCCGAAAATCTGGGTCAGTAATGACATGCTTGAATTCTTGAAAAGTGCGCCGCGAAAAAGAGCCGAAGGGATAGCAACACGCTACCGGTCCCCAGCCACCATTGGCAAAAAGAGAGTGATTTTATCACGCGATACCGCCCCACTTGGGGTTGCACCACGCGATAACAAGTGCATCCCGTAAAGAAAGTTGTCAATTTGCTTCATTAGAATGGGCTGCCGCGGCGTTTGATGCAGAGGGGCGGACGGTATGCTATGTTATGCCTCATGCGCTTTACCCCTACAGATCAATACGCCGGCCATATTTATGGAACCCGGTCGCGCCAGACGTCCATCGGCGCCACCGACTTCCTCAGCGGCAACGCGCGCATGGCCAGCCTGCTGCCCGCCGCGATGCGCATGGGCCGCCTGCAAAAAGACTGCGCCGCCGCCCTGCCCCCCATGTTCGCCAACTGCGACGTGCTCTCGTTTGAAGAGGCAAAGCTGGTGCTGGCCGTCCCGACTTCGGCCGTCGCCGCCAAGCTCAAGCAGCAACTGCCGAAGCTGCAGTCCAGCTTGCTGCAGCGGGGCTGGCAGGTCGACGCCATTAAACTGAAAGTCCAAGTCACCCGCGCCCTGCCCCCCGTCGTCCACACCCGCCAACTCGACTTCCCCCCATCGGCCGTGCAAGCGTTCGAGGAACTGGGCGACACCCTGCCCGCCACGCCGCAAAATGCGCGGCTGATTGCGGCGATCAAAAATATGGCGGCGCGCCGGAGATAATCAAACAAAAGTGAACCCCTACTTTTGTTTGGTCTAGTCAGATAAAAAAATCACCGGCAGAGCCGGATGATTTTTCAGTTTACGCAAACCCGATTCAAATCGGATTTCGCCTCGGGGGCATGAGGCCGTTGTGATACATCTTTTTGAGGTAAACCTTTGAAAGCGTATCAAACTACCAACGCAAATAGCGCGGGCTGCAGGGAAAATTTGCCCACCTCATCGTTACGCTCCGAGGCAAAATCTGCTCTGAATCGGGGTTGCGTCGCCTGAAAAATTCCCGGCTCCGCCGGGGATTTTTCCCTGACTAATCCACACAAAAGTAGGTTTTTACTTTTGTGTGCTAAGTCAGTGCCCACTCGCGTTGCATCTGCCTGACGTAAGACTGCGGCGCATGGTCGACGTCCTCAAAGCTGACGATCTCGTACGCATCCGGATGCTTGAGCAACTCCAGCAACAGCAGATTGTTCAAGCCATGCCCCGATTTGTGCGCGCTATAACTGGCCAGCAGGGGATGCCCCACCAGGTACAGGTCGCCAATCGCATCGAGAATCTTGTGGCGCACGAATTCGTCCTCGTAACGCAGGCCATCTGAATTGAGGATGCGATATTCGTCCATGACGATGGCGTTTTCCAGCGAGCCGCCGCGGGCCAGGCCCATGCCCCGCAGACTTTCCACGTCCTGCATGAAGCCGAAGGTGCGGGCGCGGGCGACGTCGTGGACATAGGACACGTCGCCGAAATCGACGGCGGCGCGCTGGGTGGTGCCGTCCACGGCCGGGTGGTTGAATTCGATATAGAAATCGAGCTTGAAGCCGTTGTGGGGCGACAGTCGCGCCCATTTTTCCTGCTCGCCGGCGCCCTGGCGTACTTCCACATCCTTGAGAACGCGGATGAATTTTTTCGGCGCGTCCTGCTCCTGCACGCAGGCCTGCTGCAACAGGAACACGAAGGAGGAGGCCGAGCCGTCCATGATGGGGATCTCTTCGGCGGAGACGTCGACGTAGAGATTGTCGATGCCAAGGCCCGCACAGGCCGACATCAGGTGCTCGACCGTGGAGACGCGCGCGGCGTCCTTGATCAGGACAGAGGCCATGCGGGTGTCGCCCACCACGCCTGCGCTGGCGGGAAACTCCACCACGGGGTCGAGGTCGACACGGCGAAATACGATGCCCGTATCGGGCGCGGCCGGCCGCAAGGTCAGCTCGACCTTGGTGCCGGAATGCAGGCCCACACCAGTCGTGCGCACGGTCTGCTTCAGGGTTCTTTGCTTTAACATCCGGCGATTATAGCCAGTTTGAAACCCCTCTGCTCAGGGGTGCTCCGCCTCCGGCAGTCCCCCCTGGCCACCTTCGTGGCGGATCAGATACAGGCCGCTGCCGATGATGATGGCGGCGCCCAGCATGGTGTAGCGATCTGGCAAGGTATTCCACAGCAGCCAGTCAAAGCCCACGCCAAAAGCCAGCGCCGTGTACTCGAAGGGCGCCACTTTCGACGCTTCGCCGTAGCCGAAGGCCTCCGTGATGGCCAACTGCCCAAGGAAACCGCTGACGGCCAGGCCGCACAGCAAGGCTGCGTCGCCGTGGCGCACCCCCACCCAGCCAGGTGCCGCCAGGATGGACGCGCCCACCGCCACGAACACCATCAGCCACAGCACCATGTGTTCGCTGCGATCGGTGCGCGAGAGAATGCGCGCGGAAATGGCCGAGACGGCATACATGGCAGCGGCGCCCAGGATGGCCAGGCCGCCCAGGGTCAGCATGCCCGCCCCGCTGGGGCGCAGCACCACCAGCACGCCGGCCAGGCCGACCACAATGGCGGCCCAGCGCGCCCGGTTGACAGTCTCTTTCAAAAACACGACGGAAAGGGCCGTGATCAGGGCGGGCGCGATGAAAAAGATTGAATACGCTTCCGCCAGCGACAGGGTCTGGATGCCGAAGGCGAACAAAGACAGCATGGCGATGCCGAGCACGCCGCGCATCAGGTGCATGGGCCAGCGCACCCGCAGCATGGAGCCAAAGGCGCCGCGCCAGCCGACGTAGGCCAACACCAGCGGCAGCGAGGTCAGCGCGCGCAGGGCCGCCACCTGCATGGCGGGATAGGTGGCCGAGAGCAGCTTCATGCAGGTGTCCATCACCGAGAACAGAGCCACCGCGCACAGCATGGCGTAGATGCTGCGCAAGTTAGCGCTGGCCGCAATAGGCGCCGCCTCGGTCATGTTCTGCTCCCTTGTAAAAAACCGTGCTCATAAAAAAACGGCGCCGCAGCGCCGTTCGATTGCTGCATGTGAAACTTAAGCCAGCTGCTCCAGCAGCGTTTCCGCGCCCGACACCTTGAGGCCACCGCCCTGCTCGACGTTGAGCTGCTTGACGACGCCGTCTTCGACCAGCATCGAGTAGCGCTGCGAGCGCAGGCCCATGCCGTGCTTGGAGAAATCGGCGGACAGGCCCAGCGCCTTGCTGAAGTCGCCATTGCCATCGGCCATCATACGCACGACGCCGGTGGATTTCTGATCGCGGCCCCAGGCGCCCATGACGAAGGCGTCATTGACGGAGATGCACCAGATTTCATCGACGCCCTTGGCCTTGAGAGCCGCGGCGTTGTTGACGTAGCCAGGCACGTGCTGGGCCGAGCAGGTGGGCGTGAAGGCGCCTGGCAGACCGAAGATGGCGATTTTCTTGCCTTTGACCAGGTCAGCGACCTTGAACTGGTTCGGTCCCAGGGCGCAGCCTTCGGTTTCGGTTTCAATATATTCTGCGAGGGTGCCGTCTGGCAGTTTTTCGCCAACTTGAATCGTCATGGGGACTCCTGAATGTTGTTTTAAAAGGGAAGAGGCGGCATGTTGCAGCGCCGCTCATACGGGTGGAAGTATGCACGATCGGCGAAAACTTTGCAGAAAGGGCATCGAAACAAGACGCTGACAAGTCACGGGAACTGTTTGCTGGTATGCAGGACGGCGATGATCTCGATTGCCAGCGTACTGAGGCGATAGACCACAAAGTAATGCGGGTGGACCACCCTCTCGCGCGTACCGGCCATCCTGCCACGCCGGTACAACATGGGGTGCTCAGGCAGCGCCGTCACCGCTTCATCGATGGCATCGAGCAGGCGCATGGCCACGTCACTATCGCGCTCGCACACATAATCGATGATCCCGGCAAGATCATCCCTGGCGGTGGCAAGCCATTGCACTGGTAACAAAGCGACCTCCCTTGCATCGAAACGCTGCGCTCACCATGAGCGCAAGAGATCGATTCTGGGGCTGGCCGCCGCGCTACGATTTGTGCTGGTCGCAGTTGCGTGCGAGGTGCTCGCGCATGGCGGACATCACTTGCCGGTGCGATATGGCAGGTCGCCCATCGCCCAAGGCAAGGCGCACCTTGTCGCGCAACCACTGCAAGTAATTAGCCTGCTCCTGCGAGGTGGGTTGTTCAGCCATGGACTCGCCATCAATGGTAAAGAGATCGGTTTTCATCAAATCAGACTACATTAACTCCGCCGCCCGCGACAGCATTTTTCGTATGCGGTCACGTCTCAATCAAAGCGCTGCCGCGATCCCAGTCCAGCATATTGCGCCACGTGAACAGGCACGCTGGCGCGGTTGCGCACCGGATCGGCCAGCGGAGCACCAAACACCGTTTCCGCCGGCAACACCCCGACCCACACCGGCCAGTCGGGGTTGACGCTTTCCTCATCGGGCCAGCCCTCGCGTACCTTGGCCGACACCTGATCGAGTTTCAGGCGCAGCAAGCTAATGGCGCGGATTTCGCTGTCCCGGATGGGCCGCAGCAGCGGCCAGCGTCCCGGCACGACGTGCTCCACAAACGCCTGCATGGCGGCCGTCTTGGCCTGATGATCCTCGACCATTTCCGCGCGGCCGGACAGCACCACCGAGCGGTAATTAAGGGAGTGATTGAAGGCGCTGTGTCCCAGCACGACCCCGTCGAAATGGCTCACCGTCAGGCAGATATCGCCCTGCGCGCAAGCCTGCGCGAAACGGCCCTTGCTGGCGCCATGAAAGTAGACATGCTCGCCGTCGCGCCAGTAACTCATGGGGATCACGACCGGCTTGCCATCGGCGATAAAGCCGATGTGGCAGACGTAGCCCGCATCGAGGATGGCGTGGACCGTGGCGGGGTCGTACGCCGCCCGTTCGGCGATGCGCTTGACGCGGTGAGCGGCATCAGGATCGTAACTGGAGTTCAAATGCGGCTTTCCTGGACAGGTGGAGCACAAATAAAAAAAGACCGGCACCCTGCGGTGCCGGTCCCCGATTCAAGCTGAACGCTTAGTCGGCTTGCTTGCGCAGGAAGGCAGGGATGTCGTAGGTCTCGACACCATTGCGCTGCATGGCTTGCACCTGCTCGGAGGCCTGTTCGCGGCGCCACACGGCGGGCTGCTTCATGCCATCGACGGCGGCGTGGCCGGCCGATGCCGCGCCCATGGTCACGCCGGCCGATGCCGACAGGCCCGAAGAGGCCATCATCGGGCTGTTGTGGGTACCCGTGCGCAGCATCGGCTGCTGCACCAGTTGCATGGCTTTCTTGGCTTTACCCAGGCCCGTGGCCACCACGGTGACGCGGATGTCGTCGCCCATGTTGTCGTCGTAGGCGATGCCCTGGGCGATCGAGGCGTCAGGGGCGGCAAAGGCGCGCACCGCGGCCATGACTTCCTTGATCTCTTTACCTTTCAGGCCGCGCGAAGCGGTGACGTTGACCAGCACGCCGCGCGCGCCCGACAGGTCGATCCCGTCCAACAGCGGCGAAGCGACCGCCTGCTCGGCGGCGATGCGGGCGCGATCGACGCCCGATGCGGTGGCGGTGCCCATCATGGCCTTGCCCTGCTCGCCCATGATGGTCTTGACGTCGTTGAAGTCGACGTTGATGTGGCCAGGCACGTTGATGATTTCGGCGATACCGGCCACGGCGTTGTTCAAGACATCGTCGGCGTGCTTCATCCAGTCCAGCATCGATTCGTCTTCATAGATCTCTTCGAGCTTTTCGTTGAGGATGATGATCAGCGAATCAACGTGCTTGCTCAATTCGTCGAGACCTTCTTCGGCGATGTCCATGCACTTCTGGCCTTCGTACGAGAATGGCTTGGAGACCACGGCCACCGTCAGGGCGCCCTGCTGCTTGGCGATTTCAGCGACGATGGGAGCGGCGCCGGTGCCGGTGCCGCCGCCCATGCCAGCAGCGATGAAGACCATGTGCGCGCCGCGCAGCGAGTCTTCGATGCGGGTGCGCGAGTCTTCCGCCAGCTGGCGGCCCACGCTTGGCTTCATGCCGGCGCCCAGGCCCGAGTCGCCGATCTGGATGATGTTGTGGGCGCTGGACACGGCCAGCGCCTGCGCGTCCGTGTTCGCCGCGATGAATTCAACGCCGCTGACGCCCTTGTTGATCATGTGCTGCACCGCGTTGCCGCCGGCGCCGCCCACGCCCACGACCTTGATGACGGTACCAATTGCTGCGTTGTCGACCATATCGAACTCCATGATGAAACTCCTAATCAAGTGCCGTTTTCAAGCGCCAGGACTCATGCTGTGGATGAAACCTGGAGATTGAAAACCGCGTCTTCAGTTAATAATAAAAAGTTTAAATTGTTTACCCTGTACTGCCAATGCTTTACTACCCCGCCCTGCCTGAATCTACACGCCGACCTTAAAAATTCCCCAAGAACCACTCCTTCATGCGCTGCCACACCGCCTTCACCGAGCCATCCTGGCGCGTCACGATGTGCCCGCGCAGGTACTGTTTCTTCGCTTCCAGCAGCAGGCCCAGGACCGTCGCATAACGCGGGCTGCGCACCACGTCGGCCAACTGGCCCCGGTAATCGGGCGTGCCAAGGCGCGCCGGCTTGAGGAAAATATCCTCGGCCATCTCCACCATGCCCGGCATGATGGCCGTGCCGCCGGTGAGCACGATGCCCGACGAGAGCACGCCCTCGTAGCCGGAATCGCGCACCACCTGGTGCACCATCGCGAACAGTTCTTCGACGCGCGGCTCGATCACGGCGGCCAGCGCCTGGCGCGACAGGGTGCGCGGACCACGGTCGCCCAGGCCCGGCACCTCGAGCTGCTCGCCCGGGTCGGCCAGCACCTGCTTGGCCACGCCGTAGCGGATCTTGATTTCTTCCGCTTCCGAGGTCGGCGTGCGCAGCGCCATGGCGACGTCATTGGTGATCTGGTCGCCGGCGATGGGAATGACGGCCGTGTGGCGGATCGCGCCATCTGAAAATACGGCGATGTCGGTGGTGCCCCCGCCAATGTCGATCAGCACCACGCCCAGTTCCTTTTCATCGGGCGTGAGCACGGCGTCGGCCGACGCCATCGGCTGCAGGATCAGGTCCGACACTTCGAGGCCGCAGCGACGCACGCACTTTACAATGTTCTGCACCGCGGACACCGCACCGGTGACAATGTGCACCCGCACTTCCAGGCGAATGCCGCTCATGCCGATCGGTTCGCGCACGTCTTCCTGGCTGTCGACGATGAATTCCTGCGGCACCGTGTGCAGCAATTGCTGGTCGGTCGGGATATTGACCGCCTTGGCCGTCTCGATCACGCGCGCCACGTCGGTGGCGGTGACTTCCTTGTCCTTGATGGCCACCATGCCGCTCGAATTGAAGGAGCGGATATGGCTGCCCGCGATGCCGGCGTAGACGTTGCGGATTTTGCAGTCAGCCATCAGCTCGGCTTCTTCGAGCGCGCGCTGGATCGATTCGACGGTGGCCTCGATGTTGACCACCACGCCTTTTTTCAGGCCGCGCGACTCGTGCTGGCCGAGGCCAATGACTTCGTGGCGTCCGTCGGACATCACTTCGGCGACCACCGCCACCACTTTCGAGGTGCCGATGTCGAGTCCGACGATCAGGTTTTTAGCGTCTTTTGTCATTTTTATGGCCTAGTGCTGGGTACTGGTTCTGGTCTTGCTGGTTGATTGGGTGGTCTTTTTCTTCGTGCCGGCTGCAGCTGCCGTCTTCGCTACGGGCTTGCCATCCTTGGCGAACTTCACGCTGGCAGCGGCCAGCGCCAGGCCGTTCTGGTAGCGCATGTCGATCGTTTCGATATCGGGCACGCGGGCCGCCAGTTGCGGATAAATCTTCACCAGGCGCGCCACGCGTTCGCGCATGGTGTTGTGGTCCTGCTCGCGGCCCAGCGCCACCTGCATGCCGTTGTCCAGCTTCACGGTCCAGGCGTAGCGGCTCGACAGGCTGAGCGCTTCCGGCGTCAGCTTCACCGGCGCGAACCAGGCGCGCAGTTGCGAGAAACGGGCCAGCACATCTTTTTCGCTGCCTTCGGGACCATCGAACTGGGGCAGCGGATGCTCGTCGTCGGCTTCGGCCAGGTTGGCGGTAAACACATCACCCTTGACCGACAGCAGGCGGCCATCTTCGCCCCAGGTGCCCAGCGGCTCATGTTCTTCGATCGACACGATCAACTGGTCGGGCCACTCGCGGCGCACTGTAGCGCGGCGTACCCAGGGCACCGATTCAAAGGCGGTGCGCACCTGTTCCAGATTGGTCGTGAAAAAATTGCCCTTGAATTTGCCGATCACGCCGGCGCGCAGGGTCAGTTCATTCACGCGTTTCAGTTCGATGTCGTACATGCTCTCCACCCGCACGCTGCGCAGGGTGAACATCGGCCGCTGCGATACCCACCACACGCCGCTGGCGACGAGCGCCAGCACCACCAGGGCGATCAGGCCATTGGCGCTTGCGTTGAGGGCGCGGACGTCTTGCCACATGATTTATTTGCCCTTGCCTTTATGGAGTTTGAGAGACGCTGCAGCGACGATTTCCAGGCACAGGTCTTCGTAGCTGATGCCCACAGCACGCGCCGCCATCGGCACCAGCGAGTGGCCCGTCATGCCGGGCGAGGTGTTCACCTCGATCAGGAAAGGCTTGTTGTCGGCCACGCGCAGCAGGAAATCGACCCGGCCCCAGCCTTCGCAGCCGACCGCGCGGTAGCCGGCCAGTGCCAGGCGCTGCATTTCCGCCGTCAGTTCCACCGGCAGATCGGCCGGGCAGAAGTACTGCACGTCGTCCGTAAAATACTTGTTCTGGTAGTCGTAATTGCCTTGCGGGGCGACGATCTCGCAGATCGGCAGCGCGCGCGCATCCTTGCCCTTGCCGAGAATGGCAACGGTGAACTCGCGTCCCGTGATGAACTGCTCGGCCAGCACGACGTCATCGAAACCCATCGCCACGTCCACCGCGGCCTGGAAGGCGTCGGCCTGCTCCACCTTGGTGATGCCGATGGTCGAACCCTCGTGGGGCGGCTTGACGATCAGGGGCAGGCCAAGCTGCTGCGCGATGCGCGCCAGGTCGTCGCCCTGGCCGATTTCGGCGTATGTCGGCGTCGGCAGGCCTTTTTGCAGCCACATCATCTTGGTGGCGATCTTGTCCATCCCGACGGCGCTGGCCATCACGCCGCTGCCCGTGTAGGGAATGCCCAGTTGTTCGAGGGCGCCCTGCAGGCTGCCGTCTTCGCCAAAGCGCCCGTGCAGGGCGATGAAGACGCGATCGAATTTTTCCGGCGCGAGTTCGGCCAGGCTGCGTTCGGCCGGATCGAAACCATGCGCGTCGACGCCGCGGCTTTGCAGCGCTGCCAGCACGCCAGTGCCGGACAGGATGGAAATTTCGCGCTCGGCCGAGCGGCCGCCAAACAGCACGCCGACCTTGCCCAGGGCTTTTACATTGATGTTGTTCACGACACTCATACAGATCCTTTCGCCGCGGTGAGCTTGGCGGGCACGCCGGAAATCGAGCCGGCGCCCATGGTCATGACGACGTCGCCGTCACGCACCGCATTCATGATCGCCGCAGGCATGTCGGCGATCGCTTCCACAAAAATCGGCTCGATCTTGCCGCCCACGCGCAGCGCACGCGCGAGCGCCCGGCCATCGGCGGCCGCAATCGGCGCCTCGCCGGCCGCATACACGTCCGCCAGCAGCAGCACGTCCGGGGTCGAGAGCACCTTGACGAAATCCTCGAACAGGTCGCGCGTGCGGGTAAAACGGTGCGGCTGGAAGGCCAGCACCAGGCGCCGGCCCGGGTAGGCGCCGCGCGCGGCGGCCAGCGTCACTTCCGTTTCGATCGGGTGGTGGCCGAAATCATCGACGAGCGTAAAACTGCCGCCGCCGGGAATCTGGATATCGCCGTAGCGGGTAAAGCGCCGGCCCACGCCATTAAAACCTTCAAGACCGCGCTGGGTGGCGGCATCATCGATGCCGATCTCGCGGGCGATGGCGATCGCCGAGCAGGCGTTCTGCACATTGTGCATGCCAGGCTGGTTCAAAATGAAGTCCGTGTCAGCGTAGCCGTCCTGGATCACCGTGAAGTGCATGGTCAGGCCGACGGCGCGGGCGTTCACGGCGCGCACCTGGGCAAGCGGCGAAAAGCCGTAGGTCGTCACCGGTTTGGTCACGTGCGGGATGATGGCGCGCACGTGCTCGTCGTCGATGCACAGCATGGCGCGGCCATAAAACGGCAGGCGGTGCGTGAAGTGGACAAAAGCCATCTTGAGCTTGTCGAAATCGTGCTCGTAGGTTTCCATGTGATCGGCGTCGATATTGGTGATCACCTCGATCATCGGCGCCAGGTTCAGGAACGACGCATCCGATTCGTCCGCTTCCACCACGATATAGTCGCCCGTGCCCAGTTTGGCGTTGGCGCCGGCGCTGGTCAGTTTGCCGCCGATGACAAAGGTCGGATCGACGCCGCCTTCGGCCAGCACTGAAGCAACGAGACTCGTCGTGGTGGTCTTGCCGTGGGTGCCCGCAATCGCAATGCCCCGCTTAAGACGCATCAACTCGCCCAGCATGATGGCGCGCGGGACGATCGGGATCATGGCGGCGCGTGCGGCCACCACTTCCGGGTTGTTTTCGTTGACGGCGGTGGAGGTGACGACGACGTCGGCACCCACCACGTTGGCGGCGTCATGGCCGACGGTCACGCGCGCGCCCAGGCTGGCCAGGCGCACGCTCGCTGCATTGCTGCCCAGGTCCGAGCCCGACACCTGGTAACCCAGGTTGACCAGCACTTCGGCGATGCCGCTCATGCCGCTGCCGCCGATGCCGACGAAATGGATGTTTTTGATCTTGTGCTTCATTGGGTAACCATACTTTCAAGGATGTCTGCGATCGCTGCATTGGCGTCGCGCCGGCCGACCGCACGCGCCGCCAGCGCCATGTCGCGGCATTGATCGCGCTTCAATTCGGCCAGCATCGTGCCGAGCCGGTTTGCATTGAGTTCGCCTTGCGGCAGGTGGATGGCCGCGCCCTGGCTCGCCATCCACTGGGCGTTGTCGCGCTGGTGGCTGGTGGTTGCGGCGACAAAGGGAATCAGCACGCTGGCCACGCCGGCCGCCGTCAATTCGGAGACGGTGATCGCGCCGGCGCGGCAGATCACAAGGTCGGCCTCGGCATAGGCGCTGGCCATGTCGTCGATGAAGTCGACGACCTTGGCCTGCACGCCGTTGTCAAGGTAGCTCTTCCTCAGCGCGTCAATGTTCTTCTTGCCCGACTGGTGGGTCACGATCGGGCGCACATCTTGCGCGATGGTCGCCAGCGCGGCCGGCACGGCGTCGTTGAGCACCTTCGCGCCCAGGCTGCCGCCCACCACCAGGATGCGCAAGGGGCCTTCGCGGCCGTTGAAACGGGTGTCGGGACCGCTCATGTCGAGGATGGCCTGGCGCACCGGGTTGCCCGTGACGGAGGCCTTGCCGGCGGCGGCGCCAAAGTCGGCGGGAAAGCCGAACAGCACGCGCTGGGCCAGCGGGGTCAGGGTTTTATTCGACAGCAGCAAGGCCGCATCGGCGTTGACGAGGGCCAGCGGCACGCGGCGCAGGCGCGCCATCAGGCCGCCCGGCACGCAGACGTAGCCGCCCATGCCCAGCACCACGGACGGTTTGCGGCGGGCGAGAATACGCAGGCAGGTGGCGAAACTGGCCGTCAGTTTAAAGGCGCCTGACAGCGTGTGCTTCAGCCCCTTGCCGCGCATGCCGGTAAAATCGATGGCGTCCATGGCGATGCCGGCTTTCGGCACCAGTTCCTGTTCCATGCCGGTGGACGTGCCCAGCCAGCTCACTTCCCAGCCCCGCTCTTTCATGGTCTGGGCAATCGCGATGCCGGGGAAGATGTGGCCGCCCGTGCCGGCTGCCATGATCATCAGGCGCTTCATGGCCGCCCTCCCCGCATCAGGACGCGGTTTTCATAATCGATGCGCAGCAGGATGGCGAGACCGACACAGTTGATGAAAACGCCGGTGCCGCCGTAGCTCATCAGAGGCAAGGTCAGTCCCTTGGTGGGCAGCACGCCCAGGTTCACGCCCATATTGATAAAGCACTGCACGCCGATCCAGATGCCGATGCCCTTGGCGGCCAGGCCGGCGAAGGTCTGGTCGATGGCAATTGCCTGGCGGCCGATGTCAAAGGCCCGCTTGACCATCCAGTAGAACAGGGCGATGGTGACCAGCACGCCGGCCAGGCCCAGTTCCTCGCCGATCACGGCCAGCAAAAAGTCGGTGTGCGCTTCCGGCAGGTAGTGCAGCTTTTCCACGCTGCCGCCCAGGCCCACGCCAAAAATTTCGCCGCGGCCAAAGGCGATCAGCGAGTGGGTCAGCTGGTAGGCCTTGTTCAAGGCGTTGTCTTCCTGCCAGGGGTCGAGGTAGGCAAACATGCGCGCGCGCCGGAACGGCGAGAGCGCGATGATGGTGGAAAAGATCACCACCAGCAGCGCGCCGATGCCGCCGAACCAGATGGCGTTGATCCCGCCCAAAAACAGGATGCCCATGGCGATGCAGACGATGACGCCGAAAGCGCCGAGATCGGGTTCCATCAGCAGCAGCAGGCCGACCAGGCCGATCGCGCCGGCCATCGGCAGGAAGCCCTTGGTGAGCTTGTGCATGTATTCCTGTTTACGCACCGTGTAGTCGGCCGCGTACAGCACGGCCACCACTTTCATGATTTCCGAAGGCTGGGCATTGAAGACGATCAGCTTGATCCAGCGCTTGCCGCCGTTGACGGTCACACCCAGGCCGGGCACGAACACCATCATCAGCATGACCAGCGTCGCGCCGAACAGATAGGGCGCCGCCTTTTGCCAGGTCTCGATCTTGACGCGGAAGGCGAACAGGCCGCCCAGCAGGGAGACGCCGATGAAGATCGCCTGGCGCTGCAGAAAATAGGTGTTCTTGTAGGCGGCGAACTTGGGCGAATCGGGCAGCGAAATGGAGGCCGAATACACCATCACCATCCCGAACAGCATCAACAGCAAGGTCACCCAGACCAGCGGCTGGTCGTACTCCATCATTTTCGACGGCCGTGCGCGTCCGGCGATGAGGGCATCGCTGGAGGAACCGGAGAATTTGAAGGGAAGCTGGAAGGCCATCAGAGTTCCTGCCCCCTGGCCAGCGCCAGTTCACGCACGGCGTCGATAAAGACCTGGGCGCGATGGGCGTAATTGCTGAACATGTCAAGGCTCGCGCAGGCGGGCGAGAGCAGCACGCAGTCGCCGCCCTGCGCCAGGCTGGCCGCACGCTGCACTGCTTCCGGCAGGCTGCGGCAGTCAACCAGGTCGACGCCGGAGCGTTCCAGCGCCAGGCGCAGCTGGGGCGCGTCGCGGCCGATCAGCACCACGGCGCGCACGTAGTCGGTCACGAGCGCGGCCAGCGGTGAAAAATCCTGGCCCTTGCCGTCGCCGCCGGCGATCAGCACGATCTTCTGGTTCGGCGCCGGGAAGGCTTTGCCGAGGCCCACCAGGGCGGCGACAGTGGCGCCCACATTGGTGCCCTTGCTGTCGTCGTAGTATTCCACATCGGCGATATGGGCAATCAGTTCCACCCGGTGCGGCTCGCCCCGGTATTCGCGCAGGCCGTGCAGCAAAGGCGCCAGCGGCAGGCCGATGGCGCGGCACAGGGCCAGCGCGGCCAGGGCGTTGGTGGCGTTGTGCACGCCGCGGATGTGCAGGGCGTCAGCCGGCATCATGCGGGTGACGATGATCTCGACCGGCTCGGCCACATCCCGCTTGCGCTTCTTTTCCACTTCTTCGCCAGCACTTGCCTGGGACAGCCACAACACGCCACGCTCATTGACCAGGCCGAAATTGCCGACCGCCGTGGGCGGGTTGGCGGAAAACAGCACGGTGTCGATGCCGGGTGCGGTGATGGCCATGTCCAGCACGGCCGCGTCGTCGCGATTGAGCACCCGTACCGTGTTGGCGCCGAAGATGCGCGCCTTGTCGGCGCCATAGCTGGCCATGTCGCCATGCCAGTCCAGGTGATCCTGGGTCAGATTAAGGACCGTCGCCGCATCGGGCTGCAGGCTGAACGTCGAATGCAGCTGGAAGCTTGACAACTCGAGCACCCAGCACTGCGGCAGGCTGCCCTGCTGCAGGTCACCGAGCAGCACATCCAGCGCGGCGGGACTGATATTGCCGGCCAGGCGGACCGTCAGGCCGGCGCGCTCGCACAGCAGGCCCACCAGACTGGTGACGGTGGTCTTGCCGTTGGTGCCGGTGATCGCGATCATCTTCGGCGCATAGCCCTGCTGCGCCTTCAGTTCCGCCAGCGCCTGGGCAAACAGTTCGATCTCGCCCCACACGTCGATGCCGCGCGCGCGGGCGGCGGGCACGATGGTCTTCAGTTCGCGCTGGGGCGCCAGACCCGGGCTCAGGGTGACGAAGTCGACGCCGTCGAGCAGGCTTTCACTGAAATCGCCGCAGATGAATTCGACGCCAGGCACGGCCACGCGCAGCGCCTGCAGGCGCTGGGGCTCGGTGCGGGTGTCGGCCACGCGCACCGTAGCGCCGCAGAAGGCCAGCCACTTGGCCATGGCCAGGCCCGACTCGCCCAGTCCGAGAACCAGGGCGTGCTTGCCGGCGTAGGTCGAATGCATCGTCGTCATTGTTTTATTAACGCAGTTTCAAGGAAGACAGGCCGACCAGCACCAGCATCATGGTGACGATCCAGAAGCGCACGACGACCTTGGTCTCTTTCATGCCCAGTTGTTCGAAATGGTGGTGCAAGGGCGCCATGCGGAACACGCGGCGGCCCACGCCGTAACGCTTCTTGGTGAACTTGAACCAGGACACCTGGATGATCACCGAGAGCGTTTCGGCGACGAACACGCCGCCCATGATGAACAGGACAATCTCCTGGCGCACGATGACGGCGATGGTGCCCAGCGCGCCGCCCAGCGCCAGCGCGCCTACGTCGCCCATGAACATCTGCGCCGGGTGGGCGTTATACCAAAGGAAGGCCAGCCCCGCGCCAGCCATGGCGCCGCAGAAAATCAGCAGTTCGCCAGCGCCCGGAATGTGCGGAATGAAGAGATAGCGCGAATAGGTCGCCGAACCGGTCAGATAGGCGAACAGGCCCAGCGCCGTTCCCACCATCACGGTCGGCATGATGGCCAGGCCATCGAGACCATCGGTGAAATTGACGGCGTTGCTGGTGCCGACGATGACGCAGTAGGTCAGCGCAATGAAGCCCCACACGCCCAGCGGGTAGCTGATGGTTTTCACGAACGGCACGATCAGGTCGGCCTTGGGCGGCAGCGACATGGAAAAGCCGGAGCGCACCCACGCATAGAACAGCTCCCACACTTTGATGGGCGTCGGGGCCGAGACAGAAAACGCCAGGTACAGGGCCGCGGCCACGCCGATCAGCGACATCCAGAAGTATTTTTCGGCCGAGCGCATGCCCTCGGGATCCTTGTAGACCACCTTGCGGTAGTCGTCGGCCCAGCCGACGGCGCCAAAGCCGAGCGTGACGACCAGCACGGGCCAGATCAGGCGATTCGAGAAATCGCACCACAGCAGGGTCGACACGCCGATGGCAATCAGGATCAGCACACCGCCCATGGTGGGCGTGCCGTGCTTGGCCAGGTGGGTCTCGGGGCCGTAGGTGCGCACGGCCTGGCCCACTTTCATGCGGGTCAGCCAGGCGATGACGGCGGGACCGGCGCCAAGGCCGATCACCACTGCGGTGATGGTGGCGAACACCGCCCGAAAGGTGATGAAGTTGAAGATTCGCAGAGGACCGAGATCCTGTTGAAAAAATTGTGCGAGCCAGAGCAGCATATTAGTGGGCTTCCTTGCCAGGTGATTGTGTTCCAGTCAGGTGCTGGACCACGCGCTCCATCTTCATGAAACGCGAGCCCTTCACCAACACAGTCGCGTCAGATTTGCTGCCCAGTGCGGAAACCAGTGCTGCCAATAATTCGTCAAACTGTACAAAATGTTGTGTCTTGCCGATGCCGGCCATGTGACCTGCCAGTTCGCCCGTCACCAGCACGTGCTCGATGCCGGCGGCGTCGGCGTAGTGGGCGATCTCCTGGTGGAACTGGGGACCCTGGGTACCCACTTCGCCCATGTCGCCCAGCACCAGGATGCGTGGCGCGGTGGCCTGGGCCAGCACGTCGATGGCGGCGCGCACGGAGTCGGGATTGGCGTTGTAGCTGTCGTCGATGACGGTGGCGCCATGCACGCCCTGCTTCTTTTGCAGGCGGCCGCTGACGGGCGCGAACGCCTCCAGGCCGGCGACAATGGCGCCTTGATCGATGCCGGCGGCCAGTGCGCAGGCAATCGCCGCCAGGGCATTGCGCACATTGTGCAGGCCTGCCGCGGCGAGAGCGATTTTCAATTGCGTGCTGGCGCCGTCGATGCGGGCCGTCACCTCGAGCGCGCTGCCAAAGGCGTCCATTTTATAAATGCACGAGACCGCGGCGGCGTCATTCAGGCCGAAGGTGATGGTACGGCGGCTGCCGGCCAGTTGGGCCCACAGCGGCGTGTAGACATCGTCAGCCGGGAACACCGCCGTGCCGTCAAGCGGGAGGGCGGCCAGCACGGCGCCGTTTTCGCGCGCCACCGCTTCGACCGTGTGCATGAATTCCTGATGTTCGCGCTGGGCGTTGTTGACCATCGCGACGGTGGGTGCGGCAATCGCTGCCAGGCGGGCGATTTCGCCCGGATGGTTCATGCCCATCTCGATGACGGCTGCCTGGTGGTCGCCATTCAGGCGCATCAGGGTCAGGGGCACGCCGATTTCGTTATTCAGGTTGCCCCGTGTGGCGAGGCGTTCGTTTTCACCGAAAGCGGCGGCGAGGATGGCGGCGATCATTTCCTTGACGGTCGTCTTGCCATTGCTGCCAGTGACGCCGATGACGGGAATCTGAAAATGACGGCGCCAGTAATTGCCGATGTGGCCCAGCGCGGTCAGGGTATTGGGCACGATGATGGCGGGGCCGGTCCAGCCCTGGGGCAGCTGCTCGGCTACCACTGCCACTGCCCCACCCTGCTGCGCGATGGTCGGCAGGAAGGCGTGGCCGTCGAACTGCTCGCCGCGCAGGGCGACAAACAACTGGCCGGGCGCCAGGGTACGGCTGTCGGTCGATACGCCCGTAAATTCGGCGTTGCGCGTCATGCGCGCACCGGGCATGTATGCGATCAGCTGGGCGAGAGAGGCCTGCATCTGGGTGTCGCTCATGAACTGGTCCTCATCATCGTCACGCGCGCGGCCAAAGCCAGCGCGGCGTGGTCGGCGTCGGAAAACGCCATCTTGCGGCCCTTGATTTCCTGGTAAGCCTCGTGGCCCTTACCGGCCAGCAGGATCACGTCCGGCTTGGCAGCCTGCTTGATCGCCAGCAAGATGGCGGCGGCGCGGTCTTCGATCATCTGGGTGCTGCTGCCGGGGCGCTGCAAATCCATGCCGGCGACGATGTCGGCGATGATGGCGCCCGGCTCCTCGCTGCGGGGATTGTCGCTGGTGACGAAAACGTGTTCCGCCACCTGGGCGATGGCGCCCATCTGCGGGCGCTTGCCCGGATCGCGGTCGCCGCCGCAGCCGAATACGCACCACAGTTCGCCGCCCCGCTCCGCCGCCACCTGTTTCAAGGCTTCCAGCGTCTTGGCGAGGGCGTCGGGCGTGTGGGCGTAATCGATCACCACCATCGGCGCGTCCACGCCGCCCACCTGCTCCATGCGGCCGGGCGCGGGGGTGAGCGCTTCGACGGCGTCGACGCTGCTGCGCAAGGCGACGCCCTTGGCCAGCAGCGTGCCCAGTACGGCAAGGGCGTTACTGATATTGAAGTGGCCGACCAGGGCCGTCTTGACGGTGGCCGCGCCCCAGGGCGAATCGAGGTGAAATTCGGTGCCGGCGTGGCGGCTGCGCAGTTGCGAGGCGCGCAGAATCGAGACGCCCGCGACGTCCGGCACTGCGGCGGCGTCCTGCAAGGTGTAGCCGGTGACGGCCAGCCCAGGGTGCGCCGCGCGCACGTGCGCCAGCAGGCGCAGGCCGGCTGCATCGTCCAGGTTGATCACGGCGGTTTGAAGGCCCGGCCAGTCGAACAGCTTGACCTTGGCCGCTTCGTAGCTGGCCATGTCGCCATGAAAATCGAGATGGTCGCGCGTCAGGTTGGTGAATACGGCGACATCGAAATGCATGCCGAGGGTGCGGCCCTGCACCAGGCCGATTGACGACACTTCGATGGCGAGCGTGGTCGCGCCGGCGTCGCGTACGCCGGCCAGGTGTTCTGCCAGCAGCACGGCGTCGGGCGTGGTGTAGCCGGTGCCGGTGAACACAGGCTCGGCGCGGCCCTTGAACAGGCCCACGCCCAGGGTGCCAATCACGGCGGCCGTTTCGCCCAGGCGGGCAAACGCCTGGCCCAGCCAGACGGCGATCGAGGTCTTGCCATTGGTGCCGGTGACGCCGACGGAAAACAGCGACGCATCGGGCTGGCCCAGGCGCGCATGCGCGATCAGGCCGGCCTGCGCCTTGAGGTCAGCGACCGCCAGGTGCGGCACGGTGTGCTGCGCATCCCAGGCGAAGTCGCGCGGATCGTAGACGACGGCAGCGGCGCCGCTGGCGATGGCCGCGCCGATGAAAGCGCGGCCGTCGCCGGCATCGCCCGGATAGGCGAAGAACACGTCGCCGGCCTTGATGCGGCGCGAGTCGGAAGCCAGCGCACCGGTAGGCGCGGCGGCGCCGATCCAGTTGGCGATCTCAAGCGGGGTCATGGCGTGCGCGCTCAATCTTCCTCCAGGTTTTCAGACTTGAGGATTTCAGTGACGTTCGAATCGGGCGGCACATTGGCTGCGCGCAGGGCGTTGGCGGCCAGCGCGGCAAAGGTCGGCGCGGCCACGCCGCCGCCGGTGTGAATGGCCCCGACGGGATCGTCGACCATCACTGCGATGACAAAGCGGGGATCGGACATGGGGGCGATGCCGGCAAACGAGCCGATATAGTGGCTCTGCGAATAGCGGCCGTTGATGACCTTCTGCGCCGTGCCGGTCTTGCCGCCCACCCGGTAGCCGGGCACCTGGGCCTGCGTGGCGGTGCCGCCGGGGAGCACCACGGTTTCCAGCATGGCGCGCACTTCGGCCGCCGTCTTCGACGAAATGACCTGCTGGCCGACGGGCTTTTCCGTCACCTTCTGGAACGAAAGCGGGATGATGTCGCCGTCGCGCGCGAATATCAGGTAGGAGCGCGCCAGCTGCAGCAGCGACACCGAGATGCCCTGGCCGAAGCTCATGTTGGCCTGCTCCACCGGACGCCAGGATTTATACGGGCGCACGCGGCCGGCCACGGCGCCCGGAAAGCCAAACCGGGGGGCCTGGCCGAAGCCGGACTTGGTGAACATCTCCCACATTTCCTGGGGCGGCATCGACAGCGCGATTTTGGAAACGCCGATGTTGGACGACTTCTGGATGATGGTGGAGACGTCGATCATGCCGTGCGGGTGGGTGTCGCGGATTGGCTTGTCGCCCACCATGATGCGACCTGACAAGGTCGTGTCGAACATGGTCGTCGGCTTGACGCGGTTGGTGTCGAGCGCCAGCGCCACCGTAAACGGTTTCAAGGTCGAACCAGGTTCGAAGGTGTCGGTGATCACGCGGTTCCTCAACTGCTCGCCCGTCAGCTTGGTGCGGTCGTTCGGGTTGTAGGTCGGCCAGTTCGCCAGCGCCAGCACTTCGCCCGTGTGCACATCAAGCACCACGGCGGCGCCGGCCTTGGCGTGGAATTTTTCCACCGCTTCTTTAATACTGGTAAAGGCGATGTATTGCAGCTTACTGTCGACCGACAGGGTCAGGTCCTTGCCGTCGTGCGGCTCTTTCGACAGGCCGACGTCCTCGACGATGTGGCCGAGGCGGTCCTTGATCACCTTGCGGCTGCC
>JBJMVV010000345.1:0-7121 GCA_045810505.1 Massilia sp.
CCTATATTTCTTTTTTGTGAACATTTGATAATTTAAGTATTCAAGACCGAAGTCCTGGCACCTTCATCAAACGCCCACACTTATCGACTGTTAATTGTTAAAGAACTTTGTTCGGTACTGCCTTGCAGCTTGCGACAAATCGTTTTGTTTGTCAGCCGCGAAGAAGAAAGAGTATGAAGCGTTTCGCCTGATTCGTCAACTTCTTTTTTACGACACCGCCTTCACAGACGGCCCCAAGTGCTTGTTTTTGTTAACCAAATTCTCGGGGAGGCGAACTATAGCAAACCTCACCGGGGGTCCGCAAGGCTTTTCGTGTGACACGCAACGGTGCGTGGCCGCCGGGCTGCGACAGGTATATTTCTACTCCATTAATGATGTCGCTTCGTGCATGGAGAGTTTGATGTACCCAACGTTTCAACTGACCGCCCTGGCTGCCGCCAGCACCCTGCTTTGCGCAAGCGCCGCCGCGGAGATCAACGCGCCCCCGCAGCCAAACAATGTCGTCGTCGTCAGCGGCAGCCGCATCGAACATGACAGTTTCGACCTGCCGGCCGCCATCGATGTGATCGACGCCGCCCACATCCGCGATGGCCAGATGCGGGTCAACGCCTCGGAGTCGCTGGTCTCCGTGCCTGGCCTGGTCGCACAAAACCGCCAGAATTATGCGCAGGACCTGCAAATCTCCTCGCGCGGCTTCGGCGCCCGCTCCGCCTTCGGGGTGCGCGGCGTGCGCCTGATCAGCGATGGCGTGCCAGCGACCATGCCCGACGGCCAGGGGCAGCCCTCGGCCTTCAACCTTGACATGGCCGAGCGCATCGAGGTGCTGCGCGGCCCCTTCTCCGCCATCTACGGCAACCACTCGGGCGGGGTCATCCAGTTGTTCACGCGCGACGGCTCAGGCCCGCCAACCGTCGAAACAAATGTGGCAGCCGGCAGCGATGGCGCCCGCAAGGTCGACGTCAATGCCGCTGGCAGCAGCAACGGCATCGGCTACCTGCTCGATGCTTCACGTTTCGAGACCGATGGTTACCGCGCCCACAGCGCCGCCATGCGCGACCAGGCCTTCGCCAAACTGACCGTCGCGCCAATCGACGGCGCCAAACTGACCGTGGTGGCCAATGCACTGCGCCAGGACGGCACCCAAGATCCGCTGGGCGTCACCTGGGCGACCTATCAACGCGACCCGCGCGCGGGCGAGATCGACGCTACCGATCCACAATCGCCCAAGCGCACCCTGGCCGAGCGCTACGACACCCGCAAGGACATCGATCACCAGCAACTTGGCCTGGCCTGGGAGCAGCGTTTCGGCGACGACCGCCTGCACGTGATGGTCTATGGCGGCAATCGGAAGGTGGTGCAGTACCAGGCGTTTTCGAAGGCCTTGCAGGCGGCGCCGACGCAATCAGGTGGCGTGATCGATTTCGACCGGGATTTCTATGGCGCCGACGTGAACTACGCGGCGCTGCGCAGGCTCGGCGACGGCAAGCTCACCACCACATTCGGCCTGGACATCGGGCACTCGCGCGACGCCCGCACCGGCTATGAAAATTTTGTCGGCGCCCAGTATGGTGTGCGTGGCGCCCTGCGGCGCGACGAAGCGGACGTCCTCTCGAGCGTCGATCCCTATCTGCAGACGGAGTGGCAAAACGGCCCCTGGGTGCTAACGGCGGGACTGCGTCACACGCGCCTTAAAGTCGATGTGCGCGACGCCTACCTGATCAACGGCGATGACAGCGGGGGTGTCAGCTACTCGCACACGACGCCGGTTCTGGGCGCCCTTTATAAAATCAACCCGCTGCTGAACGTGTATGCCAGCGCCGCGCGCGGCTTCGAGACGCCGACCCTCAATGAACTGTTTTATTCAGGTAGCGGAAGCGGCTTCAATTTTGGTTTGCGTGCGGCGCAGAGCACCCACCTTGAAGTCGGTGCAAAAGCCATTGTCGGCGCGCAGACCCGCATCAACGCGGCCCTGTTCCAGGTGCGCACCAGCGATGAGCTGGTGGTCGATGCATCGAGCGGCGGGCGCACCAGCTACAAGAACGCCAGCAAGACCCTGCGCCAGGGCGGCGAAGTCTCGCTGGATACAAGCTTTGGCGGCGGCTTCACCGGCAAGCTCGCACTCACGTTGCTGCGCGCCGTCTACGACCAGGGTTTCGGCGCGGTGGCGGCAGGCAGCCGCCTGCCCGGCGTGCCGAACGCGAATGCCTTTGCGGAGCTGGCCTACCACGACAGTGCCGAGCGTTTTGGCGCGGCGCTGGAAGCTGTCGCCAGCAGCAAGGTGTTTGCCGAAGACGCCAACAGCGAGATCCCCGCGCCCGGCTACGCTGTGCTCAACGCACACGTCGAGGCGAAGCAGAGCGCGGGCGCCTGGCGCTTCAAACAATTTGTCCGCGTGAACAATCTGCTCGATCGCCAATACGTCGGCTCCGTCATCGTGGGCGACGCCAACAAGCGCTTTTACGAAGCCGCTCCCGGGCGCAACTGGATGGCCGGCGTCAGCGTCGCCCGCGCGTTTTAAGGGAGCTCCTTGCCAAACGGCGGCGTCGCAGGATACAGCCGCGTAAGAGTGCGCGCGGTGATGGCAAAGACCACTTGCTCCAGGCGCGTCACCGCGGCGGGACTGGCGCGCACGGCGTCGAGGGCGGCATCGAGCGCCTGCGCCTGCGCGGCTATCGCTGCCTCCACCTCGGACTGCCAAAACGCAGGGGCCTCGCCTTCGACAAAATTGCCGCGGCCACGGCCGAAGTGGGCCACGGCCAGGTAGCGCAGGATCGCGCTCACCAGCAGCGAGCGCAAAAAATCGGCGGCAAATTCCACGGTCGGCCGATTGCGGTCGGTGCTGGCGTTGAAACCCCAGGCGGCGCCGGCAAATGTCAGTGCGCCGACTACTCCACCGAGCAAGGCGCCCGCGCCCAAGGTCAGCCCGCCCGCCATCAGGTCAGCCGATACGCCGGTGGCCGCGCCTGACACGATCGCACCGATCAAGCCTGCCTGGGCTTTGTCGATCGGCGCGCGGATGGCGAAGTTCTGGCGCACGCGCGCGTTGATGGTGGCGGCGTCGCTGGGATCGAGCTGGTGCAGGACCAGCAGATCCGTCGTCGCCCTGGCCACCCGGGTGTTGAGCCGGGCCAGCAGGGCGGCCATGGCCTTTTCCTGGCGCTGTTCGGCGCCCTTGCGCAAACCCACCGCGTGCATGGCCGTGCGAAGCAGGGACTTTGACTCTTCCGCCACCGGCTCAGTGTCAGCCGCCGCTTCCGCCAACTGCGCGGCGATCAGCTGCATGGCGGCCCGGAAGCGCGCCAGGTTGCTGCTTTCCCAGGTGGCGAACAGGCGCGCGTAGCCTGCGGCCATGGTAGCGGGCAGCAGCTTGCCGACCGCTTCATAAAATACCCGCTCGTGCACCCAGCAGCGCGCAAACGCATCGAGCGGCAGCACGCCGCGCACGATCGGATACTGGTCCAGGTGCTGCCGCCACAAATGCTGCTCGGCCGCTTCCTGGTCACCGGGCCGGGGTGGCCCCATCTGGTTGAGCAGAACCAGCACCGGTTTGCCGAGCCACTCGAGGATCTTCATTTCCGAGGCGACGTAGCCGGCGTCGCGCGGGTGTTCGGACGAATTGACCAGGTAGAGCACGACGTCGGCGGCGTCCCTTGCGGTGCGCAAGGCGTTCTGGCTCAGCCAGAAGGTGCGGTCGCGGTAACGGTCGACCACCTCGCGCAGGAACCACCCGATTGGATTACCCGACTGGGCCAGGCGGCGCAGCAGGCGCACCGAGTCGCCGAAGCCGGGCGTGTCCCACAAGGACAGCGTATCCCCCTGCGGCGACGCCAGCAGCGTGTGCGACTCGGCGAACACCGTCACGTGGGCGGCGTCGCGCACCTCGCCGACATCGACGCCGACCAGGGTGCGCACCAGCGTCGTCTTACCGTTGTTGGTGTGCGAGACAAGGGCGAACTGGATGTGGACCGGGGCCTCGTTCATACCGCCCCCTCAACCGGGCGCGCCTGGGGGTCGAGCAGGTTGACGATGATCGGCGTGGCGTGATGATGGGTGCAGAACTGCTGCCACAGCGCGATGCGTTCATCGATGCGCGCCTGGCCCGCTTGCGCGCCGAGTCGTTCGGCCAGTGATGATTCATCGATCAGCACCGCAGCACGCGGGGTTGCAGCGAGCAGGTGTTCGATGAAGGCCCCGTGGTTTTCGCGCTCGGGCGTCGCGGCCAGGTTGAACAGGGCTGCCGTCAGGGTCACGCCGCCATCCGCACCTGCCGGCAGCGGTTCCGGCTCGTCACCGTAGGCGCTGGGAGGACGCAGCATCAGGCTGGCATTCTCGCCCAGCAGCATGGCGGCGATGGCAGCAAGGCCGCGATCACGTCCTTCGTCGATCGTAAAACTGTAGGGCAGTACGCGCAGCACGCCAGCCGGTCCGCCCATCTTGACGCGCAGCTGACGGAAATACGGCTGCTCGAGATCGACGGCGATGCGTGCGGCGCGCCGCCGCACCTGCCATTGTGCGAAGCCGGCCAGCAGCAGGCGGGGCACGATCACGATGATCAACAAGGTCGCCGCGTATAGCAGCACCCAGCGTCGGCCGCCCTCCGGCGCGGGCGGGCCGGTAAAATGCAGGGCCTCGATATCGTTCACCGAAAAGCCTGACAGGCCAAGCAGCCACTGAGCCGGTGTGAACAGGACCGAGAGAATCGCATGCACCTGGGTGGCGTCGAGAAAGGTGCTCTCCCATCCGGCGATATATTGGGTCAGCAATCCGCGCGCAAGCAGCGAGCCTACCGCACCCGTCGCAAACAGCGCCGCGGCCAGGTGCATGGTGCGTGCGAGGCGCGCTTCGGTAAGCTTGCGGCTGATGCGAGCCCACTCCGCCGTGAATTCAAGCAGGGCCGCCGACAGCGCCGGTGCGAGTTTGCGCGGCAGTGCGCTCCTGCCGACGGTGAGACGCTGCAGCCAGGGCGAAGGCGCGCCGCTTTTGGCGCGGGAGCGCGGCAGGACCAGCCAGACCAGCATGAACAGGTACACGAGCAGATTCCAGCCGATGATCCCGAGCAGCGGCGCCGAGAGCAAATCGACGCGGTGCGGATCACCGATGCGGTCGACGCCGGCGCCGATCAGCAAGGCGATCAGCGGCAGGCCAAGGGCGATTGCGCGCCAGCCGGTTGCGCGTTTGGTGAACGCTTTGAAGGGCGCCGAGCGCTCCGCCAGGCGCTTGATCAACAGATCGGCGCGCTGCTGCAGGAACAGGTCGACGGTGACGTCGGATTTTTGATCGGCCGCCTGCCACTGCGCCAATTCGCGCGCGCTGCGGCTCGCGTACAGGCGGTCATCATCGGAAAAAATCTCGCGCTTGCGGTCCGTTGTTTCAATCGCGCGCACCAGCACGACATCTTTCGCCACCTGTTCGTTCATGCCCGCCCCGTTGAATAAAGATCATGCCGATTCATTAATTGTGCCGCAGTTTGCGCTGCGCTGTCTGCGCCTATCGAACGCACGGGTCGATTCAGAAGCTTTATATGCATGTCACTGTAACAACATGTTTCCTCGTTGAATCCTGCATAACAATAGCATTACACTTATTTATCCTTACTCACGAAAGCGATCCATGCAATTGCGTGCCGCCGTCCTGGCAGCTTTATCGATATGCGTTGCGCCCGCATGGGCGCAACAGGAAACGGCGCAAGAGGCCGGACCGACGGAGAAGATACTGGTGGTCGGACAGCGCCCAGGTCCAGGCTTATGGAAGGTGTCGAAAGACGATCACGTGCTGTGGGTGTTCGGCACGTATTCGCCACTGCCATTAAAAATGGAATGGCGCTCGCAGGAAGTGGAGGCGATCATCGGCCAGTCGCAGGAATTACTCTCGGCGCCGGGTATGGGGCTGAGCGTGGGTTGGATGGATACGCTCAATATTGTTACCGCCCTGCCCTCACTGGTCGGCGCGCGCAAGAACGTCAATGGCGAATCCCTGCAGGAAGTGGTGCCGCCTGATGTATACGTGCGCTGGCTGCCGCTGAAAGCAAAATATCTTGGCGACGATAGCGGCGTCGATAGCATGCGGCCCATGTTCGCCGCCGAAAAACTGTTCGACAAGGCGCTTGCGCAATCGGGACTGGGCAATGACCGTGCGGTAGCCAAGCGTATCGAAGACATCGCGAGGCAGCACAAACTAAAAATGACGGCGACGGGATTTTCCATCCCGCTCGAAAATCCGCGCGGCGCGCTGAAGGACTTCAAAAAATCGGCGCTCGACGACATCCCGTGTTTTACCAAGACCGTCGATCGGCTCGAGACAGATCTGGATGGGATGCGCTTGCGCGCCAATGCCTGGGCGATCGGCGACGTCGCCAAAATGCGCGCATTGGTCTACCCGAATCAGGCGGAAGCCTGCCGTCAGGCGATGACCAGCAGCGGCTGGATGAAGGGATTGAAAGGCGCCGAGAATCTGGAAGCAAAAGGTAAGGCGACCTGGCTGGCCGCGGCCGAGCACTCGCTCGCCACTAATAAATCGACCTTTGCACTGCTGCCGGTGGCGCAGGCGATGAACCAGGGTGGCTATCTGGATGCCCTGAGAGAGAAGGGCTATGTCGTCGA
The DNA here is from genome assembly GCA_045810505.1 of Massilia sp. Taxonomy (GTDB): domain Bacteria; phylum Pseudomonadota; class Gammaproteobacteria; order Burkholderiales; family Burkholderiaceae_D; genus JAFCUW01. Next base: position 6,600 of record JBJMVV010000345.1, read on the forward strand.
GCAACCGGAGTAGGCCGGCGCGCTGACGCTGGACGTAAAAAAACCCCAATGCTCATCGAGCACCGGGGTTTTTCACTATAACTAGCCTGACGATAACCTACTTTCACACTGGTTGCAGCACTATCATCGGCGTAATATCGTTTCACGGTCCTGTTCGGGATGGGAAGGGGTGGTACCGATTTACTATGGTCATCAGGCATAACTTGTACAAGCAACTGTCCCCTGTAGGGCAACAGCGCTTTGAATCTGGAAGAAGTAAGTTTTGTATTACTGGTAGTGAGTACGATCTCACAAGCACAACGTGCTTTCAATTCTCTACAACTGCTAATGTTATAGGGACAAGCCGTACGGGCAATTAGTATTGGTTAGCTTAATGCATTACTGCACTTCCACACCCAACCTATCAACGTCCTGGTCTCGAACGACCCTTTAAAGAGCTCAAGGCTCTGGGAAATCTCATCTCAAGGCAAGTTTCCCGCTTAGATGCTTTCAGCGGTTATCTCTTCCAGACTTAGCTACCCG
>JBJMVV010000346.1:0-56670 GCA_045810505.1 Massilia sp.
CAAACTAAAACTAAACAACACACTTCCGAAGTCAAGCGCCCTGGCCTCGCCGCTGATGGCTGCCGATGGCCTGCTGCGAGCAGCTGATGGCGCCTTGTATGACGCCAAGGCGGCAGGACGCAACCGGGTCGTGCTGGCTGGCCTTTAGCCCGTACCTTGTTCTGCGCTGAGCGTGCGCAGGGCCGGGTGGCCCTGCCCGCAGCTCCAAGCTTGCCATTCAGGCATCAATTCGCCCGCCATCGTGTATCCCAAAAGCAACAAATTGAGCCGTATTGCATCTTTCGAGATAGTTTCCGTGTGGAACTAGGTATATTGGCACGTTCTCAAAAACACAAAAACAAGAAGTGCTCCAACCAACCTGGCTGAAGTTCGCCAACGACAACGGATATCCTGTGAACGCAATCAACCGCAACAACATCTACCTTCTCAGCGCCATCGCCACCCTGATCGCGGGCTGTGGCGGCGGCGACAATACGACTTTCAGCAATCTGCCCGCCACGCCGAGCGCGATCGCGCCAGCCAGCATCACTGCGGCAGCCGATGCCCGCTCGGTCGACTGGAACACCGCCAGCACCATCGACGTACTCGCCAACGACAGCGCCAGCCGCGGTCCATTGACGCTGACGGCGGTTGCCGGCGCCCAGCATGGCGCCGCGGTGGTCAGCAACGGCAAGATCGTCTACACCCCCGCCGCCGGCTTTTACGGCGTCGAAAAACTGAACTATACCGTGGGCGCCGATGGCGGCGCCACCGCCACGGCGGAAGCCACCATCACGGTCGAAGCGGTGATGACCCTGAACGGCAACGCCAGCGACAATCCGATCAATGGCGGCACCGTGACCGCCAGCATCGGTGGGCGCAGCTTCCAGGCGCCGACCAACGCCAGCGGCGACTACAGTCTGACCCTGCGCAGCAGTTCCCCGGCCGATTTCGTCACCCTGGTCGCCGCCGGCGCCGGCAACCAGGCGCCTGTCAAACTGGCCAGCCTGGTCGGCGACGTCGCCACCCTGGCCAAGAGCACGAGCAGCGCCGGCCAGGTCAGCATGACGGCTGTGCCGGGCCTTGGCGTGACGCACATCACCAGCGCCTTCATGGCGCTGGCGACCAAAAGCAATGGCGGCGTCGCGCCTTCCACTGCGCAGCAGTTGAGGGACGTCGCGCCGAAAGTGGACGTCGACGACGTCATGCGCCTGGCCACCGCCATCAAGCTCACTGCCGACAAGGGCGTACCGCTGCCGGCCGGCGTGAGCGATACCCTGGCGATGGTCAACAGCGACGCCAGCGTGAATGCCGTGTACACCGCCGCGAACGTGATCAACCCGACCCTGGCCACCGACACCCGGGCCGCCGTCGTCACGTCCGTGACCGCGCCCGCCGGCGTATTTTCGCTCGACGGCCTGGCCGAGCGCACCAGCGTCTACCGCGACTTCACCATTACCTACCGCGCCGACGGCACCGGCTACATGAGCGGCCGCTATGGCGACCACAATCTGACCTGGAAGGCCGACGGCGCCCTCGTCAACATCGTCTACGAAAAGCCGACGCAGTACGATTACGCAGTGGGCGACGGCGTCAATATCGGCGGCGTGCCTGTCCCCGATTCGATCCGTGAAAACACGGTCGGCATGCAGATCCTGAAAGTGATCAACGACGCCACCGTGAAGTGGGGCGAAATCGGCACCGTCGTCTGGACCAGCGGTCCGAACGCCGGCAAGAGCGTCAGCGGCACCAACCTGACCACCACCAACGCGCCGATCACCCTGTCGACCGCCTTCAATGTCGACCAGCGCCTGCCGATTCCGTCTTCGATGACCAGCGTCGGCGCCGTGATCGCCGGCGTGTTTGCCAATCCGCAGCCGACCTTCGACACCACCAGCAATCCCGGCACGGCCTACCTGCAGCCGATTGCGCAATCGACCGACGCCCTGCAGATCACCAGCGCCACCGAAGCGCGCTTCATGCTCAGCGGCGCCGTGGTCAACTGGAGCGTCACAGACAACTACCTGGTCATCCAGGACAAAGCGGCCGGTTCGGTGAGCTGGAAGATGGCGCTGTTGGGCGTCAATGCCAGCAACGGCCAATCGCAGTGGGTGGCCACCGCAGACAAGTTCCGCATGCCCTTCTACACTGAAACGGCCGACGTGCCGCGCCCGGTATTTACTGACGCACTGGCCGTGCACACCTGGTCCGAACTGAAAACGACGCGCCTGACCGGCCAGCCGCTGGCCGACAAAACCGTCAGCAGCACGCAATACCCCAGCGCAACTTACACCAGCACCTGGGAAGTGAACACGGCGGGCGAACTGGTGATCCGCCATGTGCGCAAGTCGAACGGCAGCGTGGCGCGCAGCACGCGCTACATTCCGATCCGCTGGTCCGGCAAGAACGTGACGGTGCTGGCCACCACGGGCGGTTTCAGCATCGTCATCGTGCTGCAGGACGTGACGCAGTAATCGGGCAGCGCCCACTGGCGAGCAGTGAAAAGTGACAAGTGAAGAAGGGCCGATCCATCGCTGGATCGGCCCTTTCTTGTTCTGCGTGAAACTCGCATGCCCTTGCGGCATGCCAGCCGGTGAATTTAAACGCTTGAGCCGCCCGCGCCGGCGTAGTCTAATAAGCCGTGTCCACTTTCCCCGAACAGCCATGCAGACCCGCGACAGCATCGAATTCTGGTTCGACTTCGGCAGCAATTACAGTTACCTGTCCGTGATGCGCATCGCGCCCCTCGCTGCGGCGGCGGGCGTGCGGGTGGTGCTCAAGCCGTTTCTGCTGGGGCCCATCTTCAAGTCGCTCGGCTGGGACAATTCGCCCTTCGTGCTGCAGCAGATGAAGGGCGCCTACATGTGGCAGGACATGGTGCGCCAGTGCGACAAATATGGCCTGCGCTGGCAGCGGCCGGCGAGCTTCCCCCGCAACGGCCTGCTGGCGGCCCGGGTCGCGCTGGCGGGCGAAGGGGCGGCCTGGCTGGCGCCGTTCTGCCAGCAGGTCATGCTGGCCAATTTCGCCGACGACCGGGAAATTGGCCATCCCGCCGTGATCGGCGCCATTCTCGACGACCTTGGTGCCGACAGCGCCGCCCTGCTCGAACGGGCGGGCGGCGAAGATATCAAAACCACGCTGCGCGAGCGCACGGCCGCCGCGCAGGCACGGGGCATCTTTGGCGCCCCGATGTTTTTTGCCGGCGATGCGATGTTTTGGGGGAATGACCGCCTCGACGACGCCATCGCCCATGCGACCACCCAGCGCCAGGAGCAGCGTGCATGAGGATCGGCTTCATCGGACTTGGAAACATGGGCTTTGCAATGGCCCGCAACCTGGCGGCGGCAGGGCAGCGGCTGCTCGTGTGGAACCGCAGCGCCTACAAGCTCGATGCGCTTGCCGCCACCGGCGTCGCCTTTGTTCGTGCAAGCGACAGCGCCGCTGTGTTTGCGCAGGCCGAGGTGGTCATCCTGATGCTGGCCAATGGCGCTGCCATCGACACCGTGCTGGCCCGGGGCAGCGCCGATTTCGCGCGCCGCGTTGCCGGTCGTACCATTGTCCACATGGGCACCACGGCGCCCGACTATTCGCGGGGGCTGGAGGGCGACATCATCGCTGCCGGCGGCAGTTACGTGGAAGCGCCCGTGTCAGGCTCGCGCGTGCCGGCCGAGCAGGGCAAACTGGTGGGCATGCTGGCCGGCGACGCCGATGCCGTGGCGCGCGTGGCGCCTTTGCTGGCGCCCGTCTGCGAGCGCTGTTTTGTGTGCGGCACGGTGCCGCAGGCGCTGCGCATGAAGCTGTCCGTCAACCTGTTCCTGATCACGATGGTGACCGGCCTGGCGGAGGCCACCCGGTTTGCCCGCGCCAGCGGCATTGATCTGACGGTGTTCCGCGACATCCTCGACGCCGGGCCCATGGCCAGCAAGGTGTCGACGGTCAAACTGGCCAAGCTGGTGGCGCAGGATTACGCAGTGCAGGCGTCGATCTCGGATGTGCTGATGAATACCCGCCTGATCGCCGATGCGGCCAGCTCGGGCAGCATCGATTCGCCCCTGCTTGACCAGTGCCTTGCCCTGTTTGCGCATACCGAAGCACTGGGCCACGGCGGCGCCGACATGGCTGCCGTCATCCTCGGTTTCAAGGAGAACTGAGTTGGAAAAGCGTCTGCCAGCACGCCGCAGCGCGCGGCGCCGCCTCAGTTGAGGATCACGTCGTACTGCTCCTGGTGGTAGCTGGTCTCCACCTGCAGCGAAATGCGCTTGCCGATGAAGTCGCCCAGCATGGCCAGGTGCTGGGACTCTTCTTCGAGGAACAGGTCGATCACTTCCTGCGAAGCGAGGATGCGGAATTCGCGGGGGTTGAACTGCTTGGCTTCACGCAGCAGTTCGCGCAGGATTTCGTAGCAGATGGTGCGGCTGGTTTTCACTTGCCCCTTGCCGGCGCAGGCGGGGCAGGGTTCGCACAGGATGTGGGCCAGCGACTCGCGGGTGCGCTTCCGCGTCATCTCCACCAGGCCAAGCGCTGAAAAGCCGGAGACGGAGACTTTGGTGCGGTCACGCGACAGGGTTTTTTTCAGTTCGGCCAGCACCGCGTTGCGATGCTCGGCGTTTTCCATGTCGATGAAATCGAGGATGATAATGCCGCCCAGGTTACGCAGGCGCAGCTGGCGGGCGATCGCATGCGCCGCTTCCAGGTTGGTCTTGAAGATGGTGTCGGCAAAATTGCGTCCGCCGACAAAGCCGCCCGTGTTGACGTCGATGGTCGTCATGGCCTCGGTCTGGTCGACGATCAGGTAACCGCCGGATTTGAGGTCGACCCGGCGGCCGAGCGCGCGCAGGATTTCTTCTTCGACGCCGTACAAATCAAACAGGGGACGCTCGCCCGTGTAATGCTGCAGGCGGGGCAGGACGGTGGGCGTGTAGGCCTTGGCGAAATCGACCAGGTTGACGTAGTTTTCGCGCGAGTCGACCTGGATGGTGGCGGTGTCGTCGTGGACGAAATCGCGCAGCACGCGCTGGGCCAGATTGAGGTCCTGGTAGAGCAGGGTGGTGGCAGGCCTGGTGCGCGCGCCGGTGGTGATGGCGCCCCAGGTCTTGCGCAGGTAATCGACGTCGGCCTGCAGGTCGGTGTCGCTGGCGTCTTCGGCCTGCGTGCGCACGATGTAGCCGCCTTTTTCCTCAAGCGGCAGCAGCGACTGCAAACGGCTGCGCAAGACGTCGCGGTCCGATTCCTTTTCGATTTTTTGCGAGATGCCGATGTGCTTGTCCTGGGGCAGATACACCAGCATGCGTCCGGCAATCGAGATTTGCGTCGACAGGCGCGCGCCCTTGGTGCCGATCGGGTCCTTGATCACCTGGACGGTGAGCACCTGGCCGTCAAACAGCAGCTTTTCAATGGCGATCGGCGCCACGTTCTGCCCATCGTGCGGCCGCGCTTCCCAGATGTCGGCCACGTGGAGAAAGGCCGCCCGCTCCAGCCCGATGTCGATGAACGCCGACTGCATCCCCGGCAGCACCCGCACCACTTTGCCGAGGTAGACGTTGCCGGCCAGGCCGCGCGTTAAAGTGCGTTCAATGTGGAGTTCCTGGACCGCGCCTTGCAGGACCAATGCGACCCGGGTTTCCTGGGGAGTAATGTTTATTAGAATGTCTTCGTTCATGGCGTGATGATACACGCGGACGATGAGGGGCGGTGATCGAAGCCGGGGACTGGCCCTGCGGGCCTGTCCCCATTTTGACTTCGTTTCAGAATTCAGCGGCTCTAAAAATGGGGACAGGCCTGCAAGGCCAGTCCCCGATGCTGCAGGCGCTTCGGTGATTTTAAATGTTGATGCCAGCCTGGCGCAGCAGGTTGGCCGTCTCAAACAGCGGCAAGCCCATGATCCCCGAATGCGAGCCATCAATATGCTCGACAAACAGCGCCGCCAGCCCCTGAATGCCGTACCCACCCGCCTTGTCGTACGGTTCGGACGACGCGCAATACGCCTTGATCGCCGCCGGCGACAGCTTGGCAAAGCGCACCTGCGACACCTGGGTGAACTGCTCGGCCATATTGGCATAGTGGACAGCCACGCTGGTGAGGACCTGGTGGGTGCGGCCGGACAGGCGTTCGAGCATGCGGGCCGCTTCGTCGGGGTCGGCCGGTTTGCCGAGGATTTCGCCGTCGATGGTGACGGTGGTGTCGGCGGCGAGCACGGGGCGGGGGCGCATGCGGCGCAGTTGGACGATGTTGAAGGCAAACGCCGCTTTTTCGCCGGCCACGCGGGCGACGTAGATGGCGGGCGTCTCGCCGGGCAGTTCTTCTTCGCTGACGTCGGCGCCACGGTCTGCGCTGCTGCGTAACATCAACAGCTCGAAATCGACGCCCACCTGGCGCAGCAGTTCGCGCCGCCGGGGGCTCTTGGAGGCCAGGTAGATCTTATTGTCGAGCAGTTTCATCAGGGCAAACGAGCATGTCTGTGGATTAACAACTCAAGACGATACATTAATACTGTTTGCCCCGCCATTAACGTTTGGACAGAACGTGGACGATTTCAGACACGGTGATAGGGATGGTTTTGCGTGATCGACCAGGCCCGGTAGAGCTGCTCGGCCAGCATCACGCGCACGATGCCGTGCGGCAGGGTCATGCTGGAGATGCGGATCAGGCTGTCGGCCCGGGCTTTCAGGGCCGGATCGAGCCCGTCCGCGCCGCCGATCAGCAGGGCGGTGTCGCCGCCGCCAAGCTGCCAGGCCTGCAACTGTTCGGACAGGCCCACGCTGGTGAGGTCCTTGCCCCGTTCGTCGAGGGCGACGATGCGCACGTTTTTCGGCAGCACCGCTTCAATGCGCTCGCGTTCGAGGGCCATCGCGGTGGCCGCCGTCTTGCTGCCCGAGCGTTCCACCGGCTTTATTTCCTTGAGCACGATGCGCAGCTCGGGCGGCATGCGCTTGACGTACTCCTGGAAGCCGGTTTCGATCCAGGCCGGCATCTTGTGGCCGACCGCGACGATCAACAACTGCACGGCGCCGCCTTATTCGTCGACAGCCTTCTTGGCCACGCGCTTGATGACTTTTTTCTCGGGCACGGCGTCGGCTGCGACCTTCGGCTTGGCGACGCGTTTCGGCGGCTGCTTTTTCAGCGCTTCGACGGCGGCCACTTCCGACTTCGCCGGCGCGACTTTTACGGTCTTGCCGACCGCTTTCGATGCGGCGGCTTTTTTTACGGCGGGGGTCTTGGTGGCAGCGGTCTTGCTCGCGGCTTTCTTTGCGGCCGCCGGCTTGGTTTCCTTGACGGGCTTGACTTCCGGCGCCGGCTGGGTCGAGGCGAGGTGCTTCGACTGCGCTTTCGGCAGCGATGCTTCAACGCCTTCGGCCGTCGTCTTGCGCTTGGCCGCGCCCAGTTTCACAGGCTTGTCGCCCCAGATTTCTTCCAGGCGGTAGTACTGGCGGATGGCCGGCTGCATGATGTGGACGATCATGTCCCCCAGGTCGACCAGCACCCATTCACCGGTGTCCTCGCCTTCCATGCCGACGACGTCGCCGCCGGCTTCCTTGACCTTGTCGCGCACCGAGGCGGCCAGCGCCTTGGTCTGGCGGTTCGAGGTGCCCGAGACGACGGCGATGCGGTCAAACAGGCTCGTCAGATGAACCGTGTCGAACACGGCGATGTCCTGTCCCTTGACGTCCTCGAGCGCGTCGACGACGAGGGTTTGCAGTTTTTTGATATCCATTAGTTCTTATAAAGTTGGTGTTGTTGAATGTAGTCTAGCACTACCGGCGGAATCAGCGAACTTGGCTCTAGAGCAACTGAATCCTGTTCCCGCAATGCCGCACGAATCTGGGTGGCGGAGATATCCACAGCCAGCGTCTCGGCAAGAAATACCTTGCCGGACGGGGTGGTACGAAGCTGGTCCAGGCTCCCCTGGCGTACCGAAATTGTTTCTGCCACGGCGGGCGGCAGGCTCGCCGCGGCGAGGCTGTAACCGGGCCGCGCCGCGACGCCGATGTGGGCCAGCGCGAACAGGTCGCGCCAGTCGCGCCAGGTGTCCAGATGCATCAACTGGTCAGCGCCCATCAAAAATACCACCGATGCTGCCGGTCCCACTTCCGCCCGCACGCTGCGCAAGGTGTCGATGGTGAAACTGGGACCATCACGTTCAATTTCCTGCCGGTCGATCACGATGGGCAGGCTCGCAGCCTCAAATGCCAGTTCCAGCATCGCGATGCGATCGGCCGCGCTGGCGTGCAAGGGCGCTTTTTGCCAGGGATTGCCGGCCGGGACGATCCGCAGTTGCTCCGGCTGCAGCAGTTGCTGGAACAGGGCGGCGAGGGCGACGTGGCCCGCGTGCACCGGGTCGAAGCTGCCGCCCAGCAGCGCGATGCAGCTCACGATGGCGCCAGCCAATCCCGCGGCGGCAAGAAGTCGCTGTACAAGGTGGCCTCGACGCTGCCCGGTTCAGGATGCCAGTCGTAGCGCCAGTTCACCACCGGCGGCATCGACATCAAAATCGCTTCCGTGCGCCCGCCCGACTGCAGCCCGAACAGGGTGCCGCGGTCCCACACCAGGTTGAATTCCACGTAGCGGCCGCGCCGGTAGCACTGGAAATCACGCTCGCGCTCGCCGTATTCGCTGTCCTTGCGGCGCTCGATGATGGGCGGATAGGCCGTCAAAAAAGCGTCGCCCACGCTTTGCGTCATGGCGAAGGCCTGGTCAAACGGCAGTTCATTGAAATCGTCAAAGAAGATGCCGCCCACGCCGCGCGCTTCCTTGCGGTGTTTTAAATAGAAATACTCGTCGCACCATGGCTTGAAGCGGCCGTGCAAGCCGTCGCCAAACGGAGACAGCGCATCGCGGCAGCTTTGGTGGAAATGCCGCGCATCTTCCTTGAAACCATAATACGGCGTCAGGTCCATGCCGCCGCCGAACCACCACACCGGTTCCTTGCCCTCGGCCACTGCCTCGAAAAAGCGCACGTTCATGTGCACCGTCGGGGCGTAGGGATTTTTCGGGTGCAGCACCAGCGACACCCCCATCGCGACCCAGGAGCGCCCCGCCAGTTCCGGGCGCGCGTGGGCCGCAGAAGGGGGCAGCGACGCGCCCATCACGTGCGAAAAATTGACGCCGCCACGCTCGAACACATTGCCGTTCTCGATCAGCCGCGAAATCCCGCCGCCGCCCTCCGGCCGCTCCCATGCATCGCGCAAAAACGGCTTGCCGTCCACCCCTTCAAGGGCGGCGACGATGCGCGACTGGAGGTCGAGCAGCCAGGTTTTGACGGCGTCGGGGGAGGGGGCGGACATGGAAACGTGATCGGAACGAAAAAGGGAGGAGGGATTGTACAGCATGCAGCATCGGGGACTGGCCCTGCGGGCCTGTCCCCATTCTTTTGACTTTGCTTCAAAGCTGAAAATGGGGACAGGCCTGCAAGGCCAGTCCCCGACTTACGATTAATGTTTCAAGCCACGCCAGCCAATGTCGCGCCTGAACTGCGCCCCATTAAAATGAATCTGATCCACCGTCTCATACGCCTGCTTCTGCGCCATCTTGACGCTGTCGCCCAGGCCGACCACGCACAGCACGCGCCCGCCGTTGGTTTGCAGGGTGCCGCCCGTTTGGGTGGTGCCGGCATGGAAAATGACGCATTCGGGCGTTTCGGCGGGGATGCCGTCGATGACGTCGCCCTTGCGCGGGCTGTCGGGGTAGCCGGCGGCGGCCATGACGACGCCGACGGCTGTGCGGCGGTCCCATTCCAGTTCGACCGCGTCAAGCGTGCCGTTGACGGCGTGTTCCATCACCATCACCAGGTCCGATTTCAGGCGCGTCATGATGGGCTGGGTTTCCGGATCGCCCATGCGGCAATTGAATTCCAGCGTTTTTGGATTGCCGGCAGCGTCGATCATCAGGCCGGCGTACAGGAAGCCCGTAAAGACGATGCCGTCCTTGGCCATGCCTGCGATGGTCGGATTTATGATTTCACGCATGACGCGGGCGTGCATGGCGGGAGTCACAATCGGGGCGGGCGAATAAGCGCCCATGCCGCCCGTATTAGGACCCCGGTCCTGATCCATCAACCGCTTGTGGTCCTGGCTGGTGGCCAGCGGCAGGACGTGCTTGCCGTCGCACATGACGATAAAGCTGGCTTCTTCGCCTTGGAGAAATTCTTCGACGACGATGCGGGCGCCTGCTGCGCCGTGCGCGTTATCACGCAGCATGTCATCGGCGGCCGCGTGGGCCTCTTCCAAGGTCATGGCAACGACCACGCCCTTGCCGGCAGCGAGGCCATCGGCCTTGATGACGATGGGCGCGCCCTGCTGGTCGATGTAGGCGTGCGCCTGGGCGACGTCCGTAAAAGTCTGGTAGGCGGCGGTGGGGATGCCGTGGCGCTGCATGAAGGCCTTGGCGAAATCCTTCGAGCTTTCCAGTTGGGCAGCCTCTTTGGTCGGGCCAAAGATTTTCAGGCCGCGCCCGCGGAACAGGTTGACGATGCCGGCGGCGAGGGGCACTTCCGGGCCGACCACGGTCAGGCCGATGTGCTCGGCCTGGGCGAAGTCAGCGAGCGCGCAGGGGTCGGTGATGTCCACGTTGACGAGGCGGTTGTCGCGCGCCGTGCCGCCGTTGCCGGGGGCGACGTAGACCATCTGGATGCGTTCGGATTGGGCCAGTTTCCAGGCCAGCGCGTGCTCACGGCCGCCAGAACCCACTACCAGTATTTTCATGGAATGCTTCTCTGCTTAATCTTCAATCAGGGCGTTGGTATAGACTTCCTGGACATCATCCAGGTTTTCCAGCGCGTCGAGAATTTTCTGCATCTTGAGGCCGTCTTCGCCCGCGAACACCGTCTCGGTCGATGGCTTCATGATGATCTCGGCCACTTCAGCCTTGAAGCCGGCTTTTTCCAGGGCTTCCTTGACGCCGGCAAACGCGAACGGATCGCACAGCACTTCAAAGCCGCCTTCTTCATCGGCGACGACGTCGTCTGCGCCCGCTTCCAGCGCCGCTTCCATCAACTTATCTTCATCCACGCCTGGCGCGTACAGCAACTGGCCGCAGTGCTTGAACATGAAGGCGACCGAGCCTTCCGTGCCCATGTTGCCGCCGTGCTTGTTGAAAGCGTGGCGTACTTCGGCCACCGTGCGCACCCGGTTGTCGGTCATGCAGTCGACGATGATGGCGGCGCCGCCGATGCCGTAGCCTTCGTAGCGCACTTCTTCATAGTTGGCCCCTTCCAGGCTGCCCGAACCGCGCTGGATGGCGCGGGTGACGTTTTCTTTCGGCATGTTGGCATCGGCGGCCTTGTCCACCGCCAGGCGCAGGCGGGGATTGGCGTCCACATCGGCCCCACCCATGCGGGCGGCGACGGTGATTTCCTTGATCAGGCGCGTCCAGATCTTGCCGCGCTTGGCGTCGGTGGCGGCCTTCTTGTGCTTGATATTGGCCCATTTGCTGTGTCCAGCCATGTCGAAACTTCCTTCAGCGGTATGCGGTTGAGGCCCGCATTTTAGCATGGGCAGGCCAGGTAAATCTTGCAGCGGCAGGGCTGATGCTGGCCTTCTACAACAGCGGCGAGCGGCCGGCAGCCGCTTCAGGCAGCTGTGCCAGAAAGCCCCGCAAGCGAGCCCATGGCGGCATTTAAGCCCCGTTTAATCGGGAGCGTTCCATAATTGATTGGCAAGCTTTCTCCACTCTTGAAAGAAGGTCGTCATGCGCGTCGCTTCCTCGCTTCTGTCCCTGTCCCTGATGTTTGCGCTAGCGCTGCCGGCCAGCGCGGCCGACTGGCAATTGCGTTTTGACGGCATCGGTCCAGTTCACGTGGGCATGGATTTCGCGCATGCCAACGCCGCGCTGGGCGGGGTGCTGCGCGCCACGCCGGTGGCGCTGCGCCCCACTGCCAGTTGCGACCAGTTGCCGGTCGCGGACCACCCCGGCGTGGCTTTGATGTTTGTTGACGATGTGCTCGAGCGGGTCGACGTGTTCCAGCCTGGCGTGGCGAACGGGGCCGGGATCACGGTCGGCGCCCCGCTTGCCGCCGTCACCGCCGCCTATCCGGATCTCGGCCGCGAAGCCAATGCCTATGACGAGCGCGAGCAGTACCTTACCGTGCTGGACAAGGGTGGGGCGCTGGCGATGCGCTTTGAAACCAGGACGGGCGCGGTCGCCCTGATGACGGCGGGACAGATCAAAGCCGTGCGCTATATCGAAGGCTGCCTGTAAATCTGTCCGGTGTGGCCCCTTGGACCGAGCGGCGATGCGCATCGCCGATTCGCCGTACAATTCTTTGATGAGCAAAACTGAAACACCCGCCTCGGCATCGAGCGCGCATCCTGGCCTCGCCAGCGGCCTGGCCATTGCCGTCGTCGGCGCCATCCTGTTCTCCACCAAGGCGGTCGTCGCCAAACTGCTGTACCGCTATCACATCGACGCGGTCACCCTGATTGCCTTCCGCATGCTGTTTTCGCTGCCCGTCTTCGCTGCCGTGGCAATCTGGAAGATGCGCACCGGGCCGGCGCTGTCGAACGCCGACCGCTGGCGCCTGATCGGGCTGGGACTGGTGGGCTACTACCTGTCGAGCTTTCTCGATTTCCTCGGGCTGCAATATATTTCAGTGGGGCTGGAGCGGCTGATTCTGTTCCTGACGCCTACTTTTGTCCTGCTGGTCACGGCCCTGCTGTGGAAGCGCCCGATCGGCCGGGCGCAGTGGCTGGCGCTGGCCTTGTCCTACTGCGGCATCGTGCTGGTGTTCGTGCACGATCTGGCGGGCGGGGCGGGCAGCACGGTGATCGGCGCCGCCTTTGTGCTCGGTTCGGCCATCAGCTACGCGATCTATTTGCTGTTCACGGGAGAAATGGTGCAGCGGATTGGTTCGCTGCGCCTCGTCGCCTACGCCATGTGCGTCTCCAGCGCCGCCTGCATCGGCCAGTTTTTCCTGCTGCGGCCGGCATCGCTGCTGATCCAGCCGGCGCCCGTCTACTGGCTGTCGCTGGTCAACGGCGTGTTCTGCACGATTTTGCCCGTGTTCATGACCATGGTGGCCGTGCAGCGCATCGGCGCGGCCACCGCTTCGCAGGCCGGCATGATCGGCCCCGTGTCCACCCTGTTCCTGGGCGCCCTGATCCTGGGTGAACCGATCACCGTGATCCAGTTGGCCGGCACCGCCCTCGTAATCGGTGGTATTTATATGCTATCGAAGAAAAAATAAAGGACACTCCGAATGCCCCCACGCCTGGCCCTGATCGCGCACGACATGAAGAAAGACGACATGGTTGTCCTGGCGACCGAGTACGCGCCTTTCCTGCGCACCTGCAAATTGGTAGCGACCGGCACCACCGGCGCGCGCCTGATGGCCGAAGTGGGCCTGGCGGTGGAACGCAAGCTGTCCGGTCCCTGGGGCGGCGACCTGCAGATCGGCGCCGAATTGGTGGCGGGGCGCATCGATGCCGTCATCTTCCTGCGCGATCCGATGACGCCCCAGCCCCACGAGCCTGACATCAACGCGCTGGTACGCGCCTGCGACGTGCACAACGTTGCCTGCGCCACCAACCTGGCCAGCGCCCACCTCGTATTGACGCAGCTACAGACATCAACCACCAAGGAGACAGCATGAGCAAAGCTATCCGCATCAATCGCACCGGCGGTCCTGAAGTACTGGAATATGTCGATGTCGACGTGGGCGAACCGGGCGCGGGCGAAGCGCGGGTGCGCCATCACGCCATCGGCATCAATTTTATTGACGTGTACTTCCGCACCGGCCTGTATCCCCAGCCCCTGCCGGCGGGCGCGGGCATGGAGGGCGCTGGCGTGGTGGAAGCGGTGGGCGAAGGCGTCACCGAAGTCAAGGTGGGCGACCGCGTCGCCTATGCCGGCCGGCCCAACGGCGCCTATGCGGAAGTACGCAATATGCCGGCGTCCATCCTGCTGAAACTGCCGGACGACATCGATTTCGAGACGGGCGCGGCCATGATGCTGCAGGGCCTGACGGTGCAATACCTGCTCAACCGCACCTATAAAGTCAAGCCGGGCGACACCATCCTGTTCCACGCCGCGGCCGGCGGGGTCGGGCTGATTGCCTGCCAGTGGGCCAAGGCCATCGGCGCCAGGCTGATCGGCACGGTCGGCTCGGATGAAAAGGGCAAGCTGGCACTGGCGGCGGGCGCGGCCCACGTCATCAACTACAACACGGAAAATTTCGTCGAGCGGGTGGCCGAGATTACCGGCGGCGCCAAGGTGCCCGTGGTGTACGACTCGATCGGCGCCGACACTTTTATTGGCTCGCTCGACTGCCTGCAGCCGCTGGGCATGATGGTCAGCTTCGGCAGCGCCTCCGGGCCCGTGCCGGCGTTCTCGCTGCAGGAACTCGCTTCGCGCGGCTCGCTGTTCATTACCCGGCCCACCCTGTTTTCCTACGCGGCCAAGCGGGCCGATCTGGAAGCGATGGCGGCCGATCTGTTTGCGATGGTGTCGAGCGGGAAGGTGAAGATTGATATCAACCAGCGCTATCCGCTGAAGGATGCGGTCAGGGCGCATGAGGAATTGGAAGCGCGCAAGACGACCGGGTCGTCGATCCTGTTGCCGTAAAAATCGGAAGGGGTCTGGCGCCGCATTCGCATGCGAATGCCCTGACCCCGTTTTTATCGAACCGAAACCGGGGTCAGGCGCCAAGCGCCAGACCCCATCGCGTCATCCCTGCTTTAACTCGATGCGCCTAGCACCCCCGTTCGGCCCGGGGAATCCTTCGAAAGCACTTTGCACCAGTGCCGGCATCAGCGCCGGCGTCGACGGCTGGCTGCTGTTGTTATGCACCGTCACGTCGAACAGGGGCTTGCCGTCCTTGGCGGAGCGGATGGCGACCTGGACGTCGCGTTGATACACATGGCGTTCGACCACTTCGTAGCTGGAAGGGCCGCCCCAGAACGGATCGTAGAAGCCGCCGTAGTAGCCGCCAAAACGGCGGCGGTAGGGGCCCCAGTAGCCAAACCGGGCCGACGGGGAGAAGAAGGGATCGACCGCCTGGATCACCTGCACGGGCACGTCGGTAGTGCGAAAGCGCATTTTCACTTTCAGGGCGGCGTCGGCGCCGCTTTCCTGGAAGCCCAGCTTGGCCAACTGGCCCCGCACCAGGTCGAGGTAGGCGCGCACTTCCAGGGTGTCTTCCTGGGGCGCGGGGGCGTCGATCGAGTAGGTCTTGTTGCTCAGATCAGCGGGCCACTGGTGAAAGGTGGTGACGTCGCTGCGGATGGTGGTGGCGCAGCCGGCGAGCAACAGGGTGCAGGCGGCAGCGGCGGCAAGAGCCAGGCGTTTCATGTTCTTCTCCAAATGAGTCGGATTTTTCCCACCTCAGTGTAAGTCTGGCACTGTTGAAAGGCAAAAGATTTACAGAATGTTACCGCGCTTGACAGAGCGATACAGTCAATCAGGCGGGCCAGGTGAGCCCCTCTCTTGGTAAAATAGCCTGATATCCACCGCTGATGGCCGAGACTATGCGCACCGACATTTCCCAGACGATCTATCGTAACGACTACACGCCGCCCGCCTACCTGGTCGATACAGTCGAACTGGGCTTCGATCTGGACCCGGCCCGCACCATCGTCGCCAACCGGCTGACCATGCGCCGCAACCCGGCGGGCCATGGCAAGCAGATCGACCTGTACGGCGAAAACATTTCCCTGGTCGCGCTGCGGATGAATGGCGTCGCGCTCAGCAAGCGCCAGTACCGCATCGACGGCAACATGCTGCACATCCCGAATGCGCCCGACCAGGTGGTGCTGGAAATCGAGACCATCTGCGCGCCTTTGCTGAACACCACCCTGAACGGTCTGTACTGCTCGAACGGCAATTTCTTCACCCAGTGTGAAGCCGAAGGTTTCCGCGCCATCACGTATTTCCCCGACCGCCCGGACGTCATGGCTGTCTACACCGTCATGCTGCGCGCGGACAAGAACAAGTATCCCGTGCTGCTCTCGAACGGCAATCTTATCGAAGAGGGCGACCTGGAGGACGGGCGTCATTACGCCAAGTGGGAAGACCCGTTCCCGAAACCGTCTTACCTGTTTGCCCTGGTGGCCGCCCGCCTGGTCTGCCAGGAAGAGCAGTTCAAGCTCGCTGACGGGCGCACCGCGCTGCTGCAAGTGTGGGTGGAAGACGGCAACCTCGATAAAACCGATTACGCCATGCAGTCACTCAAGAACAGCATCCGCTGGGACGAAGAGCGCTTTGGCCTGGAGCTGGACCTGGACCGCTTCATGATTGTTGCCGTCAGCGACTTCAATATGGGCGCGATGGAAAACAAGGGTCTGAACATTTTCAACACCAAGTACGTGCTGGCCAATCCCCGCGTCGCCACCGACGTCGATTTCGCCGGCATCGAAGCGGTGGTGGGCCACGAGTATTTCCATAACTGGACCGGCAACCGGGTCACCTGCCGCGACTGGTTTCAGCTGTCGCTCAAGGAAGGCCTGACGGTGTTCCGCGACCAGGAGTTTTCGGCCGACATGATCGGCACCGACAGCGGGCGCGCCGTCACCCGCATCGACCAGGTGCGCACCCTGCGCCAGGCCCAGTTCCCCGAGGACGCCGGCCCGATGGCCCACCCGGTGCGGCCTGATTCCTTTGTCGAAATCAACAATTTTTATACGGTCACGATCTACGAAAAAGGCGCCGAAGTGGTGCGCATGTATCAGACCCTGATCGGGCGCGAGGGTTTCCGCAAGGGCATGGACCTGTATTTCGAGCGCCACGACGGCCAGGCCGTCACCTGCGACGATTTCCGTACCGCCATGGCCGATGCCAGCGGACGCGACCTGTCCCAGTTCGAGCGCTGGTACAGCCAGGCCGGCACCCCTGTCGTCAAGGCCGAGACGGCCTATGACGCCGCCGCAGGCAGCTACACCATCACCCTCAGCCAGTCCTGTCCGCCCACGCCAGGCCAGCCGACCAAGCAGCCCTTCCACATTCCCGTGGCCGTCGGCCTGCTGGGTGCGGACGGCCGCGACATGCAACTGGGGCAGCACGGTAAAGGTTCCACCACGGCCATCCTGGAACTGACGGAAGCGCGCCAGACGTTTACTTTCAACGGCGTCAAGGAGATGCCTACCCCATCGCTGCTGCGCGATTTTTCCGCGCCCGTGGTGCTGGAATACGCTTATACCGACGAGCAACTGCTGCACCTGTTCAATCACGACAGCGACGCCGTCAATCGCTGGGAAGCCGGCCAGCGCCTGGCCATGACGCGCCTGCTGGCCCTGACCGATGCCATCGAGGAAGGCGTCACGCCGACGATTGACGACACCTTCATCAAGGCCATGCGCAAACTGCTGACCGATGAGCGCCTTGACGCCGCCTTCCGCGAGCAGGCCCTGCTGCTGCCCTCGGAAACCATCATTGCCGAGCGCCTCAAAGTGGTCAATCCGCATGCGATCCACACGGCCCGCCAGTTCCTGCGCGCAGCCATCGGCGACGCCCTGCGTGGAGAATTGACCGCCCAGTACCACGCCAACCTGACGCCTGGACCGTACAGCCCGGATGCCATCGCGGCCGGCAAGCGCGGCCTCAAGAATCTGTGCCTGGCCTACCTGAGCGCGGCGCCCGACGCCGCCAGCCAGCGTCTTGCGCAGACCCAGTTCGCCGAAGCGGGCAATATGACCGACCGGGTCGCCGCTCTGCAGGCCCTGCTGCACGCCCAGGAAGCCGGCGCCCATGCGGCCCTGCACGCGTTTTACACGGATTTCTCCGGCGAAGCGCTGGTGGTCGACAAGTGGTTCGCCATGCAGGCTTCCGCGCCCGACAACAACGTCGAGGCCATCCGCGACCTGATGAAGCACCCGGCGTTCAACATCAAGAACCCGAATCGCGCGCGCAGCCTGATCTTCAATTTCTGCGGCGGCAATCCTTCGCAGTTCCACGCCCTCGACGGCAGCGGCTACGATTTCTGGGCCGAGCAGGTGATTGCCCTCGACGTGCTCAACCCGCAGGTGGCCAGCCGTCTGGCCCGCGTGATGGACCGCTGGCGCCGCTACACGCCGCAGTTGCAGCGCCACATGAAGCAAGCGCTGCAGCGGGTCGCCGGCGTGAAAAAACTGTCGAGCGATGTGCGCGAAGTGATCAGCAAAGCCCTGTCCGAATAAAACTATTTCTCTCACAAGGATGTCCATGAAACGTATCAGCCTCACGCAATACCTCGTTGAAGAGCAACGCCTGCACAATTCCATCCCTGCCGAACTGCGCCTGCTGATCGAGGTGGTGGCGCGCGCCTGCAAGACCATCAGCCACTCGGTGGGCAAGGGCGCCCTGGGCGACATCCTCGGCAGCGCCCACACGGAAAACATCCAGGGCGAAGTGCAGAAAAAGCTGGACGTGATTTCCAACGAGATTTTGCTCGAGGCGAATGAGTGGGGCGGCCACCTGGCTGCCATGGCGTCCGAAGAAATGGAATCGATCCACCCGATCCCGAACCGCTATCCGATGGGCGAATACATGCTGCTGTTCGATCCGCTCGACGGCTCTTCCAACATCGACGTCAACGTCTCGATCGGCACCATTTTCTCCGTGCTCAAGGCGCCGGACGGCATGGGCACGCCCACCGAAGAACACTTCATGCAGCCAGGCTCGGCCCAGGTGGCCGCCGGTTACGCCGTGTACGGCCCGCAAACCATGCTGGTGCTTACCACCGGCAACGGCGTGAACTGTTTTACCCTGGACCGCGAGATGGGCTCCTGGGTGCTGACCCAGCGCGACATGAAAATTCCCGCCGACACCAAGGAATTCGCCATCAATATGTCGAACCAGCGCCACTGGCATCCGCCCGTGCAGCGCTACGTCGCCGAATTGTTGGACGGCGACACCGGCCCGCGCGGCAAGAACTTCAATATGCGCTGGGTGGCCTCAATGGTGGCCGACGTGCACCGCATCCTCACCCGCGGCGGCATCTTCATGTACCCGGCCGACACGCGCGACACCTCCATGCCCGGCAAGCTGCGCCTGATGTATGAAGCCAACCCGATGGCCCTGATCGTCGAGCAGGCCGGCGGCGCCGCCACCGACGGCCAGCAGCGCATCCTCGATATCGCCCCGCACAAGCTGCACCAGCGCGTGCCGGTGTTCCTGGGGTCCAAAAACGAAGTGGAGCAGGTCACGCAATACCACGCAGAAAAGTAAATAAGTCCAGCAATTATGCGTAATTACGCATAATTGCTGACTCAGGCAAAATCAGACTAGCGGGATGGGTGTACTTCTTGCTAGAATACGGCTCGCCGCCGATTTAGCTCAGTTGGTAGAGCAGTTCATTCGTAATGAAAAGGTCGCCAGTTCGATTCCGGCAATCGGCACCAGGAATATGCTGTAAGCAAAAACCCGCGTCCTCGCAAGAGTCGCGGGTTTTTTGTTGGGCGAATCCCTGGGATAAAATCAAGGCGGCGGCCTTCAAGACGCCGCTGCGGGTCATCAGCAATCAAGGAGACAACGATGAAAACAAGCAGCAAACAACTGTTCCTCAGCCTGAGCGCCGGCGCCATCCTGGCAGCCGTCTCGGTCTCGGCCATGGCGCAAAGCCAGGAATACCGCCGTGGCTACGAGCAGGGCTTCCGTGACGGCCAGGCCCAGGCCCAGGGCGGCCCGCGCGGCGGCGGCTACCATGACGGCGGACCGCGCCAACCCCGTATCGAAATCGAGAAGGCCGACTACGGTATCCGCGACGCCTATTGCGACGCCCGTCCGGCCGTGCGCCAGGCGACTGCCCGCGGCAGCAATTTTTCTGTCACTGCCAGCAACAACCTGTGCGGCGATCCGGCGCCCCGTTCGCGCAAGCGCCTGACCGTGGTCTACCGTTGTGGCGATAGCAACGTCATGCGCGCCCAGGCGGACGAGGGCGATGCGTTGACGTTGAACTGTCAGTAAAAATCGTGCAGGCGCTGCCCGTCCTCAGGGATGGGTGGCGTGCTTGAGTTCGATGATGAAGCAGGTATCGGACAGATCGCGCCCGCTGGAGGGCAGGGCGCCCGCTTGCGCCGCCGGACGGATCGTACCGGCGCCATTGCTGCCCCAGGGGTCGACGTACCACAGGCCGCTGGGGTCCTGCTGCAGGATGTAGGCTTCCTGGCCGTCACGGGCAAGCGACTGGCGCGTCGGCGCCGGCGCCGTAAAAGCCATCTCGCGCCAGATGTCGGCGGTGCGGCCGGCGTTGCCCACCCATGCCCGGCGGTAGGGTCGTCCGCGCGCATTGACGCCGCACAGCCAGCCACTATCGACCGCGTCAGGCATGCCTGCCGTGGTCGCACCACCTACCCTGGAGTAGACAAACGTCATGTTTCTTTATACCTGTGATTGAGGGAAAACGCCCTCGCTGCGGGAGTGCAGGGCGCACGGGGGGGGCGGCGCTGCATCCAAGTCAACAGAATGCCACATTATTTCCTTGAACCATTGCTCGATATACGGCCCGTTTCCCCCTCAAACCGTGGGCGGCGGGCCAAGAGTGGCGTGGTTGAAGGCGGTCCGCCAAGTTCAGTGAATTTGTATCGATTTATAGTCAGCAAAAACCCTGTTGTTTTTCTTCATCTGTTGCAGGTTTTGTATGCATGCGCGCTGGCGCGACGACGCCAAAAACCGAACTGCTGCGAAGTGGGCGCAGTTTCGACTAGTATACGGTCTGTTCCTGCAGGGCCGGCCATGCCGCGTCCCTGCGCGCCGCCCCGTTTTACCGATACTGCAAAGCACCGATGAGCAACGATCAGCCACCTGTTTCCGCCGCCACCGACCCAGCCGTCCGGCCCGCCCTGCGCGGCCCGCGCGCTTTACCTTTTGTGCGCCGTCCCGCCGCTGCGCTCGCATTGAGCGTGGGCATTTTCCTGTGCGCCGGGGTGGTGCTGGCGCAGGTGCTGCAACAGCCCGCCGCCGCGCCCCGCTCGCCACAGCCGGCTGCTGCCCCTTCCGCTGCGCCGGCGCCGGCGCCGGCGCTCACGCCGCCTGCTGCCGCCCCCGCCAGGCTCGACCTCGTCACCGTGCAAAAGGGCGACATCCAGGCCAGCGTCGATGCCGCCGGCAAATTGCAGCTCTATCAATACGTCGATGTGAGCGCCCAGATCGGCGGCCAGGTCAAGGACGTGCTCGTCAGCGTGGGTGACACCGTCAAGGCCGGGGCCCTGCTGGTGGAAATCACCCCCACGGTCCAGCCCAGCAAGGTGGAAAGCCAGCGCGCCCAGATGGCGCGCCTGCAGGCTGAACTGGCCGATCAGAAGGCCCAGCTCGATTACGCGGACCTGCAGTTCAAGCGCCAGACCCAGCTCAAGGCCCAGAACGCCACGCGCGAGGATGCCTTTGAATCAAGCCGCATGGGCCTGTCGTCCGCCAATGCGCGGGTCGATTCCATCAACGCCCAGATCCGCCAGGTGGAAGCGAACCTGAAAATCGATGAAGACAGCCGCCAACATGCCCAGGTGCTTGCCCCCATGGCCGGCACGGTGGTGGCGCTGAACGCCCATCCCGGCCTGCAGGTCGGGCCCGGCCAGGGCCAGGCGGCGCTGCTGCGCATTGCCGACCAGAGCAAGATGACGGTGCAGGCCCGGGTGGCGGAAGCGGACGTCACGCGCCTGCGCAAGGGCATGCAGGCCCAGTTCAGCACCCCCGGCTATCCGGGCCAGCACTGGTCGGGCAAGCTGCGCCAGGTGATGCCGATTCCGGCCGAAGGCACGGGCGAACCGGGCAAGGACACGTTTTATAATGTGCTGTTTGATGTGAACAATCCCGATCAGCAATTGATGAGCGGCATGAGCACCCAGGTGCGCTTTGTCGTTGGCCAGGCCCAGGACACCCTGCTGCTGCCGGCCCGCGCCCTTGGCACCATCGACGCGGACGGTTTTTATACGGTGACGGTGCTGGACGCGGGGCGCAAGCCCAGCCAGCGCAAGATCAGGGCGGGCCTGCGCAATGCCCAGCAGGTACAGGTGCTGTCGGGCCTATCCGCCGGTGAGCAGGTGCTCGTTGGCAAACTTCCCCCCTTGCCGCCTGCGGCTGTGGCCTTGCCTTCAGCGACCGCGGCGGCCAAACCAGCAGCGGCGCACGCGCCAGTGGCGGCCTCATGAAGATAAACCGTGTTCCCCTTGGTTTGCTGGTGGCCGGTGCTATGGCGGTCCTGGCCGGTTGCGCCAGCAAGGTAACGGTGTCCGAGGCGCCGCCATCCGTCGACGTGCCGGCCAGTTGGACCAACAGCGCCAAGCGCGGCCTGGCCGACCGGGTCGATGCCGACTGGTGGAAGCGCTTCGGCAAT
Organism: Massilia sp.; assembly: GCA_045810505.1. Classification (GTDB taxonomy): domain Bacteria; phylum Pseudomonadota; class Gammaproteobacteria; order Burkholderiales; family Burkholderiaceae_D; genus JAFCUW01. The sequence continues at coordinate 22,211 of JBJMVV010000346.1, forward strand.
GCGGAGCTGACCAGTTTGGTTGCAGCAGGGCAGGGCAACAACCTGGACCTGAGCGCCGCGCGGGCGCGCGTGCGCCAGGCCGAGGCGCAAGCCCGCATCGCCGGTGTGCAACTGCTGCCCACTGTCGATTTTTCCACGGGCGCGAGCCGCGACCTGCCGATCGGCCCGGGCGCTGGCACCACCTCGGCCAACGCCTGGCTGCAGACCGCCTATGAAGTGGACTTCTGGGGCAAGAACGAAGCAAGCGTGAAATCGGTCGATGCCTCGCTCAAGGCCAACCGCTATGACCGCCAGACGGTGGCGCTGACCACCACCAGCGCCATTGTCTCCGTCTATCTCCAGGTGCTCTCTCTCAACGACCGCCTCGACATCGCCCGCGAACACGTGGAAAACAGCGAACGGGTGCTGGCCCTGGTGGACGCCCAGCGCGCGGCCGGATCGGCCTCGCCGCTCGACCTCGCGCGCCAGCGTTCGGCCGTGGCCGGCTTGAAGGCGGCCATCCCCGACCTGCAGCAACAGCAGCGCGAAGCGATGTCGGCGCTGGCCATTCTGCTGGGCCGCTCGCCGCAAAATTTTAGTATTGAAAATCACGGCCTCGACAGCGTGGTCCTGCCCGACGTCACACCCGGCCTGCCTTCGGAACTGCTCACGCGCCGCCCCGACATCCTGCGCGCCGAAGCGGTGCTGGAATCGGCCAACGCCGACGTCACGGCGGCCCGCGCCGCCCTGTTTCCCCGCATCCGCCTGACGGGCGCCGCGGGAGCGCAGAGCAATGCGCTGCTGGCCCTGTTCAATGGACCGAACCTGCTGGCCAACGTCGGCTCCTCGCTGGTGGCGCCGATTTTTGACGGCGGCCGCCTCAAGAGTGAGCGCGACCTGGCGATTGCACGCAAGCAGGAACTGGTGCAGGTCTACCGGTCCACCGTCATCTCGGCCCTGTCCGAGGTCGACAATGTGCTGGGGCAGATCCACACCATCGACGAACAGCGCCGCCTGAAGTCGACTGAAATGGAGCAGGCGCGCATCGCCAACGACCTCTCGCAGATCCGCTACCAGAGCGGCGCCGAGGATTTGATGACGGTGCTCGACACCCAGCGCGCCATGTCGGATGTGCAGAATGAACTGGGCATCCTGAAGCTCAAGCGCCTGCAGGCGACGGTGTCCCTGTTCAAGGCGCTGGGCGGTGGCTGGCGTGACGAAGGCGCCAAGGAGACGCCGGCGGACAAGGATCCGGGCGAGCGGCGCGAACAGGCAAGCCAGTCCAGCGAAGTGCGGGGTAGCAAAGGATAAGATCCTTAGCGGATGAAATCCTTTGCGGGATAAAGTCTCTTGCAACACGGCGCCCTGCTGCGGGCGCCGGGGCGTTCACTCAAACGTTGATGACGCCACCAATTTCGATAATAAAACTGGGCGTGGCGGCAACGTCCTGCGGGCTGGCAAGGCCCAGGCCTGGCTCCCGCCGTTGACGAGACAGTTGCGTCAATTTCCCCGCACTTTCAGGCGCGCTGCCGTTGGCCGCGACGGGCCGCACGGCCCGCGCCTCATCAGCGTGCCAGCGATCGATATCCCATTCGCCATGGTCCTTGTGCATGATGAAGACTGCCTGGATTTTCGCGGTGCAGGGGACGGCCCGCGAACGGCGCTCGCGCACCAGTCCGGCGCCAATTGAAAGATCCGGCCAGAAATCGTAGGACGCATCGTTGGCCTGACGCCGCAGCCAACCGAGGCAGGTCGGCAGGCTGAGCACGCGCATGCCGCCCCTGGCGCCACGCCAGTGTGCAACGTCGCGTTGTTCGCCGGGGCGAAGATGGATGTACTGATAGCTCATTGGGCAGGCAAAGCAGCGGCCAATACGGTGGCGCGCCTACCGCGTGCCAGCAGGGTTAATGCGTGAAATGCGATTGATGCGTTTGCAGCGTTCAAAGCGGATTGCTCCTCAGCGGTCGATGGACGTTTTACCGTTGGACTCGATGTTTGAGCAAAAGTTCGGCGTGATCTCCGGGCTTTTTGCTGGTTCCGCTTCGCTTTAACTTTGTTCTTATGTGCGCTATGGAACACTTGGAGGCGAAGTCTAGCGAATTTGAACACTTATGTCCATAAGGAAATATTATGGATTGACTGAAAATGTTGCCTCGGATGACTTTAGTTGCAGAATGTTAAAAGTTAGCCGTATTTGCCTGCAAGTTCGACTTTGTTAGTCAGCGCACAGTAACAATCTTGTTATTCCTATATTTTTCATAGCATGCAGATTGACGCAGCACAGCCTTGTCAGGTGTGCCGGTTTTTTTTGCTCCGCAATCGGGGAAGAATGAGTGGAGTCGCAAGCTCCACGCCGCAGCTAACTTTAAAGGATGCTTTCATCATGGATAACCAGAAATCAAACAACGGCAATATGGGCAACGTCAACCGTGAGGGCGCCGGCGCCAGCATGGGCAAGGATTTGAGCAAGGATATGAGCAACCTCGGCGACAAGGCCCGCGATGCCGGCAAGGATCTGACGAAGGACGCCGGCAACGCCGCCAGCAACGCCGGCGCCGCGATCAGCAACGCGGCCAGCAATGCCGTGGACAAAGCCAAGGACATGGCCCGTGACGCCAGCAACACCGTGCAGGCCAGCGCCTCCGACATGCACAACAAGATCGACAAGGCCGCCGATGCCGCCCAACCAATCGTCGACCGTCTGGCCAGCTCGGCCCACGCCGGCGTGGACAAGCTCTCCGGCGCGCTCGCCGGCGCCACCCAGGGCATGGACGAACGCACCCGCCAACTGACCGACGCAGCCCGCAACTTCGCCGACACCGGCCGCGGCTACGTCCGCAGCAGCCCCGCCACCTCGGTCCTGGTCGCCCTGGGCGCCGGTTACCTGCTGTCGAAACTGCTGGGCGGCAGCCGCCGTTAAGCTGGCGCGCCGCTTTGCTTTGCACTGTATATGCCGTCGCAGAGCCGGCAGCAGGGGGGACTGGCCGGGCCACGAATGGCGCCGCAGGTGCCTGTCCCCGTTTTTGCATGCACCCTTCGCTCTCGCAGGCGCCCAGCGCAAACTCGCTGTTCCCCTAACGCCCCGCCTGAATCAAAAAGCTCGCCTGCCGACATGTATTCTCCGAGCGCCGCACCTCAGCCGGCCCGCAACTGATCCCCGCGCCGCCCTTGTCAAAGCAAGCGTGGATTTCATTGAGAAAGCGTCCGCCCGCGCCGCAAAACGGCAGTACGCTGTGCGCCGGCATACCGGGATTGGCGGCGCGAAAAGCCCCGACGAAATCGGCGTAGCTGGTGCGCACAGGCTGGCTTGGGTGTTGGTAGGCGGCAGGAATCGCCACCTGTCCGCGCAACTTTGACGACAGGCCGAAGTAGGCCGCAGGATTGAGGCCCGAGCAGGTGCCGTGCTTGCTCCATTCGTGCCCGATCATTTTCGGCGAAGGATACAGGCCGGCATAGCGCGCCATGTCCGCACTGCTCAAGCGCTCGTTCGAGCAGCTTTGCGGATAGCCCCGTTCATACTGCGGCCACAGGCCATGCAGCACAAAGCCCATCTGGCGGCCCGGCGCGCACTGGTTCGGATCGTCATGGGTGGCGCAAAACGCCGGCGACCACGACAGAGCAACGGCGTAATAATCAAACTGCCCCGGCTCGCCTTCGCTACGCTGATGACGCGGCCCGGCGCCGGCGCTGGCAGCGACCAATAGCCCCGTCAACAACGTCGCCGCCAGCACGGCGCTGCGCGCGCCGCCGCGGCTGAGCCATCCGCCAGCCATCTGCCTGCTCGTCGCTTCCATCCCCGCATTCGCCATCACCGCCTCCTGATCGCACGGCGACACCGGCGGCGCCCCATCCATGCGAGAAGCATTGTAGCGGCTGCTTAAGGCCAAGTCAGCAAGAGCGCCAGGCCAAGGACAAGCATCGATCAGTGCATCAGCGCCGTCCCCCTTTTTGTGATCACGATTTCCAGGTACTCAGCCGGCAGCACCAGCGATGACGGCCCGGCGCTATTGAGCCCATCGAGCAGTGCCAGGAAATCTTTTTCCATGGCTGCGGCCGCTTCAGGGCCCAGCGCCGCGAAAGCCTTGTGCACGGGACCATAATAATCGCGGAAGATCTGCAGCATATGGGCTGACGAGGCGTAACGGAAATTGAACATTTTTCGCTCTGCATGGATGCTGGCGGCCTCGGCGCCGAACAGGGTCTGTAGATGGGCATCCGTGCCCCACAGCGACGGCGGCTGCAGGCCGGCAGGTGGCGGCATGTGACGGCCGATGGTTTTAAATAGCTGGCCGACGAAGCCCTCGGGCGTCCAGTTGGCCATGGCGATGCGTCCCCCGGGGCGCACCACGCGCAGTATTTCGGCGGCGGCGCGGGCCTGGTCGGGTGCGAACATAACGCCGAAACTGGACAGCGCCACATCAAAACTGCCGTCCGCGAACGGCAGCGCCTCGGCGTCCGCTTCCTGGAATTGCACGGTGAGCCCTTCGGCGGCGGCGCGCAGGCGGCCCTTGTCGAGCAGCTCCGGCACATAATCGGTCGAGATCACGCGGGCAAAGCGGCGCGCCGCGGCCAAGGACGCGTTGCCGTTGCCAGCCGCGATGTCGATCACATGTTCGCCGGCCCGGATGTCGGCGGCCTCGGCCAGCGACTCGCCCACGATCTGCAGGGTGACGCCGATGATGGCAAAGTCGCCGCTGGCCCAGGTGGCCTGCTGGCGCTGCTTGATGGCGGCAAGGTCGGGTGCGGCGGATGCGGCGGCGGGCGCGGGCGATAATGGGCTGGGTTCCATGAACAATTCTCCGGTAGGTGGTGGTGAGGAGCGTTCAGGTTCGACCAGGCAGGGCGCACATGGTTCAGCGATCGGATCGGGACGCGTTGTCTGCCCATCATAGACCGTGTAAGAGCCCGCCGCTACTCGCGCCGTTTGATTTTCCGTTTCACATTTTTAAGCGGAAACCACGCGGCATCACCATGCAAAAAGCCGCGCGGTTCGCACTGCGCGGCTTTTAATAAAGACTGGCGAAGCCTTATTTCATCATTTCCGGCGCAGCATGCGCAGGCGCCGGCGCCACCGGCGGCGTCTGCTTGCCGCGCACCCGGTCGAGCTGGCGGCCCAGCCAGTGCTCGAAGTCGTCGATGATGGTAAAGGCCGCCGGCACCACCAGCAGGCTCAGCAAGGTCGAGGTGATCAGCCCGCCAATCACGGCAATCGCCATCGGCGAACGGAAGCTGGGATCGGCGCCCCAGCCCAGCGCCAGCGGCATCATGCCGGCGCCCATCGCGATGGTGGTCATGATGATGGGGCGGCTGCGCTTGTGGCAGGCGTCGACCAGGGCATCGAAGCGGCTCATGCCTTCCTCGCGCGCGAGAATGGCGTAATCGACCAGCAGGATCGAGTTTTTCGTCACGATCCCCATCAGCATGATCAGACCGATCATCGAGGGCATCGACAGCGCCCGTCCCGTTACCAGCAGGGCCACGAACGCGCCGCCGATCGACAGGGGCAGGGCCATCAGGATCGTCACCGGCTGCATGAAGTCGTGGAACAGCAGCACCAGCACGCCGTAGATGCACAGCACGCCGATGGCCATGGCGATGCCAAAACTGGCGAACAGGGCCTGCATCTCCTGGGCGTCGCCCAGTTCCGCAATTTTTACTGACGCTGGCAGCGCCTTCATGGCCGGCAGGGCGCGCGCCTCGGCGTTGACTTCACCGAGCGAGCGGCCAGAGAGCTCTACCTCCAGCGTCACGTTGCGGCTGCGATTGAGGCGGTCGATCTGGGCCGGGCCGCTCTCCATCGTGATCGAGGCCACATTGGCCAGCATGACGGGGCCGTTCTTGCCCGGCACCGTCAGGCGGCCGATGGCCGACAGGTCGGCCCGCACCGCGTCCGGCAGTTTGACGCGGATCGGCACCTGGCGCTCCGACAGGTTCATCTTTGTCAGCGCCACATCGTAGTCGCCCGCAGTGGCTACGCGCACCGTTTCGCCGATCGCCTGGGCGGTCACGCCAAGATCGGCCGCCTTGGCGAAATCGGGCCGCACGATGATCTCGGGGCGCACCAGGGAAGCGCTGGAACTGACGTTGCCGATCCCCTTGAGCGTGCGCATTTCGCGCTCCACCTGGCGCGCCGCTGCATTGAGCGCCACCGGATCTTCACTGCGCAGCACCAGCTGCATTTTGACGCCCGTGTCGGGCGGGCCCACATTGAAGCGGGCGCCGGGAATCTGGGCCAGCCTGGCGCGGATCGCGTTTTCAATCGCATTCAGCGACGTGTCGCGCTTGGTGCGATGCACCGTCGTCAGGGTCAGCACGGCGCGGCGCGCTTCGGCCGCGGCGCCCGGCGCAAAGGCGTCGCCACTGGAGCCGCCGCCGATGGAACTGAACACGCCCGTCACGCCGGCCACCTGCATCGAAGCGAGGCGCGCCTGTTCGGCCACCACGCGTGTTTGCGCCAGGGTGGAGCCGGGCGGCAGTTCCAGGTTGATCTGGGTCTGGGCGCGGTCGGCCGGCGGCACGAAGCCGGTGGGCAGCAGGCCCGCCAGCGCGATCGAGCCGACAAAGAACAGCAGCGAAGCGCCGGCCGTGATCCAGCGGTGATTCAGGCACCACTTCATGGCGGCGATATAGCGGCGCATGACGGCGCCATCGCTCTCCTCGCGGTGTTTGGTCGGCTTTAAAATGTAGGCCGCCATCATCGGGGTCAACAGGCGCGCCACAAGCAGCGAGGCCAGGATGGCCAGCACGGCGGTCCAGCCGAACTGCTTGAAAAATTTGCCGGGAATGCCGCCCATGAAGGCGGTCGGCAGGAACACGGCGACCAGCGCAAAGGTGGTGGCGATCACCGCCATGCCGATTTCATCGGCCGCTTCCAGCGCCGCCTGCATCGGTGTTTTCCCCATCCGCAGGTGGCGCGAAATGTTTTCGATTTCGACGATGGCGTCGTCCACCAGCACGCCCACCACCAGCGCCAGCGAGAGCAGGGTGACGGTGTTGAGGGTATAGCCGAACAGGTACTGGCCGAGAAAGGCGGGCAGTACCGACAGGGGCAGGGCGGCCGCGGCGACCAGGGTGGCGCGCCAGTCGCGCAGGAACCAGAACACCACCAGTACGGCCAGAATGGCGCCTTCGTAGAGCAGCTCCATCGAGCCGGCGAAGTTTTCTTCCACTGGCGCCGCGTTGTCGATCACTTCCGTCAGCGCGACGTTGGCATGCTCTTTCTGCAGCTCGGCGATGGCCGCGCGGGTGCCGCGCGAGACGTCGATTTCGCTGGCGCCCTTGGTGCGGAACACCTCGAAGCCCACCACCGCCTTGCCATTCTGCTCGGCGATGGCGCGCGGCTCGGCCACCGTGTCCGTCACATTGGCCACCTGGTCGAGACGCACCCGGCGTCCGTCAGCCAGCGGGATGTCGAGCGCGGCCAGTTCCGCCGCCGTCTGCACGGTGGCGATGGTGCGCACCGACTGCTCGGCGCCGCTGATGTCGCCCCGTCCGCCGGGCGCTTCGCGCTGCACGTTCTTCAACTGGCGCGAGACGTCGACCGCCGCTACTTTCAGGGCAGCCATCCTGGCGTCGTCGAGCTCAACCCGCACTTCGCGGTAGACCCCGCCCACCCGCTTGACCGCGCCCACGCCGGGCACCGACAGCAGGCGCTTGGAGACAGCGTTGTCGACGAACCAGCTGACGTCCTGGGCATCGAGCATCGCGCCGTTGTTGACCCTGACCGGCGCAGCCACAAACGTCAGCACCACCCGCCCCGCCGTGGAAGCCTTGGTGACGGTGGGGTCGCGCATTTCGGCCGGCAGGTCAGCCTTGATGCGCGCGACCGCGTCGCGCACGTCGTTGACGCCTTCCGCGATATCTTTTTCAAGGATGAATTCAACGGTGACGGTGGCCACGCCATCGAGCACCTTGGTGTAGATGTTTTTCACTCCCTGCAGGCTCGCCACCGAGTCCTCGATCTTGCGCGCCACTTCCGTTTCAAGCTGGGCGGGCGCGGCGCCATCGAGGGTGGCAGTGACGGTGACGATGGGCAGTTCGATATCGGGGAAATCCTGCACCTTGTTGGCCTTGAAGGCCAGCAGCCCAGCAAGGCTGAGCAGGATGAACAGCATGATCGCCGGGACCGGGTTCTTGATCGACAGTGCGGAAAAATTCATGATGCAGCTTCCTTATCTGGCGGCGACGCCGGCCGCTACGACGTTGTGCACCAGGTCGCCGTCATTCAAAAAGCCCGCACCGTCGACCACCACCACATCGTCATTCCTGATGCCGGCGGAGACTTCGATGCGGTCGGCCAGGCGCCGTCCCGTCGTCACTTTCAACTGGCTCACGCGCTGGTCGGGATTAAGGCGAAACACATAACTGAAACCGTCCCGCACCACCACCGCCTGCTGCGGAACCGTCATCGCGCTCGAACTGCCCAGTGCGAACTGGCCGCTGGCGAACATGCCGGCCTTGAACGGCGCATTCGGGGTGAGGGAGGTGGGCAGGTCGACGTACACCAGGGCCGAGCGGGTCTGGGGATCGATGGTCGGCGCGATCATGCGCACCTTGCCCGTCAACTCCTCGCCGCTGGCCGCTTTGACCACGGCGCGGGTGCCCGGTTTCAGCCGGGCCAGGTCGGCCGCCACCACTTCGGCGCGCCACTCCAGGCGGCCCTGGCGAATCATGCGGAACAGCTCCGTGCCAACCCCTACCACTGAACCGACGGTGGCGTTGCGGGCCGAGATGATGCCGCTGTCGGGCGCCACCACCTGGGTGTATTTCAGGCGCAGCTGCTGGGCGTTCAAGGTCGCCTGCGATGCCGCGATGCGGGCGTTGGCGGTCTGCTCGGCCGTCATGTACTGGCTGATCTGCTGGGCCGACAGGGCGCCCGAACTTTGCAGGGTCCGCGCGCGCGCCGCGTTGGCGGTCGCTTCGGCCGCATTGGCGCGCGTTTCCAGCAGGGCGGCCCGGGCCTGCGCCACGTCGGCGTTGACGACATCGGCCGAGAACACGGCCAGCACATCGCCCTTTTTCACCACGTCGCCCACGTTGACCCGCACTTCATTGAGGCGAAAGCCGCCCGTCTCGCTGCCGATCACGGCTTCCTGCCAGGCGGCGATATTGCCGTTGGCGGTCAGCTGGATGGGCAGGCTGGCGGGCGCAGGCCGGGTGCTGGTGACGGTGAGCGCAGGCTTCGGCGCGCTGGCCTTCTTGTCGTCGGCGGCCGAGGAGGCCGGGGAGGCGATCAGGGCGGCGGCGCCGCTGGCGGCCAGGACACCGAGGACGATGGCGGCGGCGGGATTGGTGAGCAGGTTTTTCATTGTTTTATGTGTAAGCAGATTTGATGTCGGCGATATGAATTCAGTGGCTGCTGGCGGCAGGGTTTGACGCCAGCGCGGGCAGCGGAGCGGCGCTGGTCCAGCCGCCGCCGGCCGCCCGGTAAAGGGCAATCCAGGCCGCGTTGCGCTCCTGATCCAGCGTGACCAGGGCGTTTTCCGCGTTCAGGCGGGTGCGGCGCGCGTCTTCCAGTTGCAGCAGGCTGGCCAGGCCATTCTTGTACAGGTCTTCGGTGGCGCGGAAGGCGTAGCGGTAGCCGTCCAGCGCCGTGCGGGCATCGTCGCCGCGGCGCGCCGTGCTTTGCAGGTTCACCAGCGCTTCCTCGACTTCGCGCACGGCCTGGCGCGCCACGGCGCGGTAGTTCAGCACCGCGTCCTCGTAGGCGGCGCGGGCCGCGTCGACATTGGCGCGGCGGCGGCCGCCGTCGAACACGGGCACCGTCACGGCCAGCGGCCCGATGGTCCAGGTATCCAGTTTGGTGTTCTCGCCGCCGGCGCGAAAGTTCGCCACGCCCACCGCGCCCTGCAGCGACAGGCGGGGATAGCGGTCGGCCTGGGCGCTGCCGACATCGGCGCTGGCGGCAGCGACGGCCCGCTCGGCATTGAATACGTCGGGACGCTGGGCCAGCAACTGGGCCGGCAGCGCCGTGATTTCGATCGGGCCCAGGCCAGGGGTAGAAGCGGAGGTCAGCTGCTGGCGCAGCGCCGGTTCCGGCACGGCGGTCAGCGCCACCAGCGCCTTGATGTCAAGCTCGCACTGGGCCTGCTGCTGGGTGACCCGGATGCTGCCCTCAGCCGCGCTGGCGCGTGCCAGCGCCGCGTTGGCCGGTGACTGGAAGCCCGCCTGCGTCGTCAGTTCGGTCAGGCGCGAAGTGTCGCGGCGCGAGGCGGCATCCTGCTCGGCCACGGCCAGCAAGGCCGTGCAGCTGCGCAGGGCAATGTACTGGCTGGCCGTTTCCGCCGCCACCGACACGCGCGCTTCATGCCACAGGGCGCCCGCGCCGGCCAGGCGCTCTTCGGCGGCGCGGCGCTGGGCGCGCCGCTCGCCAAACAGGTCGATTTCCCAGGCGGCCTGAAAACCCGCTTGCGAAGTGGTCCCCAGCGGCAGGGCGCTTTGCTGGCTGGCGCGCGAGACGCTGGCGGCGCCGTCCACGCTGGGCAGCAGGCCCGCGCCGGCCGCCACGCTTTGGGCGCGCGCCTGGAAGATGCGGCTGCGCGCGGTCGACACGGTGGGGCTGGCCGCCTGCGCCTGCTCGATCAGTTGCGCCAGCACCGGGTCGCCCTGGCTGCGCCACCACTGGTTCAAGTCGGTCAGGCTGGCCTGGTGGGGCGCGGCGGCCTGCCAGGCGGCTGGCGCCTGTGCGTCGACTTTGGCCGGCGGCGCGCTGACGGCGCAGGCGGCCAGCAGCAGGGGCGCACAGGCTGACGCGCCGCGGCGCAGGGTGGTGGACAAGGCGGGGACAGGCTTCATGCTGGGTTCTTTCCGGATAAGGATGGTTCAGGTTCAGCGCGCCGTTCGACCTCCACCAGGGCCTCGGCGTAATCGACCAGGCGCGCCACCCACACGTCGATGGCGGCTTCGTCTTTCATCAACTGGGGCGCCAGCACGTCGATCACTTCGCGCGAGACCATCATGTGCATGGCCAGGCCCGCCAGGGTGAAGGCGAGGCGGGCGACCCGGTCGCAGCCGGGATCGAGCTGCAGGTGGCGGCCAAGCGCCAGCACCAGCGCGTGGTGGGCCGGCCGGATGCCGCTGTCGATCTCCTGGCGCCACAGGCCGGTCGGTTCCAGCATTTCGCGGAACCACAGGCGCATGCCCACCTGCGCCTGTTCGCCCTGTTTGAGCTGGCCGAGCAACATGGCGTAGAACAGCGCCAGCATGTCGCGCAGCGGCAGGGCAGGGTCGGTGAAGGCGGCGACGGCGTCGGGCGTACAGGGCGACATTTCGCGGAAGGTGGCGCGGTACAGGCCCGCCTTGTCGCCAAAGTAGTAGCTGATGGCGGCGATATTGGTGCCGGCAGCCTGGGCGATTTCTCGCGTGGAGGTGGTGGCAAAACCCTGGGCGGCAAACAGGCGCATGGCCGCCTTGAGCAGGCGCTCTCGGGACTGCGCGCCGTCGGCGCGCACGCCGCGCGGTTCATCAGCGTGCGACTCTGCGGGAACTTCGACGGGAGAATTTAAATGTGCGGGATGATCCATGTCGTCATTACAACATATAAATCAAACGAATGATATAAGTCAATCGTGTGTTTGACTTATGCTTACATTTATTTACAATCGATACTCGGGCATGCGCATTGTGGCGGGCTTATCGGGTTATAAACGTGGGGTGTTCACCAACCCGGGGCCGATCATGCAACTGCCTTTGCCGTCATCTACCTTGCTGCTTGCCTTCTTCTTCTGCAGCGGCGGTGCTGCGGCCGCCGACAATGCGGCGTTGACCCCCGAGCAGCAGGCCGTCCACGTACTCAACCGGGTCGCCTTTGGCCCCCGCCCGGGTGACATCGAGCGGGTCACGCAAATGGGCGTGCAAAATTATCTGGATGAGCAACTGCACCCGGAGACCATCGCCTACCCGCCCGCACTGACGGCGCGCCTGGCCGCGCTGGCCACCCCCAATCGCAAGGCGGGCGATGTGGTGGGCGAGTACGTCGAACTGCAAAAGCAGGTGCGCGACGAGGACGACGGGGCGCGCCAGCGCCGCCGCGCCGCACTGATGGCGGTGGCAGAGGAAACCGCCGAAGCGCGGTTGGCGCGCGCGATCGACAGCCCGCGCCAGCTGGAAGAAGTGATGGTCGATTTCTGGTACAACCATTTCAATGTCTTCGCCGGCAAGGGCATCGACCGGGCCCTCGTGGCCAGCTACGAGCGCGACGCCATCCGTCCCAACGCACTGGGGAATTTCCGCGCCCTGCTGGGCGCCACCGCCCATCATCCGGCCATGCTGTTTTACCTCGATAATTTTCTCTCGACGGCCAATGGCTATACGCCCGGTGGCAAGCGCCCCGGCCAGAAGGGCAAGGCGACCGGCCTGAATGAAAACTACGCACGCGAATTGATGGAGCTGCATACGCTCGGTGTCGATGGCGGCTACAGCCAGCAGGACGTCACGGAACTGGCGCGCATGCTCACTGGCTGGACTTACGACCAGCGCGCCCTGATCCGCTCCAACCAGACTTTCAAGTTTGACGCCGCCCGGCACGACCAGGGCAGCAAGCACTGGCTGGGCCGCGAAGTCGCGCCCGCCGGCGAGGCCGAAGGCGAGATGGCGCTCGACGTGCTGGCCCGCCATCCGGCCACCGCCCGCCACATCAGTTACCAGCTGGCCCAGTATTTCGTGCAGGACGAACCGAATCCGGCGCTGGTGGACCGCATGGCGCGCGTCTTCATTGCCTCCGATGGCGACATCCGCTCAGTCATGCGGGTGCTGTTCGCCAGCAGCCAGTTCCTCGCGCCCGACGCCGCCGGCGCCAAGTTCAAGACCCCTTACCAGTTCGTCGTGTCGGCGGTGCGGGCCAGCGCATCACCGGCGAACAGCGCCGTGAAAAATGTCGGCCCGCTGCTGGCGACCATGACCCAGCTGGGCATGCCCCTGTACGGCTGCCAGACCCCGGACGGCTACAAGAACACCCAGCAGGCCTGGCTCAATCCCGACGCGCTGACCCGCCGCATCAGTTTTGCCACCGCGCTGGCCGCCGGCAGGCTGCCGCTGGCGGGCAAGCCTGCGCTTGTATCGCCTGCACCGGCCATCGCCCTCGATCCCGAGCGCGTGGCGGCAACCTTGGGCGAAGCCATCTCGCCGCGCACGCGTGGCGCCATCGCCGCCAGCGCCGAACCGCTGCGCGCAGCCATGCTGCTTGGTAGTCCCGACTTCATGCAACGCTAACCGGAGAGCACCATGCAACGCCGCAGCTTCCTCCACAGCCTGGCCTTCGGCGCCAGCATCCTGGTCCCGGTCGGGCGCAACGCCTGGGCCGCCGGCGCCAGCGCCAGTACATCCGCCACCGACAAAAAACTCATCGTCATCATGCTGCGCGGGGCCGTGGACGGCCTCAATGTCGTCGCGCCGGTCGGTGACGAAAACTACCTGCGCCTGCGGCCCACCATCGGCCTGGCGCTGCCGGGGATGGACGGCGGCGCGCTCGACCTGGATGGCTACTTCGGCCTGCATCCGGCGCTGGCCGCGCTGCAGCCGCTGTGGGCCGAAAAAAAGCTGGCTTTTATTCACGCCAGCGGCTCGCCTGACAGCACCCGCTCCCACTTCGACGCCCAGGATTACATGGAGTCAGCCACGCCGGGGCGCAAGAGCACGCCGGACGGCTGGCTCAATCGCCTGGTGGCCGCGCTGCCCGGCGCGCCGACGCCCAGCCGAGCGCTGTCGATCGGGCCCGTCATGCCGCGCATCCTGCGCGGGCCGATGGCGGCCATGAACCTGCCCAACGGCGCTGGCGCCACCCGCGCCAATGTCCTCGACCGGAAGGACATCGGCGCCGCGTTTGATCAGCTGTATGCGAACCACGAGCGCTTCGGCCGCGCCTACCAGGATGGCAAGACGGCGCACGCGGAAGTGATGGCCGCCGCGGCCAGCGCCGCTGCTGCCGCCGCCCAGGAAATGAACCCGGCCGACCGGGGCGCGCCGCTGCCGAACGGCTTTCCCGACGACGCCGCGCGCCTGGCGACGCTGATGCGCAACGATCCGAAGATGCAGGTGGCTTTTGTGGACCTGGGCGGCTGGGACACCCATGCGGGCCAGGGCAATGGCAAGGGACAGCTGGCCAACCGCCTGCTGCCGCTGGGCCAGGGCCTGGCCGTGCTGGCGAAAAAACTGGGCCCCATGTTCGAGGACACCACCATCGTCGTCATGTCCGAATTCGGCCGCACGGCGCGTGAAAACGGCAACGGCGGCACGGACCACGGTCATGGCAACGTCATGTGGGTAATGGGCGGCGCCGTCAATGGCGGCCAGGTCTATGGCGACTGGCAGGGAGTGGGTGACACGGCCCTCAACGAAGGGCGCGACCTGCCCGTGACGACGGATTTTCGCGCCGTGCTGGCCCAGATCGCCGAACGCCACCTGGCCCTCGGCGACCGCCAGCTGGCGAAGATCTTTCCGAACATGCCACAGGGCGCGGCGCCGTTTAAATTAATCCAGGCTTAAAGGAGAAGCTTAGAGGCCAGCCTCTATTGCACTGCACAATATTCTGCACTATATTGAGTGCGTCTCCTCCAATTTCCCGCAAATTGGATTCTCGCCCGCGCCGCAAGGCCGCGGGCGTTTTTTTTGGGGTCGGGGACTGGCGCCGAAGGTGCCTGTCCCCATTCAATCTTTACCTGCGCCCCCGGCGCCTGTCTTGCATCAGCAGCTTATATTGGCGCTTACTCTTCAGCGACTCGCCGTCTTCGGCGCAGCCAGCGCCGGCGCCTCCTTCACATACTTGTCAAACCAGCGCAGCATCTCATACACCAGCGGCTCGTTCAATTCGCGCGCGGCGTACCAGTGCGGCTCGTACGGCAGCATCACCAGCCGGGCGGCGCCGCCATTGCCGGGCAGGGCTTCGTACAGCTTGACCGATTGCAGCGGCGTGGTGTTGGGACGCCCGTACGCTACTTGATGGTCAAGGTGAACGTGCTGCCCCGGCCAAAGTCGCTTTGCAGCGACAGCTCGCCACCTATCAGGTTGGCCAGGTTCTGGCACAGGTACAGACCGAGGCCCGCGCCTTCGGCGTGGCGGGTCGAGGTGGAATCGAGCTGCGAGAAGGCCTGGAACAGCTTTTGCTGGTCTTCCGGCCGGATCCCGGCGCCGCTGTCGGTAACGGCAAAGCGCGTGAGCAGGGCGCCGTTTTCGCTTGCCTGCGACAGGGTCACGACGACCCCGCCGGTTTCCGTGAACTTGATGGCGTTGTTGATCAGGTTGATGATGATCTGGGTGAGCGCGCGCCGGTCCGTTTCAATCACGATCGGCGCCAGTGGCGCTTCCACGCGCAGTTCAAGCCCCTTTTGCGCTGCCAGCTGGCGCAGCGAATCGGCCGTCTCGGACAGCAGCTGCTGGCACTGCACCGAACCAGGTGCGATCGTCACCTTGCCCGCTTCGATCTTGGCCATGTCGAGGATGTCGTTGATCAGCGAGAGCAGGTGGCGCGCGCTGGTGCGGATGGTGGTGAGCTGGCGCTCCTGGTCGGGTACCAGGGGGCCGGGCAGCTTCATCAGCAAGGTGCCGGTAAAGCCGATGATGGCGTTCAGGGGCGTGCGCAGTTCGTGCGACATGTTGGCGATGAAGGCCGACTTCATGCGGCTCGCCTCGGCCAGCTCGATGTTCTTGAGCGCCATCTCGCGGTTGTGCTCTTCCAGTTCCGCCGCGTGCTGGGACAGGCGCATATTCAGTTCGATCACCTGCTTTTCGCGCGCCTGCAGTTCGCCGTTGACCTGCACCGCCTGTTCATAGGTGGAGATCAGCAGGTCGAGCATCTGCTGGCGGCTGGCCGTGATGAAGTGGGTATGTTCGCCCAGGTAGACGCCGATGCCGGCTTCGCCGCCGGCGTCCTCGCGCAGTCGCTGGTTGAGCAGCACCTGGCTGACCCGGTTGAGCAGATAGGCTTCCGAGTACGGCTTGCGGATGAAATTGTCGGCGCCGCACTCGATGCCGCGGATGATGTCCTTCGAGTCGTTCAATGCCGTGACGAGGATCACGGGAATATCCGCCAGGTCTGGCGTGGCCTTGAGCGCGCGGCACAGGGCGTAGCCATCCATCTCGGGCATGATGATGTCGGAGATGATCAACTGCGGCTTGCCGCTGGCGATCTGGCCGAGCGCATCGCGGCCATTCTGGGCCACGCGCACCCGGTAGCCCGCGGCGGCGATCAGGCGGCGCAGGCGCTCGGCCTGGGTCGGGCTGTCCTCGACGATGAGAATTTCATGGTCGTGCGGCTGCAGGGCATGTTGCTGGTCCAAACGGGTCTCCTTGATTATGGTGCGTCCTCACCCTGGAAGCCGCCAGTGCGCCAGGTCAGCACCAGCGTGTCGCGGTGGCCATTCTCGCCCGCCGGCTGGATCGGGGTCGATTCGTGGACGACGGCGGCGTCGTCCAGCATCAGCAGGGTCCAGGGTTCGGTCATCGTGAAGCGCTGGCCGCCCGTGCCGGCCGCCTCGAATACGCGCGTCTCGCCCCCCTTGATATGGTGGCGGGCCACCAGCAGCACGGCGACAAAATCAACGCCGTCGCGGTGCGCGCCTTCCGGGGTGGGGCGGCCGATGCCTTCCAGCGTATCGATACGGAACTGGTGCGCTTCCACGAACCAGGGCTGCTGTCCTTTGACCTGCGAGCAGGCCTGCCCCAGCGCGTGCAGCAGTGCGGTCCAGGCGGGAGCGGCAATGGTGGCGTCCTCGATCGGCTCGAACAGGCGGTGCATGCCGCCGTGCAGGGCGTTGTATTCGACCGGCTGCCAGTGGGCCCGATGGGCCGTGCGCGCGAGTTTGGCGCCATCGTCGATGAAGCAGGAATGGCGGCGGCGCCGGTAATTGCCGCCGTCTTTTAAATAGTTATCGCGCGCCAGGTGGTCCCAGCCGGGCGCCAGCGCGTCCAGGTCGGCGACGCTGCAGCCGGCCAGCGCCGCCACGCTTTCGGGGCGGAGCAGGGCGTAGCCATCGCTGGCGAGGCGGGCCGCCAGGTCGGCGGGCTCGGAGTAGGGCGGGGTGGGGGCGTGATTGCTTGTCATCGGCAGTAGCGTAGCATTTTCGCGCCCCTTGCGTACAGGCCGGCCCTACCAGTTCTTTACCAGGGTCACGCGCGCCGAGCGCGACTCGATGGGATGAAAGTGCACATCGGTGACGGGGGCAGTCTCGTTTTTCAGGCGCGACTCGTACAGGTAATCGATGGCCGAATCGCGCCGGTTGGTGAGATTAAAACCCTCCAGTTCGAGCTTGGTCGATCGGTTCAGCTTCCACGACAGGCGGCCATTTAAGGTCAGGCTGGCTTTGGAACGCACGCTGTTATCCTCGATCAGGGGCCGGGGACCAAAATAGCGCAGGCGCAGCGCGCCCGACCAGGGTCCACCCGGATCGACCGTCACGGCCACCTGGCCCACTCCTTCGACCGCGCCCGGAATGCGCTCGCCTTCGAGCGCCACGTCGCGGTAGCGCGCCCGCGCAAACGCCGCATCTACATCCACGCTGAGCCATTTGAAAGCCCCAATCGGCTTGAAGTAATTCGACAATTCGATACCGGTGCGGCGGCTGGGCCGGCCCGCTTCGGTGGTGCCGGCGTCGCCGACAAAGGTGAGTTCCGAATCGAAGTCGAGACGGTAGAGCGACAACGCCGTCTGCAGCCCCGGCACGATTTCGCTGCGCAGGCCCACTTCCATGCCGCGCGAGCGCACCAGGCCGGGCACGCTGCCCACCGCATCGCCAGACTTCGGATCGATTGTGGTGAGCACCCCGCGCGCATCATTGCTGTGAAAGCCGCTGCCCGCATTGACATACAGTTCCGTTTCGCGCCAGGGGCCCAGCGCCACGCCGAAGGACGGGCTGGCGAGATGGTCGCGCGCCGCGCCCGTATTGGCGGCCAGATCGCTTTTTACCCTGAAGCGGTAGCTGTCGGCGCGCAGGCCCGCGGTGGTGCGCAGCCACTGCGACCAGCGGGTGCGATTTTCAATCCACACGCCGGCGCTCGATTCGATCACGTGGTCGGCGCGGGTGGTCGACAGGGCCACCCGTTCGCGGGTGCTGTAGAGCCCATTGAAGATATTGTCGTTCTGGAACTGAACGCCGACGCTGACATCGGACGTCATGCCGTTCAGGTGGGCGTGCCAGGTGTGGCTGGCATTGAGGCCGCTGGTGACGCGCCGGTCGGGCTGGCTGAACTGGTCGCCATTGACCGGATCATCGAGGTAATAAGTAAAGTTCGAATACAGGTCCAGCTGATTGCGGATCACATACGCCGACACCTTGCTGGCGCTATCGCTGGTGGTGCGGCGCCACACGCCCGAAAGGCTGTAGCGGTGGGCGCTGCCGCCGTCGCTGGGGTCGAGCGTGTCGAAGCGGTTCAACTGGCCCGCATCGACGGCGCGGCGCGGCACCTGGTCGGTGGCGTTCCAGGCGCCGTGGTAGGCCATGGCCGTGATGGCATAGCCGTTGTTGGCGTAGCCCTCGCTCCAGCGCAGCACACCGTTGATTTTCTGGTAGTCGTCCGGGTGCACGAAAGGGCCGTCATTGTGCAGCACCTCCAGCGCGTACAGCAGGCTGCCGGGGCCCAGTTCGGGCGAGCCGGCAAGGACCGCGCGGGCGTAGCCGTTCTGGCCGGCGGTCACGCTGGCCAGGTTTTGAGGCAGGCGGTTGACGTAGGTGATGGCTGCCGCACCCGCCGAGGCGAAGTCGCCATCCTGGGCGGAATACGGCCCCTTCTTGTAATCGAGCCGGCCGGCCAGTTCCGGGATCAGGAAATTGAGATCGGTCCAGCCCTGGCCATGGGCGTGGCTGCGCTGGTTGACGGGCATGTCGTCCACCGTCGTTTCCAGGTCCGTGCCGTGATCGAGGTTGAAGCCGCGCAGATAGAACTGGTTGGCCTTGCCCTCGCCGCTATGCTGGCTGACCACCAGGCCGGGCGTGGCCTCGAGCAGTTCGCCGGGGCGGTAAACGGTGCGCGCTTCAAGCTGCTTCTGCCCCACGCTGCCGACGCTGGCCGCATCGGCCACGCCCAGCTGGCTGGCGCGGCTGCCGGCCACCAGCACTTTTTGCAGGATGTCGTCGTCGGCATGGGCCGGCAGGGTCACAGCGACGGCCACGGCCAGCGGCAGCAGGCGTAGCTGTCTCACTTCACCGCCTGTTCCATGGCCTGGCGCGAAAACGCCAGGGTACGCACGCTGTTCCTGCCATCGACTGTCTGGTTGATGTTGACGGTATTGGTCTGGTCGGCCAGGAAGTCGCTCAGCACATTGTCGTGGATGACGGCGGCGCGCGCGAGCGGGGTGTTTTCAATCTCCTGCAGCACCACCACCGTCTCCGGCCCCACCGTCACGCCCACCCATGCCAGGGGCAGGCGCTTGCCATCGGCGCCGTTGATCCAGAACTGCTTTTCCACATATTTGCGCAGCACCGCCTGGTCCTCCGGCGCGCTCAGGTCGAACTGGCGCTGATACAAATTGCCCAGCAGGGCGTCGACATCGTCCGTGTGATAGGTGTGCACCACTTCCAGGCTGCCGGTGCGCGCATTGAAGGAGATATCGACAAAGCCGACGTGGAACTGGTGCGCGAAGGCGTGGCCTGCGCAGGCCAGCAGGGATACCAGCGCAAGCGGCAACAGCGTGCGCAACCTGAGCAACGTCAGCATCACGGCGCCTCCTTTTTCTCGGGCGCCTTCAGCTTGGTATTAAAGTCTTTCATCAGATCGTTCCCGCCCCGCTCGGACTTGAACAGCTCCACCCGCGAGGCCGCAATCTTGCGTGGCCATGAATTGTTCGAGACATCCGTGTCCGCCGTCTCCCACAGCGGGTCCTGGGTCAGGCCCGTCATCGGCTCGTCGGTGACGATCAATTTCGTGATTTTTTTGGACGAATAGCGCCACACTTCGGCGGGAATCCGCTCGATATATTTTTTGCCGCTGGCCAGTTCGATCTGCAGCACCAGCGGCGTGACGAGACCGCCCAGGTTCGAGAAGTCCACCAGGTAAAGGTGCTTGCCCTGGGCGAGCAGCGCCTGTTCCCACGGTTCGAGCTTGTCGACTGATTCGTTAAAGCTGTTGCGGTCCTTGTTGGTGACGGTGAAGTCGTCGTGGTCGTTATAAAAATCCTTCAGTTCGGGATGGGCGTCGATCCGGCGGGCCAGGGTGCCCTTGTTGCGCTGGTCCGTGATCGATTCGGGTTCGGCATCTTTCTGCGCCTTCTTCCAGGCTTTTTCAATCTCGGGATTTTTCGTGTTCACCCCGTATTCGGTGATGCCATCGACGCTGACGTCGACGTGGTCGGTCGTATAAAACCAGCCGCGCCAGAACCAGTCGAGGTCCGTGCCGGAAGCGTCTTCCATGGTGCGGAAAAAATCGGCAGGGGTGGGACGCTTGAACTTCCAGCGCGTGGCGTATTCACGGAAGGCGAAGTCGAACAGTTCGCGCCCCAGCACCGTCTCGCGCAGGATGTTCAGAGCCGTCGCCGGCTTGGCGTAGGCATTGCTGCCCCGCTGCGTGACGGATTCGGAGTTCGTCATGATGGGCACCTGATTGCTGGACCTCATGTAGTCGACGATGGCGCGCGGTTCGCCCCGCACCAGCGGGTATCCCTCTTCCCAGGCCTGCTCGGCCAGGTACTGGACAAAACTGTTCAAACCCTCGTCCATCCAGGTCCACTGGCGCTCGTCCGAGTTGACGATCATCGGGAAGTAGTTGTGGCCCACCTCGTGGATGATCACCCCGATCAGGCCATACTTGGCGCGCTTCGAATAGGTGACTTCTCCCGTCTTCTTGTCCTTGGTGGGACGCTGCCCGTTAAACGAGATCATGGGGTACTCCATGCCGCCCACGGGACCGTTGACGGAAATGGCGACCGGGTAAGGGTAATCAAAGGCGTACTTGTTATATTGGTCGATGGTGTGGATGACGGCCTGGGTCGAGTACTTTTCCCACAGGGGATTGGCTTCCTTCGGGTAGTAGGACATGGCCATGACATCCGTGCCGCCCTTTTTGAAGCCCTGCGCGTCCCAGATGAATTTGCGGCTCGACGCCCAGGCGAAATCGCGCACATTATTGGCCTTGAAGTGCCAGGTTTTGGTCGCGCTGCTGCGGGATTTTTCCGCGGTTTCCGCTTCCGCCTGGGTGACGATGAGGACCGGTTTACCGGCCGTTTTCGCCTGGCGCAGGCGCTCGCGCTGGGCGGCGCTGAGCACTGCATCGGGATTTTGCAGCACGCCGGTCGAGGCGACGATGTGGTCGGCGGGGACCGTCAGCTGCACATCGTAGTCGCCGAATTCGAGAGTGAATTCGCCGTCGCCCAGGTACTGCTTGTTCTGCCAGCCGTAGCTGTCGTAGTAGGCCGCCATGCGCGGGAACCACTGGGCCACTTCAAACAGATCGTTTTTCTCGCTGGCGATCTTGCTGTCTTCGCCAAAGCGTTCGTAGCCGCTGCGCCGTCCCAGTACGTTCACTTCGGGGATATTGAAACGCCAGGCCAGGTCGAACGCAAAGCTGGTGCCGGGTTTCATCGGCCGGGGCAGGTCGATGCGCATCATGGTCTTGTTGATGACGTAATGCAGGGGGCGGCCGTTGGCAGTGACGGCGTCGATCTTGAAGCCACCATCGAAGGCGCGGCTTTCCATCGTAAAGCGCAACTGCTCGAAGTTCAGTCCCGTGCTTGCGCTGGTGGCTTTGCCCCAGGCCTCGCGCGAGGGCAAGGTGGCGGTGGTCCGGTTGTCGGAGTCGGCCCGGAACATGTTCTGGTCGAGCTGCACCCACAGGTAGTCGAGCGTGTCGGGCGAGCGGTTGTGGTAGGTGATGGTGCCGGCGCCCTTGATGCTGCGGGTCGCTTCATCGAGGCTGGCGCGCAGGCGGTAATCGGCGCGCTGCTGCCAGTAGGCGTGGCCGGGAGCGCCGGAGGCGGTACGGGTGGCGCCCGGCGTGGGGAGCAGCTCATCGAGCTGGCGGAATTTGTCGTCGGACTGGCGCGCGCTGGCCGGCAGCACGGCGATGGACAGGAGAACAGTAAGGGCCAGGGCGGCGCAGCGGATCGGATGCATAAAATCTTGTCACTATGTGGGCACAAACGGTCACCGGCAGCGGCCCGGGTGTGATCGGGCGGCTGCCGGCAGTTTCAATCAAGCGGCATCAACTCACTCCGCTTTCGACTCTTCCTTCTGGTCGTCGGCCTTGGCGTCCTTGGACTTGAGCTTGGTGTTAAAGTCTTTCATCAGGTCGTTGCCGCCCCGCTCGGACTTGAACAGTTCCACCCGCGACGGCTGGATCTTGCGCGGCCACGAATTGTTCGACAGGTCGGTGTCGGCCGTCTCCCAGAACGGATCCTGGGTCAGGCCCACCATTGGTTCGTCCGTCACAATCAGCTTGGTGATTTTTTTGGACGAATAACGCCACACTTCGGCCGGCACGCGCTCGATATACTTCTTGCCGCTGGCCAGTTCAATCTGCAACACGAGGGGCGTCACGAGACCGCCCAGGTTCGAGAAGTCCACCAGGTAGAGGTGCTTGCCTTGGGCGAGCAGCGCCTTTTCCCACGGTTCGAGCTTGTCGACCGATTCGTTGAAGCTGTTGCGGTCCTTGTTGGTGACGGTGAAGTCGTCGTGGTCGTTATAAAAATCCTTCAGTTCAGGATGGGCGTCGACACGGCGCGCCAGGGTGCCCTTGTTGCGCTGGTCGGTGATCGATTCAGGTTCGGCATCCTTCTGCGCCTTCTTCCACGCTTTTTCCACTTCCGGGTTCTTGGTGCTCACGCCGTACTCGGTGATGCCATCGACGCTGACGTCGACCGCGTCGGTGGTGTAGAACCAGCCGCGCCAGAACCAGTCGAGGTCCGTGCCCGAAGCGTCTTCCATGGTGCGGAAGAAGTCAGCCGGGGTAGGGCGCTTGAATTTCCAGCGCTGGGCGTATTCGCGGAAGGCGAAATCGAACAGTTCGCGGCCCAGCACCGTCTCGCGCAGGATGATCAGGGCGGTGGTCGGCTTGGCGTAGGCGTTGTAACCGAACTGCACAACCGACTCCGAGTTGGTCATGATGGGGACCTGGTTCTTCGAGCGCATGTAGTCGACGATGGCGCGCGGTTCGCCGCGCGACTGCGGGAAGTGCTCTTCCCAGGCCTGCTCGGCCAGGTACTGCACAAAGCTGTTCAGGCCTTCATCCATCCAGGTCCACTGGCGCTCGTCCGAGTTGATGATCATCGGGTAGTAGTTGTGGCCCACTTCGTGGATGATCACGCCGATCAGGCCATATTTCGCCTGCTTCGAATAGGTGATTTCGCCGGTCTTCTTGTCCTTGGTCGGACGCGGACCATTAAACGAGATCATCGGGTATTCCATGCCGCCCACGGGACCGTTGACGGAGATAGCGACAGGATACGGATAGTCGAAGGAATACTTGTTGTACTGCTCGATGGTGTGGATGATGGCCTGGGTCGAATACTTCTCCCACAGCGGGTTGCCTTCCTTGGGATAGAAGGACATGGCCAGGGTATTGGTGCCATCCTTTTTATAACCCTGCGCATCCCAGATGAACTTGCGGCTCGAGGCAAACGCAAAATCGCGCACGTTTTTCGCCTTGAAGTGCCAGGTCTTGGTGGCGGTGCTGCGGTTCTTTTCGGCGGCTTCCGCTTCGGCCTGGGTGACGATGATGACCGGCTTGGTGGCGGTTTTCGCCTGACGCAGGCGTTCGCGCTGGGTGGCCGTCAGCACGGCGTCCGGGTTCTGCAATTCGCCCGTCGAGGCGACCACGTGATCCGACGGTACCGTCAGCTGGATGTCGTAGTCGCCGAATTCCAGCGTGAATTCGCCGGAGCCGAGGAACTGCTTGTGCTGCCAGCCGTAGGTGTCGTAGTAGGCCGCCATGCGGGGGAACCACTGCGCGATCTCGTAGATGTCGTTCTTGTCGCCCGGGGTGTCGCGATCGCCGTCGAAGCGCTCGTAACCGGAGCGGCCACCGAGCACCTTGGCGTCATTGATCTTGTAATTCCACTCGACGCTGAAGACGAACTTCGCGCCTGGTTTCAGGGTCTGCGGCATATCGATGCGCATCATCGTCTTGTTGATAACGAAGTGCAGCGGCTCGCCGCCCGGTCCCTTGACCGATTTGATTTTAAAGCCGCCATCAAAACTGCGCGACTCCAGCATGCCCTGCAGGGCGTTGAAGCTGAGGCCATCCATCGCGCTTTTGCCCTTGGACCAGGCTTCGCGCGAGGGCAGGATGGCGGTGCTGTGATTGTCCGAATTGGGCTGGAACAGGTTCTGGTCCAGTTGCAGCCACAGGTAGGACAGGCCGTCCGGTGAGTTGTTGTGATACGTGATCGTCTCGGCGCCCGTGATGGCACGGTTGGCTTCGTCGAGGGTGGCGCGAATTGTGTAATCGGCGCGCTGCTGCCAGTAAGCGGCGCCGGGAGCGCCCGAGGCAGTGCGGACGGCGCCCGGGGTGGGCAGCAGTTCTTCGAGCTGGCGGAACTTGTCGTCAAATGGTTCAGCCGCAAGCGCGGCCCCGGCGAGGCATAAAGCTGCCAATCCGATCGGCAAACGTATCATGGTTACCCTGTGTTTAGTTGTTTTTTGAAATATCAATTCTAAGCTTAGCCTGAGGGCAATTGTTCGCTGCGATTGTAAAAAAGCTGAAACAAACCACTCGGCACGGTATGATGAGCAAAGCCATGGGAGGATTGAAAGCGCGTGGATGGACATTAATTTAAGAACAAGCACGCCGGCGGCGGCAACCATGCACGCCGGCCGCGAAGCGCACCCCGCCAGCCGCGCGCAAGCGGATAGCAGCGCGTTTGGCGACGCCGACAGCGCCATCATGGCGATGGCCGTCCTCGCCGAAAGCCACGATCCCCACATCGGCCGGCACCTGCTGAGCACCAGCCGCCTGGTTGCGGCGCTGGCCGCCGAACTGCGTTTTCACCGCCGCTTTGCCGGCACGCTCACCGAGGCCAACATCGCCCTGATCGTGCGCGCCGTGCCGCTGCACGACATCGGCAAGGCCAGCGTCGATCCGGCCATTTTGCGCAAACCGGGCCGGCTCACGCCCGAAGAATTTACCGCCATGCGCAGTCACACCACCAATGGCCGGGCCGCGCTGGAAGCGTCGGCGCAGGCGCTCGGCGGCATGACGCCGTTCCTGCGCTTTGCTTGCGAGATCGCGGGCGGCCACCAGGAAAAGTGGGATGGTTCCGGCTATCCGGCCGCGCTAGCGGGCGAAGCGATTCCCGTCGCAGCCCGCCTGATGGCCGTGGCCGACGTCTACGACGCCCTCGTTACCGCGCGCACCTACCGGCCCGCCTTCACCCACGAGACGGCGGTGGAAATGATCCGCCAGGGCCGCGGCGAGCATTTCGATCCCGATGTGGCCGACGCCGTGCTGGTGATCGAAGAGCGCTTTCGCGCCATCGCCGCCGAATTTGCCGACGCCACGTGAACAAGGGCCTGTTGGCGCGCGAACCGCTGCGTATCAATGGCTACCTCGCGTTCGCGATCGGCATCTGCCTGACCATCTGGACCTGCACCCTGGTGATCGAGGCCCAGGACGCCCAGATCCGCGGCAACCTGGCGCGCGACACGGAGAAGGTCACGGCCGACACCACGACGCGCCTGCGTACCTACTTTGATAGTCTGCTGAGCATCAAGGCCCTGTTCACCGTCAAGGGCGAAGTGGACCGCGAACAGTTCAGCCGCTTTGTCCACGAACTTCGCCTCAATGAACGCTATCCCGGTTTCGTCGCCATGCAGTTCGTGCGCTACGTGCCCGAGGCGCGCATCGACGCCTTCAGCGCCGGCGTGCGGGCCGGCATCGTGAGCCAGGCAAAGACGCCGCCTTTCACCGTCCATCCGCGCCTTGCCGTGGCCGACCACTTCGTGATTGAATTTAATGAGCCGATGGCGGGCAACGAGAGAGCTTTTGGGCTCGACCTGGCGAGCATGCCGCAACACCTGGCGGCGGTGACGGCGGCGCGCGACAGCGGCAGGATCGTCGCCACCGGCCCTACCCGGCTGGTGCAGGACCAGGTGCGCCACCCCGGATTCACGGCGCGCGCCCCGGTCTACCGGCCCGACATGCCGCTTGATACGGTAGAGCAGCGCCGCGCCGCCTTCGTCGGCGTCGTCGCCATCGTGTTCCGCGCCGATGAACTGATGCGCGAGGTGCTCGACCCGAAGCTACTGCAGCACCTGGCCGTGCGCATCGTCGATGCGGGCGAGATCGAGGGCGCTGCCGGCGACCATTCAGGCACGAACACCGTCACGGGTGACCCGCAGGACCGGCTGCTGTTCGACAGCCACCCGCAAGGCGCCCGCATCATCGCCCAGCGCGTGCTGCGCAGCCATATCGACGTGGCCCAGCGGCGCTGGCAGCTGACTTACAGCGCGCTGGCGGTGAGCCGCTACAGCCGCGACATCCGGGTGCCCATGCTGGTCGGCCTGGGCGGGCTGGTGATCAGCTGCCTGATCGCCGCACTGCTGCTGGCCTCGCGCCGCGGGGTGGCGCTGGAACAGCAGCTGCGCGCCATCCTCGATGAAAAGGAAGCCAGCCTGGCCGAACTGGAACAGCAAAAGAAGCAGGTGGAACTGGCCCACGGCGACCTGTCGGATGTGCTATTGACCCTGAAACAGGCCCAGGCCAACCTGATCAACTCGGAAAAACTCGCTTCGCTGGGCGCCCTGGTGGCCGGCATCGCGCACGAATTGAATACCCCGATCGGCAACAGCCTTTTGACCGCCACCGCGCTGGCCGACATGGTGGCCGACTTTGAAAAACAGTACGCCGGCGGCGGCATCCGCCGCTCCGCCCTCGAAGCCCACCTGGCCGACACGCGCCTGGCCTGCGGCATCATGGCCAGTTCGCTCTCCCGCGCGGCGGACCTGATCACCTCCTTCAAGCAGGTCTCGGTTGACCAGACCAGCGATCAGCGCCGCCGTTTCGCGCTGGCCGCGGTAGTGCGGGATACGGTCGCCACGTACGCCGCCCAGCTGCGCCGCGCCAACTGCCGCATCGACGTCGACATCGCCGCGGGACTGGCGCTCGACTCCTATCCGGGCGGCCTGGGACAGGTGCTGTCGAACCTGATCAACAACGCCCTGCTGCACGCCTTCAATGCCGGTCCGGCTCCCACGCAGGCCGACGCGGGCCGTCCCGGGGTGACCCAGTTCGGCCCCCAGGCCGGGACCAGCTGGCACATCACCATCAGCGCCGGCGACATCGACGGCAAGCACGTGGTGCTCATATTTACGGACGACGGCGTGGGCATGAATGAAAAAACCCTGCACCAGATTTTCGATCCCTTCTTCACCACCAAGCTGGGACAGGGTGGCTCGGGCCTGGGCATGAACATCGTCTACAACGTCGTCACCGGCATGCTGGGCGGGACCATCAGCATCGCCTCCACGCCAGGGCAGGGCACCAGCGTGACGATCATGATGCCGACGGTGGCGCCGCGCCAGGCCGGCGCGGTCGATGCGAGCCAGGTGATGATCTAGGCTGGCCCCGGATTTAGTCGAAGCCCCGCACCGGCAAACTGGCATCGCGCTGGATCCAGTTGCGCGCCGAGTAGTCGGTGTCGCCCGCAGTCGCATGCAAGGTGAATGCGTGGCGCGAAACGGGCGAGGTGTTGGGCGCGCTGTAGTGGGGCAGCAGGCCGTGAAAGACCACCAGGTCGCCCGCGCGCGCGGGCAGCGGCACGGCCACGCTGTTGTCGGGCCAGGGCATGTCGTCGAGGTGTTCCATCGCGATGCGCGCGCCGTCGCGGGTGAAGCGCTCGCGCATCGGGCCCGTGTGCCCGCCCGGCTGCACCCACAGGCAGCCATTGTCGACGGTGGCGTCTTCCAGCGCGAACCAGAAAGTCGTCACGCTCACCGGCGTGGTGTCGAAAAACGTGGCGTCCTGGTGCCAGCGCACTTCGCCGCCGATACCGGGCTGCTTGAAAATATACTGGGACTGCCATACCTTCGCGTCATTGAGCCCGATGTCGCGGGCGATGGCCGCCAGGCGCCCATCGCGCGAAAACGCTTCGAACACGGGGTCGAGGTCGTGCATGGCGTGGCCGATCTTGTTGATCGATAGGGCCTTGGCCTGCTTGAGCTGGCCATTGGCGTCGAAGGCGGCTTCCTCGAAAAAGCAGCGCGTCGTGGTGTCGGAGCCGAGGAACCAGGCATCGCTGGCGGCGGCCTGGTTCTGCGTCGTGAAAATCGCGCTGCCTTCACTGGGATCGAAGGCGTCGACGATGGCGAGCGCCCGCGCGCGCAAGGCGGCGATGGCGGCGGCGTCCTTGAAGCCGGGGATGAGGAGGTAGCCGTCGCGTTGGTACTGGGCCTGCTGTGCGGTGGTGAGCATAAAGTGATCGGTGAGTGTGGGTATAAATCAGACCTGCCAGGCGCCGTCGCGGTAGACCCGCTCGTCGTCGAGGTACACCGCTTCGGTGACGGCGAAGACATCGACGTGATAGCGCGCGTCCTTGCGCTTGAAGCCGGGCTTCGGATACACGCCGTGCTTGGCGCCGAGCGAGAGGTGGATGCCGCACATGCGTTCATAGGTGCCGATATCGTCAACCCGGCGCGCCTCTGTAAAGGCGCGGTTCATGCCGAAGCCCAGTTCGCGCAGCCACACTTCGCCTTCGTCGGCGCGAATCCGCTCGAGCACCGTGTCGAATTCCGGCGTGCTGTTTTCCACCGCCGTCACGCGCCCCCGCTGCACCACCAGGGTGATGGGGCTGTCGGGACGGTTGACCATGAAGGCGGTGTCGCCGAACACGTGAATGCGCACGCGTCCATTGACCGCTTCCAGATCCTGCGCCTCGGTAAACACTTCGCCGATGGGGAACTGGCCGCCCACGTTCTGCATGCCGCTGTAGTCGCCGATATTGAGCTTGGCCGATTCCAGCGGCGAATCGAACACCAGCATTTCGCCGCCGCTGTCGACCCGCGCCGACCCGGCTGCATCGATCTTCGCTTTCAGCGCAGGGCCCACGCCCCGGTAGTAGGCGCTTTCGTAGGCGAGGGCGGCGATGTACCACTCGCCCTGCACACCGGGCATGCGGTCCAGGTGCAGGTGCTCCACCACTTTCAGGCCCCGCTTGAACAGTTCGACGCGCAGGCGAAAGCCGTCGAGCCGGAAGTTCGAGGACTGCACCAACACCACCAGGTCGCCCGGCGCCAGGGCGGCAAAGGCGGCCAGGGCTGCGTCGGGGCCGGCTTCGTCGAAGTCGAGAAAGCGGGCGTCCGGCAGGTTGCGGCGGTAGCCTTCGGTGAGCGCGCGCGACAGGGCGGTGTGGGCGTCGCTGAGCACAAGCGCGGCGTGGCCGGGGCCGTGTTCGACGACGGTCGAGAGGATGGCGCGCAAGTGAACAGTGGCCGTGTCGATGGCGGCGGCGGGCAGGGAGTCGGACGAGATATGCATCATGGCGCAATTATACGGAGCTTGAGGCTGCTCAATGGGAGACTGGGCTTTTTCGTGGTGTTGCGTTCCAGAAATGTGCTTGATGCGGCGTGCGTTCAGGCGCCGGGCCGCGGCAGTTCGGACCTGCCTGCTGCGCCCCCGCAAACGGCACAGTTCCAACTGCTGAGCAGGCGCAATTCGCGCCCCCGCCAGACATGCAGATATTGCCATCCGCCCCCCTGCGGCGCGCCAGGCAGTACCCGGCAATCAAACATCCCGGCGAGGCGAATTCCGCTATGATTTAAACGGTAAACACAGGGGCGGCGACCATGGTTGGACCGCGCAAAAACATGCATATGGCAACGGACGCGATGGATTATCGATGGGAGACGCCGGCCAGTACCTGGCTGGAAAACGCGGCCACCGGGCAGTTTCAATTGTCCGCCAGCGCCGGCCTGTCCGCCATTGACTGGCAGGCGCAAGCGAGCAGCCGCTTGCCTGACGTCGCCCATTTGCTGGGGGCATCGCTGCCCCTCGACTGCCACTGTTCGCCCATTTATCCCGAAGGTTTTGCGTTCTGCCCAGACTGCGGCAAACCCCTGCAACGGTTGGCGGGCGCGGTCAATTCCCAGCCGGACTGGTGGGGGCCGTGGGTCGACGCCTTTTTGCCCCGTCACGTGCCGCATGGCCTGCCAGTCACCTCGTTGGCGCTGGGCGATGCACTGGAAGAGCGCCCCGCCGCGCCTTTTATCGGCCGCCCGGACGCCGCCATGCCGTCGCCGCCGAATGCCCTGTGCGTGTTCGCCGCTTCCCACTTTGGTTTCCCCGCGCCGCGCCTGCTGGCGCTGGCGACGACGCGCAATGTGCTGCAGTACTGGGATCCGCTGGCCGGACTGTGGCATGTGATGGCGCCGGAAGCTGGCAGCATCGATCTCACTTTTACGGGCTCGGCCTATGCCTGGCTGCCCGTGTCCAATCCGCGCCGCGGCGAAGTGGCGCTGGCGCCCACCAACCGCGGCCTGTGCCGCTTGTGGATCAACCCGGTGGGCGAAACCTGCCGCGCCGAACTGGTATTCGAGGGTGCCCTGGTCAGCGCGCCAGGCGCCGTGCGCCGCCATCTCGCCTGCCTGTATAAAGAGGGCGGCCTCACCCGCCTGTGGAGCGCCCAGCGCGACGGCGCAGCGGTCGCATCAAACGAAGAGGTGTTTGACTGTCCCGGTGCGCCCGGCGCGGGCTGGTCGCGCCCGGTCGGCTACGATGGCCGCCTGTTCTGGCTGCACCTTGACGGTCAGCTGATCTGGCAGCCGGGCGAGGCGCCCCAGTGGCTGGCCTGGCCGGCCGGATTTACCCCCCGCCTCGAACTGGGCGGACCGACCCAGAGCCGCGACGGCCGGCTGTGGCAGATCGGGCATACGGGCGAACAATATGCCTTCGTCGAACTGGGCCGCGCGATCGCCGACCTCGAAGCGATCGATGGCGCGCGCCTCGGCTTTGCCAATTTTCTGTTCCGGCGCGGGCACGAAGTCATCAACGAGCCGTGGGCGCAGGAAAACGTGGAAGACCTGCAGGACGATGATTCCCTGGTGCTGCCCCTGTTGCGCGGCTTTAACAATAACCGCAGCATTCCGAGCGGACTGGTGCTGCGCTTTCACAAGTACACGGGGCGGGCCGAGGATGCCCTGGGCGGGCGCGTGCTGGGCCGCAGCACCATTGAATGGATCGGGCGCCGCAACGTCTGCCTGGACGAAATCGTGCGCCTCTCCAACCCGCTCGAATGCACCCCCTTTGTCTACGACGACGTCCTGTGGCTGCATCATCCCGACTGGAACCAGATCCGCGGCTGGCGCCTGGAGGGCTTGCGATGAGCGCGCTGCGCAAACTGCTGGGGTGGGCGGCGTTGGCATGGCTGCTCGCGCTGCTGGCATCGCCGGCCTTTGCCGGCCCGCAGGTTTTTCTTGTGCAAAATTCGGGCTGGATGGAGCCGTTCTATACGGACCCGAACTCCCAGTACAAGCCCCTGATTGCGGCCCTGATCGGCGCGGCCGCGGCGCCGGGCGATCCGTTTGTGCTGGCTGCATTCAACCAGAGCCAGGCGCAGTTGGCCTCGCCCCGTTCGCTGCTGTCGGCGCAGGCAGGGCCGGCCACCCAGGCCGAGGTCAAGACGGCGCTGGCGCTGCTGACAGTCGCCAAAAAACCGGGCGGGGCGATGGCCGACACCGACCTGGGCGAAGCACTCGGCGCTGCCATGGACACGGCGCTGGGCGGCAAGCCGGGCCTGGTCTGGCTGTTCACCAACAACCGCAACAGCCCGAACAACGACCAGGCGACGGCGCGCCGCAACCGCGAGTTTTACGAGCGCATCCACCAGGGCGGGGCGATCAGCAAGGTGCTGGCTTTCCCGCTGCGCATGCCTGTCAAAGGGAGCAGTTACAGCGCCAACGGCCTGATGGTATATGTGTTTGCGGTCGGCGCGGAAGGCGCGCGCCAGCTTGACGATTTGCTGGCCACCGGCCGCATCGCCAAAGTCATCACGGAGCGCCCCGCGCGCCTGAAACCCCTCGACCGCGACACCGTGCGGCTGGTGCCGCGCCGGGTCGACAACAGCGCCGGCGTGGCCTTTTCGCTCACGCCCCAGGGCGTGCTGCGGGCCGATATCGACGATGCCCAGGCGCCCACGGCAAAAATTGCCTGGAACCTTGAAAACACCATGTACCCCTACACCATCGTCAGCGCCCGCGTCGTCGCCAGTTCCATCCTGGCGGACCAGGAGCGGCCGATCCTGCTGGCGCGCGAACATATCGGCGGCCTCGCGCCCGGCAAGTCGGAACCGCTGGCTTCCGTGATGCAGTTGCCGGGCAATGATTTACCGTCGAAATGGTCGATGGCGGCCGTCAAGGCAGCCGGCTCCGCCTTTGTCCTGCCGGGCAAGATCGAGCTGCAGCTGACGGAGCAGAAACTGGCGCTGTCGCAGGATTTCAGGCAGCGCATGGCGACTTTGTTCCCGGGCGATCCCCTGCCCGATATTTTCACCCCGCCCGATACCATCAAGGCATCCACCGCGCTGCTGCCGCTGGAGGTGCGGGTGGTGTATGGCATGGCGCCCCTGATGGCCCTGATTGCGGCGGGCCTGGCTGCGGCGGTTGCGGTGGGCGCCGCTGCGCTGGCATATGGCCGTCCGCGCCGCGCCATGCTGACGGTGGAGGGAGAACAGCGCAGTATCCGCACCCGCGCCGGGCTGACGCAGCCCATTTTCGACCAGGCCGGGCAAAAAGTTGCCCAGCTCAAGACGACCTTGTTTGGCAACCAGTTGATCGATGTGCGCGAAGGGGCGCAGGTCAGGCTGGGGCGCTAGCGCGCGGCGGTATCTGAGCGCATCAGGCAACATCGTCATTACGCAGTCGGCAAGAATTCGCAAGCAGCAATGAACCACAGTCAACACGAAAGCACATTCCATGCAAAATCAGCAGTCTGCCTCGAGCGGCGCCGCGCAACCGGCACCGCCGGCCACTGACCCCGGCTTCAAATTGCCGGGCCAGGAGAGCGCGCCCGCGGCCAGGGACAGTACGCCAGCGGCGAAGGAGGGCGCCAGCGCGGCCAAACCGGGCACCCTGGAAGTGGCGCCGGCGCCGGCCAGCGTCGCCACCGATACGTCCAGCCGCGATCTGGCCATTGGCGGCACCGCCTTCCTTGTCTTGCTGGTGATTTTCTTCTTCGCGCGCAATGCATACGTGCACCACCTGGTCGTACGCCGGGTCTCGCCCGCCACGGCCGGCAACGCAGGCTGGCTGATGTTTCTCGGCTTTTGTTTCATCAGCGCCGCCGCCGTGCTGGCGCTGGTGAACGCCAGTAAATTCCTTACTTTTGCCGTCACCGGGCCCCTGGTCGCGGTCGGCCTTATTGCGCTGGTGGCGATGCTGTTTGTGGGCCGACGCTGAGCGGTCTGAAATCAAGTATCTGAAACAATGAATTGAAAGCACACTATGGCTGAATTCCCCCAAGGCTTGAGCGCCGACCATCCCGCCGCCCTCAAGGCGGAATTAAAAGTCGACTTGCGCCCGACGCTGTTCATCGGCGCAGGCGGCACCGGCATGGAAGTCATGATGCGCGTCCGCCGCCGCATCCTCGCCAACGTGTGGAACCGCCAGCATCCGACCCGGGTTGAGTCGATCGCCGATTTCCCTGTCGCCCGTTTTCTCCATTTTGACCTGGACCACCACGCCATCATCGACGAGGGCAAATCGCTGCGTACCGATCCCTGGTACGAGCTGGTCAAACTGTCCGATGAGGAACGGCTGGTCGAGCCGATCGATCTGCCCCAGTACCACGAGTCTGACGACAGCCTGGCCCGTTTCCCCCTGATTGAATCGTGGATGCCGCTGCGGCCCAAGAAGCTGCGTTCGCTCGGCATTGACCCCTCGAAAGGGGCCGGCCAGATCCGCGCGCTGGCGCGCCTGTATTTGTTCGACAAGTATCCGAAGTTGCGGGGCCGCATCAAGGGCGCCTTGAATTTCCTCAGCAGTAACGCCGGCAACGAGCGCAAGGAAAATTACCAGCGCCTGGGGCTGCAGGTCGATACGTCCAAGTTCCGCATCGTCGTGATCGCTTCCTGCGCCGGCGGCACGGGCGCGGGCAGCGCCATCGACCTGGGCTGGATCAGCAAGGCCATCGCGCAGCAGGAAGTGTCGGACAACCAGGTCGACCTGGTCATGTTCATGCCCTCCGGTTTTGCCAAGGCCAACAAGGAGCGCACCGAGGCAAACGCCTACGCCACCCTGATGGAACTGGAAACGACCATGCGCGACATGAACGCGCGGGTGCAGTGGATGGACCCGGACAGCGTCATCGGCAAGGGCGCGCCGTTTGACGACGTCTATTTTGTCGACACGGCCAATCTCGCCAACAAGGCGACCCAGGATATCAAGGACGTCTACCAGATGGTGGCCGACACCCTGTTCGAAGATTTTGCGTCGGCCGATTTTGCCAACCGCAAGCGCTCGATTGCCGTCAACCAGCAGCAGCATAAACTGGGGCCCTACAATCCGCGCGTGCCCGAGCAGCGCTTTGGCGACATGCGCCTGTCGTATTCCAAGGTCTATTCCGCCTTTGGCCAGTCC
>JBJMVV010000347.1:0-26496 GCA_045810505.1 Massilia sp.
TCGGGTCACCTGCCAGCTCTATCGCTTTTTGTAATAGACGAATTGTAAAACCCGGAGTGATTGTGGCGGTAAAGTTCGCATCGTCGTTCGTCATGCAGTCCTCCGAAAACTGGGTTACGCAACCAAAAGTCTCAAACACGGCACATCTCATAAGTTACCTCTAAGCAACTCCATTCGAGAGGCGTAAAGACTGATTTTTCTACAGACAAAAATGGTGCAACGCATCATAGAGGTGTTGCGTTTGGTCAAGTGTTCCAGGATTTGCCTGCGGAAAATTCTTGAATTTTTAGCTAGTAACTGTAGTAGGGTTTTCCCGCGTTATTGAAGGTTAATGTCTTGTTTCTGTATGGGATGACTAGATTATCGCGAACGCCTGCCGTGTAAGTATAAAAAAACTGATCACAATCAAGATTGTGGATTTTGCTGCAAGGAAAATTCATGGAATTTTTATGCTGCGTTGCATCAAACATGAACCGTTTTTGACCCGCTTGGACAGACGGTGTAATGTTGCTTTTACGTAAATAGATTGTCAACAAAAAAGTAACCAACAGTGTCGCGCATACGACAGTGTTAGTAATACTTCTCCTTACATTTGCGTGAAACCGCACTGGTTTGGTGCATGCGGAGGCTTGCGCTGGCGACGTTTCCGACGCCCCCCAGCGCCATTCACGTAACAATGCGAAATTTGGTTGGGGTCAAAAATTATTCGGAAGTTATTGGCTTCAATCTAACTTTTTATTCCACAGCCGCGTAGATTGAGAATTAGAAACTAGATAACGGTGGGAATAGAAGGGGGCTATGAATGCTAACGGGAACAAATGATGCGATCTCTGTTGAGGCGGCCAGAAATGGTAATCTCGAAGCGTTTGCAGGACTTGTCGAAAAATACCAGGGGCGGATATACCGCGTGGTGTTTCGCATCGTCAAAGATGTTGCAGACGCGGAAGATGTAACCCAGGAAACGTTTATCCATGCGTTTCGCGCGCTTGAGACGTTCCGGGCCGACGCCGCCTTTTTTACCTGGCTCTACCGGATTGCACTCAACAATGCCTTGAATTGCCGCCTTAAACAGCGTCACTGGTCCGTGCGATTCGAGTCCGGGGACGAGGATCTGTGGGAAGCGATCGAGTGCATGCGGCCGGCCAGCTTCAGCGACACGCCGCTTGACTGCCTTGAACGCAAGCAGACGCTGCAAACGGTCGAGCGTCTGCTGGAAGAGATGCCGGAGAAATTTTCAGACGCGCTGCTATCGCTCGTGGTGGAAGGCATGAGCTGCACGGACATGTCGGCCCGCTTTGCCGTTTCACCCAACACGGTGCGGACCCGGGTATTTCGCGCGCGGGAATTTCTCGCTCGCCGCATGCCTGATTTTCAGCTGACGGCGCGTGCCACAGTTCCTGTGCCATGAATAAATTGACCGGGGCAGGCTTTTGCCGGTCCGGCCAAAAAAAGCAAGATGTCCGGATTGGTGCAGGTCAGACATGCCACTGGCGGCGGCCTTACGCTCTGGATGCGCGTTGCAGTACTGCAGCGGCAGGCTTAGCCCGGTAGCCTCGATCACCGGGCACCATTACCTTGTTTGTCCTTGGGAGCGGCGATGTTGACACGCTTGATGGAAGCCCATCCGCTGGTGCGATGGGGTCGAAGTGCACACTTGACGTCCAGCATCCCGGACGGTTGGTACGATATCGCCGACGCCCTGTTTGGCGAGATTGAGGCATGCCTTTCCGAAGACGAACTGGCGCTGTTCCATGTCGCCAGTATCTGTCCCCGCAGGGGCCAACTGCATATCGTTCTGGAGGGGAATTATACGGAGGAGATCGGCTTGCTGGTCGATGGTCTCGCTGCGCTGAGCAGCTTGATTTGCCAGGAATGCGGCGGCCAGGACGCGCTATTTCGTCACCCGGCCGTGAATTTGACGCTCTGCGATTTCTGTGAACACGAGCGCGGTGTCAGGATCAGGCGCTCCAGGTCGATGCCAAATCGCTGAAATCGCCAGGCGTCACCAAAGCGGGTCAATGACCGGCCCTCATACTTGATGCTGTCCGTGTACCGCAGCAATGGCCTGCACCGCGATTGCCGGCGCATGCGCGGGAAGGGGCGGGCAAGCCGGTGCGCGCAGCTTGCCAGGCACCAGTTGAACCTCGAAAATCTCTTCCCACTTTGCGATGCTGAACAGCCGCCATTTGATGTTGGCGTCGAGCGCATCGAAGTCGATTTTTCGTTTGCACATATGCGCAATGATGGCCGATTGTTCGATGGTCACCCGCATGGCCGGATCGAGGCTGGCAGTCCAGGTGTCCGCTGGCGCGGTGAATCCCAGCTTGCTTTTGCGCCATGTGATCGCGTCCGGCATCAAGCCATTCATCGCACTTCGCAATATGTATTTGGTCCAGCCTCGCCGGATCTTCAGACCGGGTTCGAGGCCGAGGCACAGTTCCACCATGCGATAGTCGAGAAAGGGCAGGCGCGCCTCGACCGAGTGCCGCATCGAATTGCGGTCTTCATAGCGCAGCAGGTGCGGCAGTTGAAA
This sequence comes from Massilia sp., assembly GCA_045810505.1. Classification (GTDB taxonomy): domain Bacteria; phylum Pseudomonadota; class Gammaproteobacteria; order Burkholderiales; family Burkholderiaceae_D; genus JAFCUW01. The sequence continues at coordinate 2,534 of JBJMVV010000347.1, forward strand.
ATGCTGGATTTCCGTTGTTTGCAGCGCTGCCATGTCGCGCGATGCGGCTGCCATCTTTTCGATATTCGGGAAGTGGCGCAGGTAGCGGTTCTTGAGGAAGCCGAATCGTCGGCGCAATACGCCCATGCGAATGGCGGCGTAGCGGAAGTACAGCATGTGGGCCAGCAGGCTGCGGATGCGGATGGCATTGTTACGGTTAATTGCCCGTAGTTCGCGGGCCAGCGCCATTCCCTCCTTCGCTTGCAGATGGGTTGAAAAATAGCGTTCATAACCTAACAGGGTTTCATCGCCGCCCTGGCCATCCAGCATCACCTTGCAGCCTGACTCCCGCGCTTTTTGAAATACAAAGTACTGCATGAAGATGGACGGCGAGGCAAAGGGCTCTTCCTGGGCATACGCCACTTCCTCGATCATGGCGGAAAATTCGTCCGCGCCTGGTGTGACGATCGTGAGCGCAATGCCGCCGCTTTGTGCGGCCACGCGCGCGAACATGCTTTCATCGAAGGCAGATTCAAGGGACCGGGCATGCACGGCCCGGAATGGTGTGGACGCGCTCGCGTGGTACATCGAAGCGGCGAGCGTGGCGATACTGGAACTGTCCAGGCCGCCGCTAAGGCAAGTGCCGACAGGAACATCGGCACGCAGGCGCAGGGCGATTGCCGCCTTCAGTTGCGTCAAAAATTGCGTGCTGAGGCTTGCCACGCTTTGGCCCGGGGCGGGCGCCCGTCCGACCAGCGTGTACCAGCGCGTTTGTTGAAACTGCATGTCGGTGAGGCTGAACACGAGGTTGTGGCCTGCCGGAAGGGATGCAATACCGGCGAAAAATGTGCTGCAGGTATGGTCATGCAAGCCTTCGATCAGGAAGTCCCGTACCATGTCCAGGTTGGCGACCGCGGCCTCGCGCCTGCCCTTGAGCACCTGCTTGATTTCGGAGCCAAACGTGAAGCGGTCGCTCTGATCGGAAAAATAAAAGGGTTTGACACCGAAGCGGTCTCGGCTGCAAAACACCAGGTTCCGGACGCGATCGTGAAGGGCGAAGGCCCACATGCCGTTGAAGTGCTCAACACAGTCGGCGCCCCAGCGGTCGTAGGCTGCAAGTATGACTTCCGTATCGGTACCGGAATGGAAGCGATAGCCGACCGCAGCGAGTTCCTGCCTGATCTCGAGGTAGTTGTAGATCTCGCCGTTGTAGGTAATGACGTAGCGTTCGAGATAGGACATCGGCTGCTTGCCGCACTCCGATACATCCAGGATCGCCAGCCGCCTGTGGCCTAAGGCCAGGCCAGGTGCATGGTAGAAGCCTTCGCCGTCGGGTCCGCGATGGGCAACCAGATCGGTCATCTCACGGATTTCCTGTTGGGGAACCGACCGCCGGTTTTTGTCAATGATGCCGCTGATGCCGCACATGGCCTGCTCCTGTTATCTGATGCGTTCGCTCAATAATAGGTAGCGAACCTCACCCAGGATTGGCCTTGCTCAATCGTTCAGGCGGCTTGCTTGACGTGGAGGCATCCGAACAGCAATTTGAAGGCGGGCATGCGTTTCGCGAAGCGGCGCCTGTCGTTTGATGGGCCTGCTCAGGCTGGCGCTTTCTCGACAGTGTTTCCCGTTCTGATCAACAGCAATGCGCACACGGCCGCCAGCGCCGCCGCGCCGGCGCCCACCATTGCGGCCAGCCTGAAGCCAGCGACGAAATCGGCGGTGGAATTCTGGCGGGCGAACACGAAACCCAGCAGGGCGGTGGCAACCAGGCCGGCGATGCGGGCGACGGCGCTGTTAAAGCCCGAGGCGGCGCCGACCCGGTCGACGTCGACCGAGGCCATCACGGTGGTGGTGAGCGGGGCGGCGCTACAGCCCATGCCGAGGGCCACGACCAGGGTGGCGGGCAGGATGTCGGTCCAGTAATTGAGCGTGCCGGCGCCGACGCGCGTGTAGAGGGCCAGGCCGGTGCCGACAATGGCGGCGCCCGCGGCCAGCGGCAGGCGGCCGCCAATGTTGGCGGTGATGCGGCCCATCAGGCGCGAGGTGATGCCGATCACGATGGGCACCGGCAGCAGGGCGGCGCCGGCCGCCACGGCGCTCCAGTGTTCGATGCGGATCAGGAAAAACGGCAGCAGCACCAGCAGGCCGCCGAGGGCGCCGTAGACGAAAAAGGTCAGCAGGGTCAGGCCGATGAAGGTGGGGGTGGCGAACATCGACAGCGGCATCAGGGCCTTGTCGCCACGCCGGTGTTGCAGCCAGATGAAGGCGGCCAGCAGCACCGCGCCTGCGGCGGCGGCAATCCACACGGTGGAAGATATCCCGGTTTTTTCGCCTGAGGCCTGGGTCAGCGCCCAGGTCGCCAGACCGAGGCCCGTCGTCGCCAGTGCGGCGCCGCCCCAGTCAAGCGAAGCCTGCCTGGCTTCCCGGATTTCCGCCACGTAGCGCCAGGCCAGTACGCCGGCGGCGCCCGCGATGGGCAGGTTGAGCAGGAAAATGCTGCGCCATCCGGCCGCGTCGACCAGCCAGCCGCCAATCAGCGGCCCCAGCGCGCCAGCCAGCGCACCCATCGCGGCCCAGGTGCCGATGGCCCGGCCGCGCGCCTCGCCGGTAAATGCGCCGCCCAGGATGGCCAGACTATTGGGCATCAGCAGGGCGGCCCCAAGGCCCTGCAGGCCGCGCCCGGCCAGCAACCAGCCGAAGCTGGTTGCCGCTGCGCACAGCACGGACGCCAGCGTGAATAAAGTCAGGCCGGACAGGAACAGGCGGCGCCGGCCGAAGTGGTCGCCCATGCCACCGCCCAGCAGGATCAGCGCGCCCAGCGGCAGCAGATAGGCGTTGACGGCCCAGGTCAGTTCGGCCGGCCCGGCGCCCAGGTCCAGCGCCAGCGCGGGCAGGGCGACATTGACCACCGAGCCATCGATGAAGGCAACGCTCGAGCCCAGGATGCAGGCGGCCAGGGTCAACTGGGGGTGCGCGACGCTGCTGGCGCTGGCGCACGGTGGAACGGCCGAGGCGCTGGCGCGGTCGCAGGGGGCGGCGAGGGCGGCGCTCATGGGCGCCTGCCGGTCGATGGTGCAGTTAGCTGGGAAGCGGTCATGATGATGTGATAGTGGCTGGCCAGCCATTGTATGCCTGTAATCAAAATGGATCCGGCGCAAGCCATCAGGGCAAGCCAGTTTCCTACAGCCGCCTGCTGGTCGCACCGATACCGCAGGGCCAATCAATTGCCCATCATCGGTCTACACTATTGATGGAGGCAAACATGAACAATTCCGGTTTAAACACTTCGGTCGGTGCTGGCCGCGCCAACGACCAGGCTCCCCAAACCCAGCAGGAAAGTGGTGGCAGTGGCGGCGAGCAATTGACCCACAATATCAACGACACGCAAGAGATGGGCCCGAGCACGGCGTCCCCGGGCAACCGGCAGTCGGCCAGCCAGTCCAGCCAGTCCAAGCAATCGGGGAGCCAAGCCGAAGCAGCAGGCAGCGCCGCCACCGCCGCCAACCGCACGATGCAGGATACCCGCGGCAATCAGGCGGGCTCTACCGGCACCGGACTGGGTGCCGCAGAGACTGGCGGCAATCAGGAGGAATACGATATGCCGAAAGAATAAAGGCCCGCTTGCAAGCCGCGCCAGGCTGCGGCGAGGCATGCATGCAGCGTAATTCCGCGCCCGGCGCAGCCGTGTCGATGTAGACTTGACGCTCGACTCAATAGCGCGGGACCACAAGATGATCAAGGCAATTGTTACCGGACACTCCAAGGGACTTGGCGCGGCGATTGCCGCCGATTTGCTGGAACGGGGCGCGCAGGTGCTGGGCATGTCGCGCAGCGTGGGGTATGCAGGCGCCCCTGCCGGCCTGACGGAAGTGTCGCTCGACATGGCGGACACGGCAGGCCTGGCGTTCTGGCTGGGCGGCGATACCTTGCGCAACTGGCTGGCCGATGCCAGCGTGGTCTACCTGATCAACAACGCCGGCACGGTGCAACCGGTGGGGCCGCTGGCCTCGCAGGACCCGGCGGCCGTGGCGCGCGCCGTGACCATCAATGTGGCGGCGCCGCTGATGCTGTCGGCCGCCGTCGTGCAGGCCCTCCCGCCGGGCGCGTCGTGCCGCATTGTGCACATCAGCAGCGGGGCCGGGCGCAATGCCTATCCGGGCTGGAGTGTCTACTGCGCCACCAAGGCCGCGCTCGACCTGCACGCCAGCGCCGCGGCGCAGGACGAGAACGGCGATGTGCGCATCGTCAGCCTGGCGCCGGGCGTGATCGACACCGACATGCAGGGGGAAATCCGCGCCACGCCGATTGAACAGTTTCCACTGCGTCAGCGTTTCGATGCCTTGAAACAGACCGGTGAACTGGCGGCGCCGCCGCGGGTGGCGCGGCAACTGATCGATTTTCTCATGAGCAAGGATTTCGGCCGTGACGCCGTGGCCGACCTGCGCCAACTGAAAGCGGTCCGAAAATAAGTCAGATCGCCTTTCGCAATTTTGAACAAGGAAAACGGCGGCGCGCCCTCTGCGGCGGCCAAATTGCCGCCGCGCACGGTTGAGTATTTGCGCGCAGAAACGCTGTTTGCTCATGTAAAATTCAAAAATCACACGAAAATTGCCCAGCCATAACCCCGCTGGCGCGCAGCCCAATGAGAGATGACGTTTTCGAAGACTGCTCGGTCCTGATGATCGATGACGAGCCGTTTGCGCAGGATCTGATTTCCCACAGCCTGCGCGATTTTTCCCGCTTGTGCCTGCGTTACGAACCCGACCCCGCCAAAGCGGTGGAGGTCGCCATCGAGGCGGAGGCGACCGTGGTGCTGGTGGACCTGCGCATGCCCCGGGTCGATGGTTTCGGCGTGGTTAAATTGCTGCGCGACAATCCCGCCACCGAGCACATTCCCGTCATCCTGCTCTCGTCCGAAGAAGACGCCGACATCAAGGCGCGCGCCTTCGCGGCCGGCGCCAACGATTACCTGGTCAAATGGCCCGATCCCCGCGAACTGGTGGCGCGGGTGCGCTACCACCACGAAGCCTGCGTGGCGCGCAAGCAGCGCGATGCCGCTTTTGTCGAATTGCGCCGCAGCCAGCAGGAACTCGCCGCCAGCCAGTCGGCCCTGCACCAGGCCCAGAAGATGGAAGCGATCGGCCAGTTGACGGGCGGCGTGGCCCATGATTTCAATAATGTGCTGCAGATCATCGGCGGCAATCTCCAGCTCATCAAGCTGCTGGGCGGAGTCAGCGAAAAGTCGCTCAACCGCATCGACCTGGCGCTGGCGGGCGTGGAGCGGGGCGCCAAGCTGTCCTCGCACCTGCTGGCCTTTGCCCGCCGCCAGCCCCTGCAGGCGGTGGTCATCGAGCCGGCCAGCGTGCTGCGCGATATGGAAGACATGATGCGCCGCGTGCTGGGGCCCCGCGCCAACGTCGTGAGCGATATCGCACGCGACCTGTGGCCGACGGCGGTCGATCCGGGGCAGCTCAACAATGTGCTGCTCAATCTCGTCATCAACGGCCGCGATGCCATGAGCGATGGCGGCACGCTGACCATCCGCGCCCGCAACGCGCCCCTGGCCACCGGCGAAGTTGGCGAACTTGACGGCGGCGACTACATCATGATCGAGGTGGCCGATACGGGCAAAGGCATGCCGGCCGAGGTCCTGGCGCGCGCCTTCGAGCCTTTCTTCACCACCAAGCCGACCGGCCAGGGCACCGGCCTGGGCCTGTCGATGGCCTATGGCTTCGTCAAGCAGTCGGGCGGCGATATCGTGCTGGAAAGCGAAGAGGGCGCCGGCACCAGCGTCAAAATTTACCTGCACCGCAGCCACGATGTGCCGGCCCAGCGCGAAGACAGCGTCTCGAGCCAGTTGTTTGGCGGCCTCGAAACGGTGCTGGTGGTCGAAGATGAAGGCGACGTGCGCACCTCGACCGTGGAACTGCTTTCTACCCTGGGCTACAAGGTGCTGTCCGCCCACGACGGCGCCAGCGCCATCGCCATTGTCGACAGTGGCGTCCACATCGACCTGGTGTTCACCGACGTCATCATGCCCGGCAAGGTCAGCAGCCTGGAACTGCGCGACCGGGTGCGCGCCAGCCTGCCCCAGGCCGAAGTGCTGTTTACTTCAGGGTATGCCGAAGGCGTGCTGGTGCACGAAGGGAAAGTCGACGCCAACGTCAACCTCTTGCAGAAACCTTATACGCCGGAAGTGCTCAGCGCCCGGATCCGTCACCTGCTACGCCGCCGGCGCACCGCGATCGCAGCCTGACAGCGTTTATTTGACGGGCTTGACGTAGCGCGCCGACCCCGGTGGCGGCTCGTTCAGCACCGCCCAGAAAATGCCCAGGTCGGCAATCGCGCGCACGAATTCGCCGAAGTCGACCGGCTTGACCACGTAGGCGTTCACGCCCAGTTCATAGCTGCGGATCAGGTCCTGCTCTTCCTTCGACGAGGTGAGCATGACCACCGGCGTGCTTTTCAGGCCGTCCGTGGTACGGATGGCCTTGAGCACTTCCAGGCCGTCAATTTTCGGCAGTTTCAGGTCGAGCAGAACGACGGCAGGGTTGCCGGCCTGGCGGCCCGCATACTGGCCGCGAACCATCAGGTAATCGAGTGCTTCGGCGCCGTCGCGCGCGATGATGACTTCATTGGCCAATTGGCTGCGCGACAAAGCGATGAGCGTCAGTTCCAGGTCATGCGGATTGTCTTCGACCAATAAAATGGGCTTTAACATAAGTGCCTTAGATATTTAATACTTTAGGGATGCTGAAATAAAAAGTGGCGCCTTCGCCGACGACTGATTCGGCCCAGGCCCGTCCGCCGTGCCGCTCGACAATGCGGCGCACATTGGCCAGGCCGATGCCCGTGCCCTGGAAGTCTTCCATCCGGTGCAGGCGCTGAAATACCCCGAACAGCTTGTGCACGTATTCCATATTGAAACCGGCGCCGTTGTCGGCCACCCGGAACACGTATTCCGTGCCGGTTTCGGTCGCGTCCACCGTGATGATCGCCGGGTCTTTCTGGGCGGTGAACTTGACGGCGTTCGACAGCAGGTTGAACACGGCCAGTTGCAAAAACGTCGGATCGGCCGTGATCTGCGGCAAGGGCTGCAAGTGCCATTGCACATTGCGCCCGGCGGTGTCGCTGGAGAGCTTGTGGATCGAGCCCTTGACCATGTCGTCCATATTGACCTTGATGGGGCGCAGGGCGGCGCGGCCCATCTGCGAAAAGCTCAGCAGATCGTCCACCAGCTTGCCGGCCAGTCGTGCTGAATCCTTGATGTTCGACAAGAAGCGCTGGCGGGTTTCCAGCCCACCTTCGTCAGCCGATTCCATCAGCAAATTCGAAAATCCGACGATGTGGCGCAGGGGCGCGCGCAGATCATGCGACACCGAATAGGAAAACGCCTCGAGTTCCTTGTTGGCCCGCCCCAGTTCCTCGGCCAGTTCCGCCATCTGCTCGGCGCGCTCGAGCGCAATACCCAGCAGGGCGCTGCGAAATTCCAGCGCCAGTTCGATTTCGCCCGTGTGCCAGGGCGCGCTGGTGCCGTGGATGGTTTCGCGCCAACTGGCAAAACTGGTGCGCGGCGTGAGCTGGCTTTGCTGGCGCGCCGCTTCATCCTTGCCGTGCGGATTGCCGGCCCAGTCCACCGTCTGCACCAGTTCCGGACGGAACCACAGCAGGTAATGCTTGTGGATGCGCGAGATCGGCATGGCCAGCAGGCCGCTGCCGCTGCGGATGAAATCGGCGGCGGCGCCATACAGGGAGGACAGGTGATCGGTGTGGAACAGGTCGGTCTGGCTGTGCACGCCCAGCCAGTCGACCAGGCCGCGGATCTGCGCCTCGTCGGGGGTGTCGCCGTGGCAGATGACCCGATCATCGACCACGATGGCGACCCCGCCCGCGCGCGCAAAGCGCAGCAGTTCAGGAAACACATTGCTCATGTTGTCGATGAAATCGGCGCTCTGCGTGAGGCCGGCCAGCATCGACACCATGATGCGGCGCAGCTCCAGCCGGAACTGCAGGTCATCGGCGTCTTCACGCGTTTCAATGCACAGCGACAGGATCTGGCCCAGTTGCTCGCAGGCGCTGCGCTTGTCGAAGGGCAGGGCGCGCGGCTCGGCGTTGTGGCAGGAAATCAGGCCCCATAGCTCGCCCTTGACCATCACCGACACCGACATCGAGGCCAGCGTGTCCATATTGCGCATGTACTGCAGGTGGATCGGCGAGACGCTGCGCAAGGCGGCAAAGGACAGGTCGTTGGGCGCGCCCGTGAGGGGATTGGTGGGCGGCACGATGCGCGACGGCGTGTAATTGGCATCGCTGATCAGACGAATCCGATTGACCCTATACAGTTCTCTGGCCTGGCGTGGTATGTCCGACGCAGGAAAATGCTGACCCAGGTAGGAGGGATAATCATCGGCGCGGCACTCGGCCATGACGTGGCCGTGGCCGTCGCGGTCGAACTGGTACACCATCACCCGGCCGAAGCCGGTCAGGGCGCGGATCTGGCGCGCCGCCAGCGTGCTCATGGCCTGGATGGTGGTGGCGCCGGGCAGCTTCTGCATGAATTCGCCCACCAGCGGAAACAGTTGGCGGAAGTCGGCCGGCGCGCGGCGGTCGGTGGCTTCGAATTCCAGGATCAACAGGCCGTCCCAGGCATGCCCCAGCACATCGAAATAGGCGCCGTTCGACAGCGCCGCCGAACCCAGATAGGCCGGCCGGCTGGCCATGCTTTCGCCATGCAGATAAGGGGTGAGCAGCTCGCACACGGCGGCGCCGACCACGTCTTCGAGCGGCTTGCCGATGGCCTGCAGGGCCTCGACGCCGCTCATGCGGGCCAGGTTCTCACTGGCCTGCAGCACTTCCAGGCCGGCCGACAAACACAGCAGGAAACCGTGCGGCTGGATGCTGCCGGGAATGCGGATCGGCTCGTGGTCGCAGCTGGACAGATCCAGGGTGGCGGCGGCGTGTAGGGCCTGGCTCATCGTTAAAAGTCAGCGGACGGGACTGAAAAATGCGGGAAAAGCATTTTAGCCGGAAACGCAATCCGGCGACGCACACAGCGGTGGGCTGTTGTGTATTGCCAACTGGACATTGCAGGGTCGACACGTCGGCGCGTTTTTGGGCTCATCCGTATAAAAACGGCCTGATCTGCATCCAACTGTGCATAACTGCCGCAATCAAGCGCCCTGGACGTTCGTTTGTGCTAGCGCAAACTCGGCAGAATCCATGCGCTTAGCGTGGAGGCATGGCTCCGGCGCGCGTGCAAACCCGCGCTGGCGGGTGCTTGAATTGTTAACGGCGGGCGCCCCAGCAACTTCTCCTTTTATATGCTTTCGGCTAAAACATCATGAATCCATCCAACGCCCTCGACCCCCACCGCCACCGCGAGCGTCGCCTGGCCGCGCCTGGTGTGACGCTGCCGCCGCCCATGCCGGACGACGAGTCCGAGTTCACTGTCTATGCCCAGATGCTGCGCGACCACTGGCGCCTGGTCGCCGGGCTGTTCACGGCCGTTTTTCTGGCCGCCGTGCTGGTCGCTGTGCTGGCCCGGCCCGTCTACCAGGCAAGCATGCTCATCTATGTGGAGGAAACCAACCCCGGCAATGCACGCAATGCCCTCAACGACGTCTCCGCCATGTTCGACACCAAGAAGGCGGCGGGCGCGGAAATGGAACTGCTGCGTTCGCGCGCAGTCCTGGGCGCTACGGTCGAACGGTTGCGCATGACCATCGACGCCCGACCCAATTATGTGCCCGTGATTGGCAAGCTCATGCGTATTGTCCTGCCCGGCCGGCTCTCGACACCCGGCCTGTTCGGCTGGGGCGGCATGGTCTGGGGCGCCGAGTCGATCGGGGTCAGCCAGCTTGACGTGCCGCCCTCCTGGTTTCGCCGCAAGCTGATGCTCACCGCGCTGGGATCGGGCGCCTATGCATTGAGCGATGCGCAAAGCGGCCTGCACGTGAAGGGCCAGGTCGGCGAACTGCTGGAGGCAAATACCGCCGACGGTCCGCTGGCGCTGGTGGTCGACCACCTGGAAGGACAGCAAGGGGCGCAGTTCGTGCTCAGCCGCGTCTCCACGGTGGCCGCCACGACCATGCTGCAGCGGGAACTGAGCATCACGGAGCAGGGGCGCCAGTCCGGCGTGATTGAAGTCAAGCTTGAATCGGGCGATCCGGAAACCGCCTACGCCATCCTGCAGGAAATGGGCCAGCAATACATGGCGCAGAACACCCGCCGCAAAAGCGAGGAAGCGGAAAAAACCCTGGCCTTTCTGGATACCCAGCTTCCCAAGCTCAAGGCCAACCTGGAGCGGGCGGAGGGCGATTACAACGGATTTCGTCATCGCAACGGCACGGTGGACTTTGCCGAAGAAGCCAGGCTCAGCCTGACTCAGGCAGCCGCCTCGCGCACCCGCCGCAACGAGCTGGTCCAGCGCCGCACCGAGCTGCTGACCCGCTTCACCGTCAACCATCCCATGGTGCAAAGCGTCACCGGCCAGATCGCCGACATCGACCACCAGCTGGCGGAAAGCGCGGAGCACATCAAATCGCTGCCGCTGCTGGAACAGGAGGCGGGCAGGCTCAACCGGGAGATCAAGGTCAACACCGACCTGTACACGGCGCTGGCCAACACGGCCCAGCAATTGCGCGTGGTCTCGGTGGGCAAGGTCAGCAACGTGCGCATGGTCGATGCACCGGTGGTGGACGACGAACCGGTACGGCCGCACCGCAAGGCCATCCTGGCCATCGGTGCACTGCTCGGCCTGCTGACGGGCCTGAGCGGTGTCCTGCTGCGTAAAAATTTCGGCGGCGGCCTGGAAGACCCCCTGCGGATCGAGGAGTTGCTGGGCGCCCGGGTGGTGCACGCGAGTATTCCGCACAGCCAGTCGCAGGCGCGGCTGGCCCGGCGCAGCGCGCGTACCGGCACCGCGCCCCTGCTGGCGCTCAACGACCCCACCGATGGCGCCATCGAAGCGCTGCGCAGCTTCCGCGCCTCGCTGCGCTTTTCAATGCCGCAATTTCAAAACAATGTGGTCATGTTCGCCGGCCCCACCAGCGGCCTCGGCAAATCCTTTGTGTCGGCCAATTTTGCCGCCGTGCTGGCCGCCAGCGGCAAGCGGGTCCTGCTGATTGATGCCGATGTGCGCAACGGCGGCCTGCACCGCGCTTTCGATGTGCCGCGCGGCCACGGTTTGTGCGAAGCGGCCAGCGGCGCCCTGCCGCCCGAACAGGTGGTGCTGCACGAGGTGGTGCCCAATCTCGATCTCATCACCACCGGCAGCCTGGCGGCGCAACGGCCAGATCTCATGCTCAAGGTCGATGTCGGCATCCTGCTCGACGCCTTGCGCGACCAGTACGACATCGTCCTGATCGATTCGCCCCCCGTGCTGGCGCTGGCCGATCCCCTGGTCATCGGCAACCATGCGGGCGCGGTTTTCCTGATCGTGCGCGCCGGCGTGAGCACCGCGCGGGAAATCGCCGAATCGGTCAAGCGGCTCAACCAGGCGGGCATCGTGCCAGCCGGGGTGATTTTCAATGACGTCAAACCGCGCCTGTCCCACTATGGCTATAAATATGCCTACGGCCAGGTGGGACAACTGGAGTTTGCTGCATGAAGCGGCGTGCCTGTCTTCAAGCAGGCGCGGCGCTACAACTCGCCGGCCGGCGCGGCGGGCCGCTCGCCGATCTGCTGGCGCCACATGGCGTAATACAAGCCCTTTTGCGCCAGCAGGGCTTCATGGCCACCGCTCTCGACAATGCGGCCTTTTTCCAGCACGAAGATGGTGTCCGCATGCAGGATGGTCGCCAGGCGGTGCGCGATCAGGATGGTGATCCGTCCGCCCTCGGCAGACAGGGCGCGCACGGTGGCGCTGACCTGCTGCTCGGTGAGCGAGTCGAGCGCCGATGTCGCCTCATCGAAAATGAGCAGGGGTGGCTTGCGGATCAGCGCGCGCGCAATTGACAGGCGCTGGCGCTCGCCGCCGGAGAGCTTCATGCCCATTTCGCCAATCAGGGTGTCTAGCCCCGCATCGGATTTTTCCAGCAGGTAGGCGCAGGACGCCTGCTTCATGGCGGCGATGATCTCCGCATCGCTGGCGTCGGGTTTCACAAAGCGGATGTTTTCCCGCAAGGTGCCCGCAAACAGATGGGTTTCCTGGGTCACGAAGCCGATTTGCCGGCGCGCCAGGTTAAAGCGTAGCGCCCGGGTCGAGACGTCGTTGTAGCGCACCGTGCCTTGCGCCGGCGTGTACAGACCCACCAGCAGTTTGACCAGGGTGGATTTGCCGGAGCCGGAAGGGCCGACGAAGGCAATGGTCTGACCCAGCCTGACACTGAAGGAGACATCGGCCAGGGCCAGGTCGGGGCCGTCCCGGTGGCGAAAACTCACGTGCTCGAAGGCGACGCTTTCAATCGGGCCGACATCGACGGCGCCAGGCGGGCGCCGCTCGATCGGCTTGGCAATCAGGGCGGCAAAGTTGAGCAGGGACGCTTCCGCCTCGCGCCATGCCAGGATAATGTTGCCCAGTTCCTGGAGCGGGGCGAAAATCGCCACAGCAATGAATTGCATGGCGATCAGCTCGCCCTTACTGAGCACCTTGCGGAAAATCAGCCAGAGCAGGGCGAACAGCACGGCCAGTTTCAACATGCTCAGGGTAGTGCCCTGCAAGAAAGAGAGCAGGCGGATGCGCTTGACCTTCTGCATTTCCAGCGCAAAGATCGCGTCGGTCTGGGCGCGCAGGCGGCGAATCTCGAAGAAGGTCAGGCCGAGGCTTTTGATCAGTTCGATGTTTCGCAGCGCCTCGCTGATAAAACCCGAATTGCGGTTGGTTTCCCGGGTGATGGAGCGCTGCTGGCTCTTGATTTCGCGGCTGAGCAAACCCGTCAGCCCGCCCAGCACCAGCACCCCGATCAGAAACACGGGCACCAGCAGCCAGTGCTTGGTCACGGCGTACCACACCAGGAAGCCGATCCCGACAGCGGCGGCAAAGCCCGTGTTGATGAAGCCATTGATAAACCGCTCGCTGTCTGCCCGCACTTTCTGCAGCAGCGAGAGCGTTTCGCCGCTGCGCAGGTCCTCGAATTCCTGGTACTCCAGGCGCAGCAGGTGGCGCAAGCCGTCATTGAAAATCGCCGTGCCCAGCCTTTGCACCACCAAGCGCGTCACGTACTCCTGCACCGCCTTGGCGAGGCGCGACAGCACCGCGACGACGATGGCCAGCGCCAGCAGGCGCAGCACGCCATGCACCAGTTCGGCCTCGGTGCCCACGGCGGCGTTGGGCCCGAAGCGGTCGACGATACGGCCAAAGATAATGGGATCGCACAGCGCAAGAATCTGGCTGGCCGCTGCCAGCAGCAGCGCCAGCAGGCCAAGCCGGCCGTGGGGGCGCAGATAACTCCAGAGAATGGACATGGGGGCGGCAACAGGCTAAATGGTGATATTAGCAACAATGCGCGCAGGCGAACCCGGCAATGGAGCGCGGCAACAAACTGGCGTTTTGACTGGGCGATTTCGTCGACCGGGAGGAGCACCGCCGCGCATCGGGGCCCCCCGTCACGGCGCGCTGTCAGCATTGGTGGCGCTGGCAGCACTGCATGCAGCGCCGCGCTGTCCCGCTTTTGTTGCACAAATGCCACTCTACGGTGCGCGCGCTCCCGCACCGCGGATGTAATATCGGTGTCCAATATCGCTTTGATCGATATTGCATTGGCGTTTTCTGCGCCATTGTCCCGTCGTTTGATACACCTCCAGGAGACCGACGCATGAAAAAGAATACCAATACCGTCCGTGCAGCATGGATCGCCGCCCTCGGCGCGCTGGTAATGACCACTGGCTGCTCCGCCATGAAAAAAGACAGCGATGCGCCCATGGCCGTGGAAAAGAGCGCGACCGCGATCAATCCCACACCCACCCCTGCCGGCACGCCAGCCGTGACGCCGTCGAACGCAACCGGCGGCATGATGCTCAGCGGCGCGCAGGAAGTACCGCCCAATACCTCCACGGCCACCGGCAAGAGCATGATCGCGGTGGGCGCCGACATGTCCGTCACCGGTTCCGTCGAAGTGATGGGCATGACCCCGACGGCGGCCCACATCCACGAAGCTGGCCCCGGGGCCAATGGTCCCGTCATCGTGCCATTTACCAAAACGGGCGCCAACACCTTCGCCCCCGCCGCCGGCGCCAAGCTGACCGAAGCCCAGTACGCCAGCTACAAGGCGGGCAAACTGTACGTGAACGTCCACAGCGCCCAATTTCCTGGCGGCGAAGTTCGCATGCAGATGACGCCGAAGTAAGCGGGCATCACGGCCAAGCGCAACGCCGGCCATCGCGCTGGCGTTGTTGTTGGCGCTTTAGGCGTTAAATAGGCGTCCGGGCTGAACCATCTTTCAAACCCGCGGTCATACCTGCTCATCCTCTGGAGAAGAGCATGCCCCGCGATGCCGTCCGCCATCGACGCACCCGTCCGCTCGATCGTCTACTGCCGCGCTGATCGAGCAGGCTCGGCGATCCACATGCCGTGCGACGGCAGTTTCACGCGCGTGTGCACCAGCGACGCGGCGTCTGGAACATCATTGTAGGCTGGCAGCGGTACCATGTCGCCGTTCGATGCAAGCCTGCCCGGCGGCCTCGTGCCGCCGGGTGCATGTTTGCAAACCGCGTCCGCACCGCCGGGGATGGTAAAATTTTTCCCCCGTCCACAGGTGGTGTCCAGCGATGCAGCAGACCGTTTCCATTCCGATCCGCACCGAGTGCCCGCCCGGCGCCTGCGTGTGCGAGCGCGAGCGGCTGGACGCGCCTGGCGCCGACCGGCGCATCCTGATGCTCACGCGCGACGAAGAAAAAAAGCTGGTGGCGCGCATCGAGGCGGTGGAAAGCTACGAGCAGTTGCGCAAACTCGGCGCGCGCATGCGTGAACTGCTCGGCATCACCCTGTCGATCGCGCCCGGCCCCAACGAAGTCAAGACCGTGCGCGGCTTCCTGATCGAGTTGCAGCCCCTGCCTGGCCTGTGCCGCAAGACCCGGCAAGCCATTCCCGCCGCCGTGCGCCGCTGCCTGGACCAGCATCCCGACATCGCCTACGCCATCCTTGACGCCCACGACCTGTTCGCCCCGACCACCACGCCCGACCCGATTTTCTGACCATGACTGCCATCCAGACCCGCCCACTGCACATCGCCACCCCCTTGCTCGAAGCGCCCGCAATGTCCGGCCCCGGGCAGACTGTCTGGCTCAAGATGGAAGCGCTGCAGCCGACCGGCTCGTTCAAGAATCGCGGGGTCGGCCACGCCTGCACCGTCTACGCCGCCAGGGGCGCGCGCCGCTTCGTCTCTTCGTCCGGCGGCAATGCCGGCATTGCCGCCGCCTACGCAGGCCGCAAGCTGGGTTTGCCCGTCACGGTGGTCGTGCCCGAGACCGTGTCGGCGCGGGCGCTGGCGCTGTTGCAGCGCGAACAGGCCAACATCGTTGTCCATGGCGCCTCGTTTCAGGAGGCCAATGAGCACGCGCAATCGCTGCTGGGCGCGGACGCCGCCTTCATCCACCCCTTCGATGATCCCCTGTTATGGGAAGGCCATGCCAGCATGATTGCCGAGGTGGCCGCCAGCGGCCTGCGGCCCGATGCAGTGGTGCTGTCGGTCGGTGGCGGCGGCCTCCTGTGCGGGGTGGTGGAAGGCTTGCGGCAGCAGGGCTGGATTGACGTGCCCGTGATCGCGGTGGAGACGGCGGGCGCCGCCTCGTATGCCGCCGCGCTGGCAGCGGACGAGCCGGTCACATTGCCCGCCATCACCAGCATCGCCACCTCGCTGGGGGCGCGCAAGGTGGCCCAGGCGGCGTTCGCGGCATCCAGGGCGCATCCGATTGAAAGCCGCGTCGTCAGTGATCGCGCCGCCGTCGAAGCCTGCCGGCGTTTTATCGCCGACCAGCGTGTTGTCGTCGAGCCTGCGTGCGGCGCGGCGCTGGCCGTGGCCTATGACGGCCAGGCGCTGGCCCGCTTCAGCAATGTGCTGGTGATCGTCTGCGGCGGCGCGACGGCGACCATTGAGCAACTGGCGCAATGGGAGCAAAGCCTGCCGGCCGCGTAGCGCCTACTTGCCGTCGCCCGAACTGCCGCCCACCGTCGGCGTGCCACCCTTGACCGGCGCATTGGCGGCCGAGGCGGCCAGCATCATGGTGCTCTGCTTGCGTGGCTCGTCGTCACGCCAGACGACGTTGTTGTCGACCGAATAGAGGCGGCAGCGCTGTCCGCTTTTCTGCTCGCACGTCGCCAGCGCCCGCACGTCCGGTTCCTCGCCATCTTCGGCCCAGCACCAGGCGCCGTTGGGGGCGAGCGCAAAGGCGCGCGGGCTCAGTTTGCTCAGATATTCGCGATAGGCCACCCGGCCCCCTTCGTGCAGGAAGGGCACGGCCTCGACATCATCGAGTGTGGCGAAATCGCTTTTCGGCATGACAGGGGCGGGCGCGACCGCGTACAGTTCCTGGGTCGGCATGCCGATCCGGCGCAAAAATTGTTCGGTTTCCTTCCACCACACTTTTTCGCCTTCGCGGCTGCCGATCAGGCCGTGGGCATCGCGGCGGAAGGCGCCGTATTCGACCAGCCGCGCCTGACCGCCTGCGCGCACATAAGCATCGTGCATGTGGGTGACCAGTTCAGGGCCGAACAGGGAATCGTTTTCGCCGTACATCCACAGGCTCGGCAGGGTAGCGTTGTTGCCATACGTGCCGAAGGCCTTGACCAGCTCAGCGCCCCAGTCGCAGCGGTTGGCGTTGTCCTTCAGGCCCCCCGCAAAATTGATCAAACCCCGTACGCCGGGCAGATCCTGGGAGCCTAATGCCATGGTTGCCAGTCCACCGTAGGACTGGCCGGCGACGACGATGCGGTCGCTGTCGATCCAATCGAGGCGCTGGGCGTAATCGATGGTGTCGCGGATGTCGCTGGCCTGGCCGAGGCCGTTGGCCGTCATGTTGCAGCCGTATTCCACGTAGCGGCCGGTGGAGCCGGCAAAGCCGCGCCGCATCGGCACCATCACGGCGTAACCGCGCTTGACGAAAGCGGTCGCCATGTAGATGAAACGGTCACGCGGCTGATGGCTGGGCGCGCCGGCGTCCTTGCCGTGGTTGATGATCACCAGCGGGAAGGGACCCGGGCCGTCCGGACGAAAAACGGTGGTTTGCAAATGGACGCGACCGTTCTTCCCGGCAGGAACCTGAATTATTTGCTCATTAAGGCGATAATCTAGCAACTGCACATGTTCGGCGGCCAGGCTGGGCAACAAGGTCAGGCAGACGAGGAAGCCAAGGGTGATGTTGCGAACAGAGGGGAGGACGCGGACCATAACGATATAAATCCTGCTGAAGACAATTTCCGGCTGGAACAAATTAATTCTAAGCACGGAAAATTTCCAGAGCAATACACGATTGCCAATACTGGGCAGTAATTTTTCGTGCGTTAGCAGAACAATAAATCCGGAACAATCATGAATACGCCGCCTATGCCCCGATCCAAGCCCGAGAGCGCTTGCCTGCTTGTCAGATGAGTACGTTCGAGCCCATCCAGTGGGATCCCGACGAGAAGCCGCTGCTGCCGGGATCGCCGTCCACGCCCAATCACCCGCCCTGGCTGCGCGTGTGCTTTTTGCTGGTCGGCATTCTGGTGAATATTACTGGCGGACTCGGCAATGCGCTGGTGACGGTCAACCTGATCGCCCTGCAGGGCAGTCTGGCGGCCTACTCGAACGAAGTGGCGTGGCTGCCGGCGGCCTACATCATGAGCAATGTGTCGATGAACCTGCTGCTGGTGAAATTCCGCCAGCAGTTCGGGCTGCGCCTGTTCACCGAGTTTTTCCTCATCCTGTATGCGCTGGTGACCTTTGCCCACCTGTTCGTGCACGACTTTGTGTCGGCGATCGCGGTCAGAGCCGCCCATGGCATGGCCGGCGCGGCACTGTCCACCCTGGGCCTGTATTACACCCTCCAGGCTTTCCCGAAAGTCATCCGCCCGCGCGGCATCGTGGTGGCAGTCGGGGTGACCCAGCTGGCACTGCCGCTGGCCTACGTGTTTTCAACGGAGCTGCTCGAGTTTGCCGAGTGGCGCGGGCTGTATCTGTTCGAACTGGGACTGAGCCTGGTCGCACTGGGCTGTGTGCTGCTGCTCAAACTGCCGCCCGGCGACCGTATCCGCGCCTTTGAAAAGCTCGATTTCCTCACCTTCGGCCTGTTCGCGCCGGGGATGGCGCTGCTGTGCGCCGTGCTGACCTTCGGCCGCCTGCAATGGTGGTTCGATATGGCCTGGATTGGCTGGGCCCTGGCCGGCGCCATCATTCTCATCACCGCCGCCATCTGCATCGAGCACAACCGCACGCGGCCCCTGCTCAACACCCGCTGGCTGGCCAGCGGGGATATCGCGCGGCTGGTGCTGTCGATGATCCTGATCCGGGTGGTGCTGTCCGAACAGGGGACGGGTGCGGTTGGCTACCTGCGCGCGGTGGGCCTGAACAATGATCAGATGACGACCCTGTTCGCGATCGTGCTGGTGGCCAGTATTGCCGGTGTGCTGCTGTCGGCAGTGACGCTCTCGGCGCAGCACCTGTCCGCGCCGGTCGTGATCGCGCTGCTGTGCATGGCGGCGGGGGCGTTTCTTGATTCGCGCGCCACCAGCCTGACCCGGCCCGAGCAGATGTATTTGAGCCAGGCCCTGCTGGGGTTCGGCGGCGCCTTGTTCATCGGCCCCTCCGTGATCGCCCTGATCGGCGGGGTGATCGCCAACCCCGCCAACCTGATCAGCTTTTCCGTGGTGTTCGGCCTGAGCCAGAACCTTGGCGGCCTGATCGGCGCCGCCGCGCTGGGCACCTTCCAGACGGTGCGCGAAAAATTCCATTCCAGCGTGCTGGTCGAACAGCTCAGTCAGCTCGACCCGCTGGTGGCGGCGAGGATACAGTCGGGCGCGGCCGCATATGGCCGATTGCTGCCCGATCCGGCCGCCCGGACCGGGCGCAGCCTGGCCAGCCTCGGCGCGAGCGCCACCCGGGAAGCCAATGTGCTGGCCTACAACGATGTATTTTTGCTCATTGCCTGCATTGCCCTGGCGACCGCCACCTGGATCTTTTTGCATGCGGTGTGGCGCAAAGTGCATGGCCCGCCGCCTGCGCCACCGCCGGCGCCCACGCCTGCGACCACCATCGAACAAGTCAAAGATTCATAAAAAATTCAAAGGACCGCCATGAAAGCACCAGTGCCCGAAACCAGGCCACGCCGCAAGATCATCCTCAGCGCCATCGTGTTTGGCGGCATTGCCCTCGCCGGCGTGCTGGTGGTGCTGTACGCCTGGAATCTGCCGCCATTTCACAGCACCATCGAGAGCACGGAAAACGCGCTGGTGCGGGGGCAGGTGACGATCATCAGTCCCCAGCTGTCCGGCTACGTGGTGGAAGTGGCGGTGCAGGATTTCCAGCCGATCCGCAAGGATGCCCTGATCATGCGCATCGATGACCGTATTTATCACCAGCGTGTCGACCAGGGCAGGGCGCAGGTGGCGGCGGCAAAAACGGCGCTGGACAATTTCGTCAATGCCCGCAGCAGCGCCCAGGCCAACATCCGCCAGGGCGAAGCGGTCGTGGCGAACGCAGCCGCACAGGTGGCACGGGCGGCGGCCGACGAGCGCCGGGTCGAAGAGCTGGCGGCCGACGGCAGCCTGTCCGCGCGCGAGCGCGACCAGACCCGCGCCGCCGCCGCCCAGAGCATCGCCGGCGGTGCGCAGGCGCGGGCAGCGCTCGACATCGCCCGCCAGGGCCTGCAAACGGTGACGGTCAACCGCGGCTCGCTGGAAGCTGCCGTTGCCAACGCCGAGGCCACCCTGCAACTGGCCGAGATCGACCTGTCCAACACCCGCGTGGTGGCGCCCACCGATGGCCAGCTGGGCCAGGTGACGGTGCGCCTGGGCGCGTACGTCAATGCCGGCGCCCAGGTGACGGCGCTGGTGCCGAACCAGCTGTGGGTGATCGCCAACATGAAAGAAACTCAGATGGCCCACGTCGCCGTCGGCCAGGCGGCCGTGTTCAGCGTCGACGCGCTCGACAACGCCAAACTGCGCGGCCACGTCGAGCGGATTTCGCCGGCCACCGGCTCGGAGTTTTCCGTGCTAGCGCCCGACAATGCCACCGGCAATTACGTCAAAATCGCCCAACGCATTCCAGTGCGCATCAGCATCGACCCCGGCCAGGCGCTGGCGGCCCGGCTGCGGCCCGGCATGTCGGTGGTGGCGAATATCGACACTGCCAGCGGCGGCGCACGGCCATGAGGACCGCGCCGCTTTTGTTGATCAGCCTGCTCGCGCTTGCCGGCTGCAGCCCGCTGCAGACGGCGCCGCCGCCGGCGCCCACGCTGGAATTGCCCACGGGCTGGCGAGATCATGGCGAAGCGGAGGCGGGCGCCAGCGCGGCTGCCACGCCGCCAGCCGCGGCCGCGGCGCCGGAAACGCTGGTATGGCGCGCCTTTGGCGACCCGGTGCTGGCGGACCTGGTGCACCGCGCCCTGGCCAGAAATGGCGACGTGCGGGTGGCCATTTCGCGCCTGCAGGAATTCCAGGCCCGCATCCGCGTCGCTGACAGCGCCCGCGAGCCGAGCCTCACCGCCAACCTGTCGCCAGGGCGCGCCCGCGCCATCGGCGGGCTTGGCGTGCCAGTGGAAGCGACTTCGCTGGGCGGTAATCTGCAGGCCAGTTACGAAGTCGACCTCTTCGGCAAACTGGCCAACGCGACCGCAGCGGCCAGGGCCGACTTGCGCGCGCAAGAGGCGCTGGCGGCGGCCACGGCCCTGTCGGTGGCGGCCAACACGGCCTCCGGCTACCTCAATTTGCGGGGGCTGGACGCCCAGCTGGCGCTGGCGCGCGAGACGCTGGCCTCGCGTGAACGTTCGCTCGCCCTGGCCAAGCGCCAGTTCGAGGTGGGCTATACATCGCGGCTGGACTGGGCCCAGGCCCAGGCCGAATACCACGCCACTGCGGCCGCCGTGCCGCAATTGGAACGCAGCATCGGCCAGCAGGAAAACGCGCTGGCCGTGCTGATCGGCAGCACCCCGGGTGTGCCCACTGCGGCCATCGCGCGCGGCCTGCCGTTCGACCAGTTGAGTGTGCCGGCCATCGCGCCCGGCCTGCCGTCGAGCCTGCTGCGCCGCCGGCCCGATATCGTCCAGGCTGAACTGACCGTGGTCGCCGCCGACGCCAGCCTGGCTGCCGCGCGCGACCAGATGCTGCCCACCATCCGCCTGAATGCCTCCACCGGCCTGCAAGCCTATTCACTGACGCAATTGCTCAACGCACCTTTTCTGCTGTGGGGCGTGGGCGGCAGCGTGCTCGCCCCCATCTTCGAGGGCGGCCGGTTGCAGGCCCAGGCCGATATCTCCGCCTCGCTGCGCGACCGTGCCATCCTCGGCTATGAAACCGTGGTGCGCAACGCCTTTGCCGACGCCGACAACGCCTTGAGCGCCGTGGCGCGCATCGACGCCCAGCTGGCCGAAACGGTGCTGCGCCAGCAGGCCGCCGCCGAAGTGCTGCGGGTGGCGCACCGCCGCTACGCCAACGGTTACGCCTCCTACCTGGAAGAGCTCGACGCCCAGCGCAACGCCTTCGCCACCGACCAGGCGGTACTGCAACTGCGCACGGCCGCCTTGTCAGCGCGGGTGGACCTGTTTCGCGCACTTGGAGGTGGCTGGCAATCAAGTTTGCAAACTAGATAAATCATTTATTGACAATCGAGCTTCATTGTGGCGCAAAAGCCTTGATAGATTGCAATAATTTGGTGCAAAACGGGTTTTTCCTGCTAGGATAAAGTTTCCCGGCAACACTAAATTTCACAATGAAAAATCTTAATATCGGCGTCCGTCTGTCGCTCGGCTTTGCAGTCGTGCTCGTGTTGCTGGTTGCGGTCAGCGTGTTCGCCAGCCTGCGCATGCACAGTGCGAGCATCATGACGGACGATCTGGTGCGCGACCAGGTGCGCAACGAGCGCCTGATCGACGAATGGCAGCAGGTGGTTGAAGTCAACGCCGCCCGCAGTACGGCCGCCTACCTGGCGGTCGAAGCGGCCGACCAGGCCAGCGTCGAAGGCCAGATGAAGTCCTCGTCCGCGCGCGCCACCGAGATCCAGGAAAAGCTCAAGCAAGTACTCGACCAGCCGGCTGAAAAAGCCCGCCTGGAAGAAGTGCTGAGCACCCGCGCCAGCTACACCGCCGCGCGCGCTGCCGTCTTCAAGGAAAAGAACGCTGGCAACGCCGAGGCCGCCAAACAGATCTACAGCAGCGAGATGGTGGTCAAGCGCACCGCCTACCTGGCCGCGCTGGCGAAAATGGCGACGGCGCAACGCGCTGAAGTCGACGCCACCGCCGCTGCCATCCGCACCCAGTATGAAAGCGCACGCACCATGCTGACCACGGTCAGTGTGATCGCCGTGCTGCTCGGTATCGTCTTCGCTTTCCGGATCACCCGCGCCATCACGGTGCCCCTGCGCGAAGCGGTGCGGGTGGCCGAGACGGTGTCCTCGGGCGACCTGACCAGCGTGATCAGTGTCGACAGCGCCGATGAAACAGGCAAGCTGATGGGGGCGCTCAAAATGATGAACGACAGCCTGGTGCGCATCGTTGGCGAAGTGCGCCAGGGCACCGAGACGATCGGCACGGCATCGAGCGAAATCGCGGTCGGCAATATGGACCTGTCGGCCCGTACTGAACAGCAGGCCAGCGCGCTGGAAGAGACCGCATCGTCGATGGAAGAACTGACCTCGACCGTGAAATTCAATGCGGACAATGCCCGCCAGGCCAACCAGTTGGCGATTACCGCCTCGGAAGTTGCCAGCCGCGGCGGCGCGGTGGTCTACGAAGTGGTCTCGACCATGGGCTCGATCAACGATTCTGCCCGCAAGATTGTCGATATCATCAGCGTGATCGATGGCATCGCCTTTCAGACCAACATCCTGGCCCTGAACGCCGCCGTCGAAGCGGCCCGGGCCGGTGAACAGGGCCGCGGCTTTGCCGTGGTGGCATCCGAAGTGCGCAACCTGGCCCAGCGCTCGGCTGCCGCCGCCAAGGAAATCAAGACCCTGATCGGCGACTCCGTCGAAAAGGTCGACGCCGGTTCGCGCCTGGTCGACCAGGCCGGCAAGACCATGGACGAAGTGGTGGCCAGCATCACCCGCGTCACCGACATCATGAACGAAATCACCACCGCCAGCGACGAGCAGCGCGAAGGCATCGAGCAGGTCAACATGGCCATCACCCAGATGGATTCGGTGACCCAGCAGAACGCCGCGCTGGTCGAGGAAGCCGCCGCCGCGGCAGCTTCCATGCAGGAACAGGCCGCCCGCCTGACCGAAGTGGTGGGCGTGTTCAAGCTCGATATGCAGGCTGCGCCACGCCCGGTTGCAGCGCGCGCTGTCGCTGCCGCCGCCACCGCTGCCCCGGCCGCCGCGGCCCGGCCAGCGCTGGTCCGTCCCGCGCGCGCGGCAATGGCTGCGCCTGCCTCCAAATCGGCGCCGGCGCCGCGCCAGGCCGTGCCTGCCAGCGCCAAGGACGAGTGGGAGGAGTTTTAAACCCGGTTTTAAGCCCGTCCACATTGCCTGAACCGGCGCCAGCCCGTATGCTGGCGCCGATGATGTCCCTTCCGTTTCGCCGTCCTGCCTGTCCCACCTGCCTGCGCCCGCAGCGCACCTGTATCTGCCGCTGGATCGCGCCCGTGGCCACCAGCGCCAGCGTCCTGATCCTGCAACATCCCCTTGAAGTGGCCAATGCCAAGGGCAGCGCGCGCCTGCTACACCTGTGCCTGCCCGGCAGCGTGATGCTGACGGGCGAGCAATTTGATCCCGCCGAACTGTTCCTGCAGCTGCACGCGGACGGGCGCACGCCGGTGCTGCTGTATCCGGCCGATGGCGACGACGATGGCGATGGCGCGACAGTGGTACCGGCGTCGCAGCAGCGTCTCGTCGTGCTCGATGCCACCTGGCGCA
>JBJMVV010000348.1:0-2955 GCA_045810505.1 Massilia sp.
CAACGAAGAAGAATTCGAAACCATCTGCAAGCGCGGCCTGGAAGCGTCGCCCACCACCGAACTGCTGATTGAAGAATCGCTGATTGGCTGGAAAGAGTACGAGATGGAGGTCGTGCGCGACAAGGCCGACAACTGCATCATCATCTGCTCGATTGAAAACCTCGACCCGATGGGCGTGCACACGGGCGACTCGATTACCGTCGCCCCTGCGCAAACCCTGACGGACAAGGAATACCAGATCATGCGCAACGCCTCGCTGGCGGTATTGCGCGAGATTGGCGTCGACACGGGCGGTTCGAACGTGCAGTTCGCGATCAATCCGGCGGATGGCCGCATGATCGTGATCGAAATGAATCCGCGCGTTTCGCGTTCTTCCGCGCTGGCCTCGAAAGCCACCGGTTTCCCGATCGCGAAAGTGGCGGCCAAACTGGCGGTCGGCTTTACCCTGGATGAACTGCGCAACGAAATCACGGGCGGCGCCACGCCTGCCAGTTTTGAGCCGGCCATCGATTATGTGGTCGTCAAGATTCCCCGTTTCACGTTCGAGAAATTCCCCGCCGCGGACCAGCATTTGACCACCCAGATGAAGTCCGTCGGTGAAGTCATGGCAATTGGCCGCACCTTCCAGGAATCGTTCCAGAAAGCCCTGCGCGGCCTGGAGGTGGGCGTGGACGGCTTGAATGAAAAAACGCGCGACCGCGAAACCATCGAGGAAGAATTGGGCGAACCGGGCCCGGACCGTATCTGGTACGTGGGCGACGCTTTTGCCCAGGGTTTTACCTTGGAAGAAGTGCATGCGCTGACGCACATCGATCCCTGGTTCCTCATCCAGATCAAGGAAATCGTCGACATCGAATTGTGGCTGGATCACCAGAGTCTCGACGCGCTCGACAAGCCGATGCTGTACAAATTGAAGCAAAAGGGCTTTTCGGACCGCCGCCTCGCTTTCCTGCTGCACGTCACCGACACCGAAGTGCGCGAACGCCGCCACGCAATGGGCATCCGTCCCGTCTACAAACGGGTCGATACCTGCGCGGCCGAATTTGCCACCAACACGGCGTATATGTATTCGACGTATGAGGAAGAGTGCGAATCGAATCCGACCGATAAAAAGAAGATCATGGTGCTGGGCGGTGGCCCGAACCGTATCGGCCAGGGTATCGAATTCGATTACTGCTGCGTGCACGCCGCGCTGGCAATGCGCGAAGACGGTTACGAGACCATCATGGTCAACTGCAATCCCGAGACCGTCTCGACCGATTACGACACCTCAGACCGCCTGTATTTCGAGTCGCTGACCCTGGAAGACGTGCTGGAAATCGTCGCGCTGGAAAAGCCCGTCGGCGTGATCGTCCAGTACGGCGGCCAGACGCCTTTGAAACTGGCCCTGGACCTGGAAAAAAATGGCGTACCGATTATCGGCACCTCGCCCGACATGATCGATGCGGCCGAAGACCGCGAGCGTTTCCAGCAATTGCTGCAAAAACTGGAATTGCGCCAGCCGCCCAACCGCACCGCCCGCACCGAATCGGAAGCGCTGGCCCTGGCCCAGGAAATCGGCTATCCCCTGGTGGTGCGCCCGTCCTATGTGCTGGGTGGCCGCGCCATGGAAATCGTCCACGAGCAGCGCGACCTGGAACGCTATATGCGCGAAGCGGTCAAGGTGTCGAACGATTCCCCGGTATTGCTGGACCGCTTCCTCAACGACGCCATCGAGTGCGACGTCGACTGCATTTCCGACGGCGAGACCACCTTTATCGGCGGCGTGATGGAACACATCGAGCAAGCTGGCGTCCACTCGGGCGATTCGGCCTGCTCCCTGCCGCCGTATTCGCTGTCGGATGAGACCATCGACGAATTGAAACGCCAGACTTCCCTGATGGCCAAGGGCTTGAATGTGGTCGGCCTGATGAACGTGCAGTTCGCGATTCAAAAGCGTGAAGTGGACGGCGTGATGGTCGATACCGTGTTTGTGCTGGAAGTGAACCCCCGTGCGTCGCGCACCGTGCCTTTCGTGTCGAAAGCGACCGGCCTGCAACTGGCGAAAATCGCCGCGCGCTGCATGGTCGGCCAGACCCTGGCACAGCAGGGCATCACCAAAGAAGTGGTGCCGCCGTTCTACAGCGTCAAGGAAGCCGTGTTCCCCTTCGTCAAATTCCCTGGCGTCGACACGATTCTCGGCCCCGAGATGAAGTCGACCGGTGAAGTGATGGGCGTGGGCATGACCTTCGGCGAAGCCTTCGTCAAATCGCAACTGGGCGCCGGCATCAAGCTGCCGGAATCGGGCAAGGTATTCCTGTCCGTGAAAGCGTCCGACAAGCCGCGCACGGTGGTGGTGGCGAAGAACCTGGTGGAACTGGGCTTCCAGCTGGTGGCGACCAAGGGCACGGCTGCCGTGATCGCCGCGGCCGGCATTCCCGTGACGGCGGTGAACAAGGTGCTGGAAGGGCGGCCGCACGTGGTCGACATGATCAAGAATCACGAGATCACCCTGGTCGTCAACACGGTCGAAGAAAAACGCAGCGCCATCGTCGATTCGCGTACCATTCGTACCTCGGCCCTGGCCGCCCGCGTGGTCACTTACACCACAATTGCCGGTGCGGAAGCGGCCGTCGAGGGCATGCGCCATCTGAACGAGTTGCATGTCTATGATTTACAAGGGCTGCATAAAACACTAAACTAAGCCCCAAGCAGTACCTGTTCTAAACCACAGAAAGGCGCGGTCCCACCGCGTGTTTCTGTGGTTTTCAATTTTTGGTACGACCATTCATCAGAAAAAGCAGACGCACATGAACACAACCGTTCCATTGACAAAATACGGCGCCGAACTTCTCAAGGAAGAACTGCACCAGTTGAAAACCAAAGAGCGCCGCACCGTGATCGACGCCATCGCCGAAGCCCGTTCGCACGGCGACCTGTCCGAAAACGCCGAATACGACGCCGCCAAGGAGCGCC
>JBJMVV010000349.1:0-3514 GCA_045810505.1 Massilia sp.
CACCGGCAGCGAGCCGCACAGTTCCTGCTCGAGCAGGTCGGCCAGGGTGCCCAGGCAGGAGTTGAGGACGATGTTGCCGATTTCTCCCATCGCCTCCTGCTCCATCGCCGTCAGTTCATCGGCCGGCACGGCATCGCCCACCATCAGGCGTACCAGGTCGAGGCAGGCGTCCTCGGCGAACATGATGATCGCCTCGGTGCGAAAGCCACCATCGTAGTGCTGGCGCACGCCGCACACGCGCGCTTCGCCGGCGCTGCTGCTGGCGAGCAGGCTGCGGGCCTGCGCGCGCGGCAGGAAGCGGATGGTGGGCACCGACATCGTCACCTCTTCGCCGACGATTTCGCCGAGCGCATTGGCAGCCCGGCCCACGCCGATATTGAATAGTTCGACCAGGGCGTCGTGCTGCAAGGCGTCAAGCGTCTCGCCGGCCGGCGTGGGTAGCAATGGCGTCATCAGGCAAGGGCGTCGAGCAGCGCCGCGATGCGCGCTTCCGTCATCGGCTTGGCCAGAAAGCCGATGCCCATTTCGGCCGCGCGGCGCCGCGTCGCCGCCTGCACATTGGCCGTCACCAGCGAGATGTGGGCGTCGGGGCACAGTTCGCGCAGGCGGCTGGCGGCGGCCACGCCGCCCATGCCCGGCATGTTCACGTCGAGCAGGATCAGGTCCGGCAGCACCGCGCCCGATGCACCCGACGCCCCCGGCTGCGCCTGCACGCGGGCGATCGCCTCCTCGCCGCTGGCCGCTTCCTCGACGTGCCAGAAGCAGCGGCGCGCCAGGATGAACTGGCGGGCCAGAAGACGCGACACGCGGCTGTCATCGACGACGAGAACGGTTTTGGCAGGGGACATGGCTTCTTCCTGTGGTTGCGGTAGGCCAGACCATTCTGCCACCGGTGCAAGAAAAGTTTTGCCCAAAAGTAAGATGGTTTGCGCTGGCGCGGATGAGCTATTGCCGCAGGCCAAAAAAAAGAGCCTTTGCCTTGCCGTTTCGCCACGGGCGATCCGTTAAAATGGCGGCACTTTTGACTTTTATGCGCGCACCATGACCCAGGATGAACTCAAACAGGCCGTTGCGGCCGCCGCCATCGCTTACGTTGTCGAGGGCGAAATCATCGGCGTGGGCACCGGCTCCACCGCCAATTTCTTCATCGACGAACTGGCCAGAATCAAGCACCGCATCAAGGGCGCCGTGGCCTCGTCGGAAGCCACCGCGGCGCGCCTGCGCGGCCACGGCATCGAAGTGTTCCACCTGAACGACGTGCCGGCGATTGCCGTCTACGTTGACGGCGCCGATGAAATCACGGCAAGCGGCGCCATGATCAAGGGCGGCGGCGCCGCTCTCACGCGCGAAAAAATCGTCGCTTCCGTGTCCGCCAAATTTGTCTGCATCGCCGACGGCTCCAAGCTGGTCGAGACGCTCGGCCGTTTTCCGCTGCCGGTGGAAGTGCTGCCGATGGCGCGCGCTGCCGTCATGCGCCGCATGCTGGCGCTGGGCGGCCAGCCGAAGCTGCGTCTGCAAGCGGGCAGCGACGCCGTCTTCATTACCGATAACGGCGGCGAGATCATCGACGTGGCGGGCCTGTCGATCAGCGATCCGGTGGCGCTCGAGCGCGAGATCAACCAGATTCCCGGCGTGGTTGCCGTGGGCCTGTTCGCCCAGCGCGGCGCCGACGTGTGCCTGCTCGGCGCCGGCGACGGCGTCAAGACGCTGGCGTTTTAAGGCGATGGCGATGAAGCGGATAATCGTCGCGGCGCTGCTGGCCGCGCTGGCCGGCTGCGCCATGCTGAAGCGGCCAGCCCCGGCGCAGCCAGAGCGCAATGCGGCGCCGGCGCCGGTGGTACAAACTGGTCTGCGCACGCTCGATGGCGCGCCGATTGAGGCGCTGCCGTTTCGCCCTGGCGTATCGTCGGTGACGGTGGAGCGCCTGGGCCGGCAGCAGGGCTGCGTGAGCCGGGAAGGGGCCGGGCTGATGACGCCGGCCGGTCCCGTTGAGGTCTACAAGATGGTGTGCGAAAGCGGCAAAATCTTCACTGCGCGCTGCGAACTGCGCCAGTGCAAGGCAATGTAAGCCTTACTCGGCCGGCGGCACGTAGCCCATGGCCGCATCGGCGCCTTCGCCGAAGAAGTGCTTCTCCATCTGCGTCGCCAGGTATTTGCGGGCGCGCAGATCGGCCAGGTTCAGGCGGTTCTCGTTGACCAGCATGGTCTGGTGCTTGAGCCAGGCCGCCCAGGCTTCCTTCGAGACGGACTCGTAGATCTTCTTGCCCAGTTCACCGGGATACGGTGGGAAATCCAGGCCTTCGGCTTCTTTGTTGAGTTTGACGCATTGGACAGTGCGGGCCATGAAATTCTCCTGGTAACGTGAGTGCAAAAATTCGCAAAGCGTGATTATAGAGACTTAATCAGAATCTGTGATTTGCGCTGCCAGTTGTACATTTTCTGGCGGTCCTTCGGCAGGTCTTCTACTGTGGCGGGCACAAAGCCCCGTTTCTGGAACCAGTGCGACGTTCTCGTGGTCAGCACGAACAGCCGGTTGTAGCCGGCGGCGCGGGCGCGGTTTTCCATGTGGCGCAGGATCCGTTCGCCGTCGCCCTGGGTCTGCACTTCCGGGTTCACCGTCAGGCAGGCCATTTCCGCCATTTTCGAGCCGGGGAAAGGGTAGAGGGCGGCGCAGCCGAAAATGACGCCATCGTGCTCGATGACGGAGAAGTTGTCGATTTCACGCTCGATCAGTTCGCGGCCCCGCTTGACCAGGGTGCCGTCGGCCTCGAGCGGCTCGATCAGCTTGATGATGCCGCCGACGTCGTCGATGTTCGCCTTGCGCAGGCTTTCCAGGTTTTCGTAGGTGATCATGGTGCCCACGCCATCGTGGGTGAACAGTTCGAGCATGGCCGAGCCGTCCATCTCGAACGGCACGATGTGGGCCCGCTCGACGCCGTTGTTGCAGGCCTTGATGGCTTCCTGCAGGTAGTAGGCGGCGTCGGACGGCAAAAAGCCCGCCTGCAGCACGGCCTCGGCCTGGTGCGAGGACAGTTCGCGGATTTCCACGTTGGCTTCGTCGCGCATCATCGGCGTCTCGCTGATGAAAATGAGCTTGTCGGCGTGCAGGGCGATTGCCGCCGATACGGCCACGTCTTCCATGGTCAGATTGAACACTTCGCCGGTGGGCGAAAAACCCAGCGGCGAAAGCAGCACGATGCTGTCGGTGGCGAGAATCGGGTGAATCGTCTCGGCGGCCACCTTGCGGGTAATGCCCGTCAGTTCGAGGTCGACGCCGTCGATCACACCCAGCGGGCGGGCGGTGACGAAGTTACCCGAGATGATGCGGATGGCCGCATTCGACATGGGGGTATTCGGCAGGCCCTGGCTGAAGGCGGCTTCGATGTCGAGACGCAGTTCGCCCGCGGCTTCCTTGGCGCATTCCAGGGCGGCCGTGTCGGTGATGCGCACGCCATTGTGAAACCGGCCTTCGACATTACGTAGTGCCAGTTGCTCGGCCACCTGGGGGCGCGAG
>JBJMVV010000350.1:0-7195 GCA_045810505.1 Massilia sp.
CGTTTTTCATGGCCAGCGTGGGCGAGACGGGCTGGCCCTATGTGCAGCACCGGGGTGGTCCACGGGGATTTCTGAAGGTGATCGATGCGGCCACGCTGGCGTTTGCCGACTTTCGCGGCAACGGTCAATACGTCTCGACAGGCAACCTCGACAACGACGGGCGCACCATGCTGATCCTGATGGATTTCGCCCGCCGCATCCGCCTCAAGATCTGGGGCCGGGCAAAAATGGTCGATGCCAAGGACGATGCGGAACTGGTGGCAAAGGTCAAAATGGACGGTTACCGGGCCCGGGTCGAACGAGTCTGCGTCATCACGGTCGAGGCGCTGGACTTCAATTGTCCCCAGCACATCGTGCAGCGCTTCTCGCAGGATGAGCTGGTACTGATGGCGCGCGATCCCGACACCCGCGCCGCTTTATTTCATTTGCTCGAGCTGCCGCCCCCGGCCGAGGCGCCCCAAGCCAAGACAACTTAGGCCACCTGCCCCAGCAGCCCCTCGCGCACCCGCACCCGCGGCGCCAGCGCGCACATCAGCTCGTATCCAATGGTGCCGGCGGCGGCCGCCACCTCGTCCACCGGCAAGCCGTCGCCCCACAGCACCACCCTGCTGCCCACGCGGGCGTTGGCGATCGGGGTCAGGTCGACCGTCATCATGTCCATCGAAACCCGGCCGACCAGGCGGGTGCGTACGCCATCGACCAGTACCGGCGTGCCGTGCGGGGCGTGGCGGGGGTAGCCGTCCGCGTAACCGCAGGCGACGACGCCCACCAGCATCGGCGCTGCGGCCTGGAAGCTGCTGCCGTAGCCGACCGTGTCGCCCGCCTGCAGTTGCTGGATGCCGATGATTTCGGAGGCCAGGGTCATGGTGGGACGCAATTTGTAATCGGCCGCCGACGGGCCGCCCGGGGTGCCGCCGTACAGCATGATGCCGGGGCGCACCCAGTCGTTCGCCAGAGCTTCGGACAGTTGCGCCTGTTGCAGCACCCCGCCCGAGTTGGACAGGCTGCGTTCACCGGGCAGGCCGGCCGCGCCCAGCTGAAAACGGCGCACCTGTTCGCGCACCGACAGCAGCGGGTTGTCCAGCTCATCCGCGTTGGCGAAGTGGGTCATCAGGGTGATATTGCGGATGCCGGGGATGGCGGCCAGGCGGGCATGGGCCGCCGCATAGTCTTCCGGGCGGAATCCAAGCCGGTTCATGCCGGTGTTCATCTTCAGGTGGACATCGATGGGATTGATGAAGCGCGTGTATTCGAGCATTTTGATCTGTTCAATACAGTGCACGGTGCTATTGAACTGGTGCTCGCAGAGCAAGGGGACGTCATCGGCCTCAAAAATGCCCTCAAGCAGCAGGATCGGCTTGGTCCAGCCCAGTTCACGCAGGCGCACCGCGTTTTCCGTCTCGATCAAGGCCAGGCCATCGGCGTCGGCAAAGCCGCGCAACCCCCGCTCCAGGCCATGGCCGTAGGCGTTGGCCTTGACGACCGCCCAGATTTTGGCCTGCGGCGCGCATGCGCGGGCCCGGGCCAGGTTGTGTTTCATCGAGTCAATATGAATGGTAGCGCTGAGCGGCCTGGGCATAATTATGATGACTAGTGCAAAGCGGCTATTTTACTGGAGCAGGCCTTTCTGCACGGTGGTTTTCTTTGGCTTCCAGCTTGTTCATGGTATAAAGCAACCCAGACCAGATTATTGAAATTCTCGAATGAACCGTGGTTTTTATACCATCATGGCGGCGCAGTTTTTTTCGTCGTTGGCCGACAATGCGCTGTTTTTCGTCGCCATTGACTTGCTGACCTCGATGAAAGCCCCGGCCTCCCTGACGCCGTTGCTGAAATTGTCATTCGTGCTCTTTTACGTGCTGTTGGCCGCCTTCGTGGGCGCCTTCGCCGACGCCCTGCCCAAGGGAAGAGTGATGTTCATTGCCAATCTCATCAAGATTGGCGGCTGCCTGCTCATCTTCGTCCACGTCCACCCGCTGGTGGCCTACGCCGTCGTGGGCTTCGGCGCGGCCGTGTATTCGCCCGCCAAGTACGGCATTCTCACTGAGTTGTTGCCTCCCGAGAAACTCGTCGCCGCCAACGGCTGGATCGAAGGCCTGACCGTCAGCTCCATCATTTTCGGCACTGTGCTGGGCGGCCTGCTGGTGGCGCACCGCACCTCGCAATTCCTGCTGGGCCTGGACGTCCCCTACATCGACACCGGCATCGACACCCCCAGCGAAGCGGCCCTGTGCGTGGTGGTCGGCATTTATATTGCCGCCACACTGTTCAATGTGCGCATCCCCTTGACGGGCGCCGTGTATGCCCACCAGGAACGCAATCCCGTTCGCCTGATCGCCGACTTCGCCAACTGCTCGGCCACCTTGTGGAAAGACAAGCTGGGCCAGATTTCGCTGGCCGTGACGACCTTGTTCTGGGGCGCCGGCGCCACCTTGCAGCTGATCGTGCTGAAGTGGGCGGAAAAGTCGCTGGGCATGCCTTATGAAAAAGCCACCAGCCTGGTCGGCGTGGTCGCGGTGGGCATTGCGCTGGGCGCTGCCGCTTCCGCCCGCCTGGTGCCACTGCGCAAGTCGCTTTCCGTGATCCCGCTCGGCATCGCCATGGGCGTCATCGTGATGGGCATGACCCTGGTCAAATCGGTCGCCCTGGCCTATCCCCTGCTGATCCTGATCGGCGTGTTGTCCGGCTTCTTTGTGGTGCCGATGAATGCCCTGCTGCAGCACCGCGGCCACGTCCTGATGAGCGCAGGCCACTCCATCGCCGTGCAGAACTTCAATGAAAACCTGTCGATCCTGACCATGCTGGCCGTCTACGCCATCATGATTTCACTGAACCTCGACCTGAACGTCATCATCGTCCTGTTCGGCTTCTCGGTCGCCGGCACCATGTGGCTGATCAAGCGCAGGCACGCCGCCAACCAGGCCGAGCATGATTCGCTGGCCCTGATCGGCGAACACAAGCATTAACAGAGTCTAAGGCCGCAGCCGAATGGCGGCTTTTGCCTGCCAGTCGTCGGGCACGATGAAGCCCCGGCTCTCTTCCACCAGTTCACCGGACTCGCCAGCGCGCATTGACGCCACCAGCACGGGCGCGCGGGTTTTCTCGAACACGGCCGCGATGGCCTGCGCCAGTCCACTTGCATCGAACACGGTGACGCCCTCCCCCTCTCCCTCCTTCACCTGGGCCGGATCGAGCCGGTAAGGCGCCAGCCATTGCAGGCGGGGCAGGATCACCCATGCCGGCGCCGACAACTGCGCCACCGTTTGCAGCGGGCGCCAGAAGCCGCGGCAGTGGCCGGGCGCGATGCCCGCCATCAGCGGCGGGTGCACGGCAGGATAAAACAGCCAGCCCTTGACCAGCGCCCGCGCCCGCAGCACCGGGCGGCTCAAGAGCGCCTGGGCGGCCGGATGCTGCGACAGGGTAAGCTGCTTGCCGACGATCTTGCGCATCTTCGCGCCCAGGCTGTCGGCCAGGTTGGGGCCGACCAGGGTGTCGAAGCGGTCGGGCGCTTCGCCTTCCAGCAGATAGAATTTGGTGGCCAGTTCAATGTGCTCGACGCCTTCGATCGCGCCGCCCGCATCTTCGAGCAGAAAATCGAATTCGCCCACCGTGTCGTTGCGGCTGGCGCGCACCTGCAGGCCGTGCGCTACCAGGCGTCCCTGGGCCGCATAGAAAAACGCCATCAGCTTTTCCGCATACAGGCCAAGCCGGGTGAAGGGGCGCTCGCCGAGCGCGGCCAGCAAGGGCGCGCTGTCGCGATCGAGCTTGCCCAGCCAGTCGCGCAGCGCGGGGGTGACGACCGTGGGTGCGGCGAGCTGGCCGGCCCAGTCGGGGGCCGCGGCATCGAGCAGGTCGGGCGCATCGAGCAGCCAGGCCAGGGCGCGCACATGGGGATTGTGCAGATGGCCCCAGCGCTGGGCGTACACGGCCTGGCACGAGAGCGCCGGCACTGCCGCGCCACCCATCAAAGCTGCGCTTTCGTCAGCGCGGCTGTCCATGGCTGGAACGGGCCAGGCACAGGTCGCCCCAGGCCAGCGCCTTGTCGGACCCGCGCCGCAGCAGTTCGCCCGGATGCAGGGTGGCCACCAGCGCCGCGTCATTAAAAGCGTGGACGGCGCCGCGCGAATCAGCCAGAGCCTGCTGCTGCGGCTGGGCCAGCAGCGCATTGGTCGCCACCTGGCCGAGCGTGAGGACGACACTGGCGCCGCACAGCGCCAGTTCGCGTTCCACAAACGGCCGGCAGGCCGCCACCTCGTCGGCCGTCGGCGCGCGCTCACCGCCGTTGGCGCTGACGGGACGGCATTTGACCAGGTTCGTCACGTAGACGTTTTCCTCACGCGAGAGCTGCACGGCGGCCAGCATGTTCGATAACAGCTTGCCGGGCGCGCCCGCCAGCGGCGTGCGCTCGGCCTCGTCAGCGCTGGTGGTGGCGCCGGCGGCGACCATCCAGACGGCCGACCGCGCGCCGTCGCCCAGCACGGCTTTGCGGCCGTCCTTGCAGCCGCAACGCGCGCACTGGGCGATGGCTTCATTGAGACCGCGCCAGTCCATCTGGCCCAGGTCTGGTTCGGTGCCGGCCGCCGCTGGCGGGGCTTCCTGCACCGGCGCATCAAGCACCGGCGCCGCTTCGATCGTCACCGCTTCCGCGCGCGCGTGCCACAGGGGCGCTATCCCCATCTCGGCCAGAAAAGCCGCATCGCGGGCGCTGAACTGCGCCGTGTTGTCCTGGTCTGCGCTCACAGCGTGCACCTCATGACGATGGCCTCTTCGCGCAGGCCGTGATGGGCCGGATAATAATTCTTGCGCCGGCCGATTTCAATAAAACCATAGCGCAGGTAGACGGCCAGCGCCCGCTCGTTCGAAGGCCGCACTTCCAGCAAAATGGAACTGGCGCCCAGGCCGCGCGCGCAGGCAGCAACCTTGTCGAGCAGGTAGCGCCCCAGGCCCTGGCGCTGGCGCCCTGCCACCACCGACACGTTGAGCAGGTGGGCTTCATCCACCACTTCCATCAGCAGGAAGTAGCCGGCAAGTTCCGCCCCGTCGCGCAGGGTCCAGGCGCTGTACCCCGAGGCCAGCGAGTCGACGAAATTCCCCCGCGTCCAGGGATGGGGATAGACGGCCTCCTCGATCGCCATCACCTCGTCGAGGTCCGCCACCACCATCGGCGCGTAGGCGTATGTCTCGAACACCGCAGCGTCTTGCAGCACGGCCGTCATGAGCGCGCAGCCGTCAGCGCCGCGGCCTTGTCCTCGTTGATGACCTTGCGCTCGGCACTGGTGAACGCGATCTTGTTACGCAGATAAAGGGGCTGGGCCTCGGCTGCCGTCACCGTGCGGCCGGCGGCCAGTTCCAGCGCCGCCAGTTGGGCCACCGCACCGGCGTGGGGCATGATGTCGGCCAAGGCGTCAGCGCTGCCGGCGATGGCCGGATAGGCGCTGTAGCCATTGCCGCAAGCGCGCGCGGAGCCGGGCGCGGGCACGGCCTCGGGCGCGGCCAGCGCAGGCGCATCGAGCACGCTCCAGCCATCGGCGCCGCGGCGATAACGCGCCCAGTAGACTTCGCCCATGCGCGCGTCCAGCACGGCCAGCACTTCGGTGGCGCCGGTCGCCTCGGCACAGCTTTGCGCCATCGCCGCCAGGGTCACGACAGGCACCACCGGCAGCTTCGCGCCGAAGGCCAGGCCCTGGGCCACGCCGGTGGCGGTGCGCACGCCCGTGAAGGAGCCGGGCCCGGCGCCGAAAGCAATGGCGTCGCAATCGGCCAGCGCGATGCCTGCCTCGGTCAGCAGTTCCTGCACCATCGGCAAAATCGACTGCGAATGGGTGCGCACGCCGTTTGAGGCGCGGCTGGTGAGCACGTCCCCCTGCAGCAGGGCGCAGGACGCCAGTTCGGACGAGGTTTCAATGGCAAGAATGATAGTCATGCGGTATTTTAACCTGCGACAGGGTGACGTTGGGCGGCAATGGGCCGCCTGCAAATGCGCAGCGCAGCGGGCCGGCCCGCCTTCACGGTAAAATACGCCCATGCATAGCCTGACACTCGAACCCGCCACCCACGCCGCCATCGCCGCGCGCGTCGCCGCTGGCGGCTGGACCGTCGCCTGCCTGTGCGCCGCCTGGTGCGGCACCTGCGGCAGTTACCGCGCCAGCTTCGAGCAGCTGGCCGCGCGCCATCCCGAACTGCACTGCATCTGGATCGACATCGAAGACCAGGCCGACATCGTCGGTGAACTCGATATCGACAACTTCCCCACTCTCCTGATCCAGCACGACGACGTGGTGGCTTTTTTCGGCACCGTGCTGCCCGACCCCGCCCTGGCCGAGCGCCTGCTGGCGGCCCAGCAGGCCACGCCGCTGGAAGATCTCAAGCGGCTGGCCGGCAGTAGCGAAGAGCGGCGCGCCTGGCAGCGCGACAGCAATCTCAAGATCCTGCTGGGCTGAGACTTTGGGCTGAAACCCCGCTTCATCCCCCCAGGCGGGAAAACGTCATGATCCAGTTGGTTTCCCAAGTGGCGCCGCCATCGCGTGAAAATGCCTGCTCCCAGCGCAGTACGTCCGGTCCCAGCTGACGCCAGATGAACCGGACGGTGACGGCGATGCCGCCCACCATGTCCTTGGCGAAGAAGGTGCCGACGCCGTTTTCAAAGCGGCCCACCACGGGCACGTCGAGCCGGCCGGGAAAGCGCCCGTCCAGCCACCAGATCGACCACTCGCCGGTGGCGGCATCGTAACTGCGCAAAGCGATGGCGCGCACGTCCCCGTCGGGAAAGTGCAGGACGTTGTCTTCCAGGTTGCCGAAGCCGCCCAGGATTTTGCGGGTCGACATGGCGCCCTCGAATGCGAGCCAGTCTTCGCAGCCGACCAGGCGTTCCTTCAGGCGGCGGTGCGCGACGCGCCAGTCGCCGATCACGAAATCAAAATCGGCGGGGGCATCATTGATCAGTGCAAGCGACATTGAGTTCTCCATAAAGCTTGGTGGTTCAGATATTCACGCAGGCGACACGCATCAGAAATATCTATTGGCGGATGTGAGATCGCCGGCTATTCCAACGCCGCGGACGAAAGGCGGGGACAGGCCGGGCCGCGTCAGGCACCTTCGGCGCCAGTCCCCGATGCTGCGTAATCCGTCGAAATGCAGGCAGCAGGGGGGACTGGCCCTGCGGGCCTGTCCCCGTTTTTCGCGTAGATCAATCCAA
>JBJMVV010000351.1:0-41879 GCA_045810505.1 Massilia sp.
CCGTATGGCGTGAAGGTGGGCACACTGGGTGCTCCTTCATTCCACCACGAGAGAGCGCCATGCACACCATTCGCAAAGTAATGATCACCGCCTTCGGTGATGCGTCCAATGTCACCGTTGTCAACGGCACCATCGATGCGCCGAACAAGCACGAGGCGCAGGTGGCGGTGGAATATTCCGCCCTGTCCGGCGCCGACATCAATATGCGGCGCGGCGTGTATCCCATGCAGCCGCCGGCGCCCCTGACACCTGGCTACGTGATCATCGGCAAGGTGGTCGCAGTGGGCGAGGGCGCCGATGGCATTCGGGTCGGCCAGCGCGTTGCCAGCCTCACCGTGACGGGCGGCCAGGCTGAGCGGGTCAATGTGCCGGTCCGTTTCCTGGTGCCGGTGCCGGACGGTGTCGATCCCCGCCAGGCCGTCTGCCTGGTGCTCGACTGGAACACCGCCTGGCAGATGCTGGAAGTGGCCACGCGCCGCAGCGCTGGCAAGCGCATCTTCGTGCATGGTTTGAGCGGCGCGGTGGGCAATGCGCTGGCGACCCTGGCGCGCATGCGCGGGATCGCCGTGTTCGGCACCGCTTCGCAGCGCCACCATGCCGCCTTGCGCGCTGCGGGCATCACGCCATTTGATTACCAGGATAAACAGTGGATCGAGCGCATGACACTGGCCGGCGGGGTAGATGCCGTGTTCGATCCGCTGGGTTTTGAGAGCCTGGCCGAGTCGGATGCGATCCTGCGCCGCGGCGGTCTGCTGGTCGCCTACGGTTTCAATCTGCCCGCGCTCACCAATACGCCAACCAGGTCCGTGCTGCCATGGGTGATTCGCCTGTATGCGCGCAACCTGCGCTTCTGGACTGGCAAACGCGCCACCTTTTATTTCATCAGCCGCACTGACCGCAATTTCGCCAAAGGTTTACAGGCGCTATTCAACTTGCAGGCGCAAGGCAAGCTGACGCCGGCAGTCAAGGCCGTGATTCCCATGGAGCGCATTGCCGATGCCCATCGCGCCTGGGGTGGCGGCGGGGCAATGGGCTCGTTCGTGATCGAGGTGGCCGGTCAGCCGGCCGCGTAGGCAGCCAGGCCCTCGGCCAGGGCGGCAAAGGTGACGGCGCAGCGGGGGCTGTTGCGCAGATCCTCGTGCATCACGATCCAGGTTTCAAGCTTGAGCGCCAGTTCGCCGGCGAGCACGCGGGTCAGGTGCGGCTCGCGTGCCGCCACACCGGTCTGGCAGACGCCAAGGCCAAAGCCGGCGCGGATGAAAGCGAGCTGGGCCACGTCGCTGTCGGCCCGCAGATCAAACCGTTCGCGTGAAAACATGGGGTATTTGGCCTGCTGGGCTCGCAGGAATGGGGTCTCGCGGTCGTAGCCGATCAGGCTGTGGCCTTTGAGCTCGTCGACCGTCGCTGGCGTGCCGTGGCTGTCGAGGTAGCGCGGGTGGGCAAACAGGCCCAGCTCGATGATGCCGATGCGCTTGGCGAGCAAGGCGTCCTGGGCGGGCTGGAACATGCGCACGGCAATGTCGGCCTCGCGGTGCAGGATGTCATTGGCTTCGTTCGACAGCATCAGCTCGATCACCAGTTGGGGGTGAGCGACGCGCAGGGCCGTCAAAATGGGCGGCAATACTTCCACGCCCACCACCTCGCTGGCGCTGATGCGCACCGTGCCGTGGACACCATCACCCTGGCTGCTGGCAACGCGCCGCAATGCTGCCGCCGTGGCCGCCATGTCGGTGGCGTAGGGCGCCAGTTCCTGGCCCGCTTCCGTCGCCGTGAAGCCATCCGAGGCGCGGGTAAACAATTTGAGGTTCAGCGCCTGCTCGAGGCTGTCGATGTGGCGGCCCACGGTCGGCTGCGCCAGGCCCAGCGCGCGGGCGGCGGCCGACAGCGAGCCGCTTCCCATGACCTGCAGGAAGCTGCGGTACCACTCCCAGTCAGGTTCGCGCGCCGCCATGGATCAGGCGCCGCCCAGGTAGCCGTTCTGGCGCCAGGCTTCATAGACGACGACGGCGACGGTGTTCGACAAATTCAGACTGCGGTTGTCGGGCCGCATCGGCAGGCGGATGCGCTGGCTGGTGGGAAAACTGTTGCGCAGATCGGGCGCCAGGCCGCGCGTTTCCGAGCCGAACACGAACACATCGCCCGGCAGGAAGGCGGCGTCGGCAAACGGCGAAGAGCCGTGCGTGGTGAGGGCAAACATGCGGGCCGGATCGGGCTGGGCGGCATCGAGAAAGGCTTGCCAGTTCTTGTGCACGAGCATGGTGGCGTAGTCGTGATAGTCGAGGCCGGCGCGCTTCATCTTGCTGTCGTCGAGCGGAAAGCCGAGCGGCTCGATCAGGTGCAACTGCGCCCCCGTGTTGGCGCACAGGCGGATGATGTTGCCGGTATTCGGCGGAATTTCGGGTTCGACCAGCACGACGTGAAACAAGACCTGCTCCTGATACGTTGAATTGGCGCTATGTTACAGCAGCACCTGTCCGGCCGCGCTAGCCGGGCGGCGTCCTGGCCACCACGAAATTGCTGACCCGCGCCGCGCCTGCCGCCTTCAAGGTCTTGGCCAGCGCGTCGAGGGTGCGCCCGCTCGTCATGACATCGTCGACGATGCCCACGTGCAGGCCTGCCACGGACGCAGTTCCGGCGGCGAGCGCAAACGCGCCCCGCACATTGGCAGCGCGCGCGCTGGGCGCCACCGAGGACTGGGGCGCCGTTTCCGTCACCCGCATGGCCAGCTGGCAGGCCAGCGGCACGCCCAGCATGCGCGATAAAGGCCGCGCCACTTCCAGCGCCTGGTTGAAACCGCGCTCGGCCAGGCGGCGCCGGCCCAGCGGCACGGGGGCGAGGAGGTCGGGCAGCAGCACGGTGGGGCCGGCCTGGCGCAGGACGGCATCGCGCAGGAGCTGGGCAAACCAGGGCGCCAGCTGAAGCCGGCCGCCGAATTTCAATTGCAGCAAGAGCTGGTCGAGCGGGGTGGCGTAGTCGATGGCGGCGACGGTGGCGTCGAAAGCGGGCAGGGCGGCAAGGCAGGCGCCGCAGGGCCGTCCGCTGGCGGCCTCGAAGGGCGCGACAGGATTGGCGCAGCGCCGGCAGCGGGGGCGCTGATGCACCACGTCGCCCTGGCAGGGCGCGCAGACGACGCCGGCGCAGACCTTGCCGCACAGGGCGCAGCAGGAGGGCAGCAGCGCGCCGATACCCTGGGCCAGCCGGGTCCAGGCAAACGCCGTCCATTCGAAAGCCGCCATGGGCACCTCGCCAGCGTCGGACTGGCACAAGTTGTACACTGCGCCCATTATCCCACTTGAGCATTTTCCGCCATGGCCACACCCCAAGCTCCCTCGAAGATGAGCGCCCCCATCGACGCCCTCACGGTGCGCCGCCAGTTCTCCAAACCCGGCCGCGTGGCTGGCTCGGCTTTCCTGCGGCGCGAAATCGCCAGCCGCATGCACGAACGCCTTGAACTGGTCAAAATTGCGCCGCAGCGGGTGCTGGATGCCGGTTGCGGCGAGGGCGCCGACCTGGCCCTGCTGCAAAAGGATTACCCGGCAGCACAGGTGATCGGCATCGACGCCGCCCTCGCCATGGCCGCCGCTGCCCGCGAACAGGCGGCGCCCGCCCTGCGGTCGCTCAACCAGATGCTCAGCCGCCTGTTGCCGGCGCGGGCCGGCGGCGGCATCCGCGCTGCCGAGGTGCTGACGGGAGATTTCGGCAATCTGCCATTCGGCCCGAACTCTCTGGACCTGGTGTGGTCAAACCTGGCGCTGCACTGGCATCCCCAGCCCGACCGCGTATTTGCCGAATGGCGGCGGGTGCTGCGCGTCGAGGGCTTGCTCATGTTTTCCAATTTCGGTCCGGACACCCTGCGCGAACTGCGCGCGGCCTACGCCGAAGTCGATGAGCATCCCCACGTGCTGCCATTTGTGGACATGCACGATTTTGGCGATCAACTGGTGGAGGCGGGCTTTTCCACGCCAGTCATGGACATGGAGGTGATCAAGGTTACCTACGACACGGCAGAAGCGCTGCTGGCCGATGTGCGGGCGCTGGGCGGCAACCCGCTCGCCACGCGCGCGCGTGGACTGCGCGGGCGCGCGGCGCAGGCACGGCTGCTGGCGGCGATGGAAAAGGGCAGGGATGCGACGGGCAAGCTGGTGCTGAGCTTTGAAGTGATCTATGGCCACGCCTTCCGGCCGGCGCCCCGCGCGACGGCGGCGGGCGAAGCCATTGTGCGTTTTCAGCCGCGGCGCCCATGAGGCGAGCTTCTTAACAGGCAGCGCGAAAAATTACAAATGCAACCATCCCGATGCGGCACGGGTGACCCGCATTTTTCTTGATGCTATTGCTACTCAATGAGTATAATCAACGACTGTTTGTCATCTCGAACAAGCATGCAATAAAAACAAGCATGCTGAGCGAGAGCAGATAAGTAGCCGCAATAGCAAGACGTCGTTCAACGGTGTGCTTTGCTTCACCCGTGGTCGATGTCCCGGCGCCCGCCTTGTGCGGCGCCGCTTGCGTGACGGTAGGGAGATGCGGCGAACCGTGTTTGGGCTCGCTGACTATAAAAATACGTTTATTTTTTGGTGGTTGGGGAAAACATGACATATGTGAAGCGACTTCAGGCCTTGTTGTTCGGACTGGCGGCTCTTGCCAGTCTCGCATTGAGCACGACGGCCCTTGCCGCACCGGAAATCACTGGCCGACCCACGGTCCATGAGTTGAACCTGCAGCCAGCCGTCACCCGCATTGCCGCTGAAATCAATACCCTGCACACCTGGATGATGGCCGTCTGCGTCGCCATTTTCATCGGTGTCTTCGGCGTCATGTTTTATTCCATCATCAAGCACCGCCGCTCGGTGGGCCACAAGGCCGCGACCTTCCACGAGTCGACCACCGTCGAACTGGCCTGGACCATCGTGCCCTTCCTGATCATTATCCTGATGGCCCTGCCGGCCACCAAGACCGTGGTCGCCATGAAAGATACCTCCAACGCCGACATCACCATCAAGGCCACCGGCATGCAGTGGAAATGGGGCTACGATTACCTGAAAGGCGAGGGCGAAGGCATTTCCTTCCTGTCCAACCTGTCCACCCCGCGCTCGCAAGTGGGTGCGCCAGGGCTTGCGCCCACCGAGGCGCGCACGGAAAACTACCTGCTCGAAGTCGACAACGAAGTGGTCGTGCCCGTCAACCGCAAGGTGCGCATCGTCCTGACCGCCAACGACGTGATCCACTCCTGGACCATTCCCGCCTTTGGCGTCAAGCAGGATGCGATTCCCGGCTTCGTGCGCGACACCTGGTTCCGCGCCGAGCAGCCCGGCATCTACCGCGGCAATTGCGTCGAACTGTGCGGCAAGGAACACGCCTTCATGCCCATTGTCGTCAAGGTCGTCTCCGACGCCGACTACAAGACCTGGGTCGCCGGCAAGCAAAAGGAAATGGCGGCCCTGGCCGACGATCCGAACAAAGTCTGGACCATCGACGAACTGAAAACCCGTGGCGAAAAAGTCTATTCGACCAACTGCGTGGTCTGCCACCAGGCCACCGGCAAGGGCGTGCCTGGCGCGTTTGCCGCACTGGACGGTTCGCCCGTCGTCAACGGCCCCAAGGCCGAGCAGATCAACGTTCTGCTGAACGGCAAGAAGAGTGGCAAGTTCCCGACCGAAATGCCAGCCTGGAAGCAATTGTCTGATACCGACATCGCTGCCGTGATCACCTACACCCGCAACAACTGGTCGAACAAGGCTGCGGAAAACATCGTTCAACCGGCCGAAGTCCTGGCTGCACGCAAGTAATCGGGAGTAGAAGATGAGCACCACGACGACGATCGATCACACCACTGGCCACGCTGTCGGCCACGACCACCACGACCACGCCCATGATCACCCCACCGGCTACCGCCGCTGGCTGTTCGCCACCAATCACAAGGATATCGGCACCCTGTACCTGTGGTTCGCCCTGACCATGCTGATGTCGGGCGGCGTGCTGGCCCTGATGATCCGCACCGAACTGTTCCAGCCTGGCCTGCAGTTCTTCCAGCCTGAATTCTTCAACCAGCTCACCACCATGCACGGCCTGGTGATGGTGTTCGGCGCCATCATGCCGGCCTTTGTCGGCTTCGCCAACTGGATGATCCCCCTGCAGGTGGGCTGCGCCGACATGGCCTTTGCCCGCATGAACAACTTCTCGTTCTGGCTGCTGCCGCCGGCGGCCCTGCTGCTGGCTGGTTCCTTCTTCTCCCCTGGCGGCGCCACCGCGGCCGGCTGGACCCTGTACGCACCGCTGTCGACCCAGATGGGTCCCGGCATGGACATGGCGATTTTCGCCCTGCACCTGATGGGCGCCTCGTCGATCATGGGTTCGATCAACATCATCGTCACCATCCTCAACATGCGCGCGCCCGGCATGACCCTGATGAAGATGCCGATGTTCTGCTGGACCTGGCTGATCACGGCTTACCTCCTGATCGCCGTCATGCCCGTGCTGGCCGGCGCCATCACCATGACCCTGACCGATCGCCACTTCGGCACTTCGTTCTTCAATGCGGCAGCCGGCGGCGACCCCGTCATGTACCAGCACATCTTCTGGTTCTTCGGTCACCCCGAGGTCTACATCATGATTCTGCCGGCCTTCGGCATCGTCTCCCAGATCCTGCCAGCGTTTGCCCGCAAGCCCCTGTTCGGCTATGCCTCGATGGTGTACGCGACGGCCTCGATCGCCATCCTGTCCTTCATCGTCTGGGCGCACCACATGTTCACCACCGGCATGCCGGTGACCTCGCAGCTGTTCTTCATGTACGCCACCATGCTGATCGCCGTGCCGACCGGCGTCAAAGTGTTCAACTGGGTTGCCACCATGTGGAAGGGCTCGATGACCTTTGAAACCCCGATGCTGTGGGCGGTGGGCTTCATTTTCGTCTTCACCATCGGCGGCTTTACGGGCCTGATCCTGGCC
The DNA here is from genome assembly GCA_045810505.1 of Massilia sp. GTDB lineage: Bacteria > Pseudomonadota > Gammaproteobacteria > Burkholderiales > Burkholderiaceae_D > JAFCUW01. The sequence continues at coordinate 6,946 of JBJMVV010000351.1, forward strand.
GTCACCCCGATCGATATCCAGTTGCAGGACACCTATTATGTGGTGGCGCACTTCCACTACGTGCTGGTGGCGGGTTCCCTGTTCGCCCTGTTTGCAGGCTTTTACTACTGGTCGCCCAAGTGGACCGGCCACATGTACAGCGAAGTGCGCGGCAAGTTCCACTTCTGGGCCTCGCTGATCACCTTCAACATCACCTTCTTCCCGATGCACTTCCTGGGACTGGCCGGCATGCCGCGCCGTTACGCCGACTACAACGCCGTGTTCACTGACTTCAACGTCATCGCCACCATCGGCGCCTTCGGTTTCGGCCTGTCGCAGGTGTACTTCCTGTTCTTCGTTGTGCTTCCAACCATCCGCGGCGGCGCCAAGGCCCCTGCGAAACCATGGGATGGCGCCGAAGGCCTGGAGTGGACCGTGCCGAGCCCGGCGCCTTTCCACACCTTCGAGGTGCCGCCGCTGGTCAAGTAAGCGGGCACGATTGTTGGCTGGTCAATTAAATGGATGCATCGGCAGGCGCCAGTCGCCTGCCGCCTCGAGGTAGCAGCAATGTCTGACCGAAAAAAACCAAGCAATACCCGGCTGGGCCTGATCATGGCCGGCATCGCGCTGTTTTTTTTCGCGATGGTGTTTGTCAAGCGTATCTGGCTGAGCTGAACCTGTCATGACGACGCCGCCGAACCCGCCGCATCCGCCCAATCCGCCCACCAGGCGCCAGTTGCGCCTGAACCGCGCCATGCTGGGCAAGCTGCTGGTGATCACGGTCGTCATGTTCGGTTTCGGCTACGCCCTGGTGCCCGTCTACCGGCAAATGTGCGAGCTGCTGGGCATCAATGTGCTGACCCAGCGCGATGGCACCGTGGCCCGTCCGGCCAATACCCAGGTCGACGCCAGCCGCACCGTGACGGTCGAGCTCGATGGCAACTCGCAGGGGCCGTGGCGCTTCCGTCCGACCACCCGCAGCATCGACGTGCATCCGGGCGAACTGGCCACCGTCATGTACGAAGTAGTCAACACGCAGGACCGCACCGTGCAGGCCCAGGCCATCCCCAGTTACGCACCGCAGTCGGCCACGCCCCATTTCAAAAAGGTGGAATGCTTCTGTTTCAGGCAGCAGACCATGAAGCCCCACGAAGCGCGCCAGATGCCCGTGGTCTTCTTTATCGACCCGGCCCTGCCGCGAGAAGTAAAAACCATCACCTTGTCGTACACGTTTTTTGAAGTGGGCGGGGCAAGCGGCAATCCCGCCAAACCGGCTGGCGCCACCGTGGCAGCGCGCTGATGGAACAGCGCAATCGCTCCGGCTTTTTCGCCACGATCAGGGCGGTGCTATGGTCGTTTTTTGGCATTCGCAAGGGCAAGGATTACGAGAGTGATGCGGCCGGTCTCAACCCCATTTACGTGATCATCGCGGCGGTGGGTGTGGTGATCCTGTTCATCGCCATTCTGTTGACGATTATTCATTTTGTTCTGGCAAAATAGCAGCACCAATTTTCAAGCATGAGAGCAGGGCAGGCGGACCCAGATCCGGCGCCATATCACCACCTAGACATCAGTTGACAGGAGATTCAAAGATGAGTGCATCAAACGTCGCAGCGCCGCACTATTTCGTGCCGGGACCGTCCCGCTGGCCCTTGCTGGCCGGACTGGCCATGCTGGTGACCATGGCTGGCGCCACGGGCTGGGTCAATGGCCTGGCCTGGGGTCCTGCCGTCAACCTGGTCGGCATCGTCTCCATGCTGGTGGTGCTGTATTTCTGGTTCGGCGACGCCATCGGCGAATCCGAATCGGGCCAGTACAGCGATCGCATCGACCTGTCCTATCGCTGGTCGATGAGCTGGTTCATTTTCTCCGAAGTCATGTTCTTCGGCGCCTTCTTCGGCGCCCTGTTCTATGCCCGCGCCGTCTCCATGCCATGGCTGGGCGACCTTGATCACAAGATCATCTGGCCGGACTTTTCGGCGCACTGGGGTAACACGGGGCCGGCCAACCTGGTCGAGAACTTTGCCACCATGGGTCCGTTCCCAATCCCCACCATCAACACCGCCTTGCTGCTGACCTCCGGCGTGACCCTGACGATTGCCCACCACGCACTGCGCGCGGGCCACCGCGCCAAGACGGCCATCTGGCTGTTCGCCACGATTTTGCTGGGCGCAACCTTCATGGGCTTCCAGGCTTTCGAGTACTTCCATGCCTACACCGAACTGAACCTGAAACTGACCTCGGGCATCTACGGTTCCACCTTCTTCCTGCTGACGGGCTTCCACGGCTTCCACGTCACCATCGGCGCGATCATGCTGTCCGTCATGCTCTACCGCGTGCTCAAGGGCCATTTCACCGCGGACCACCATTTTGGTTTCGAGGGCGCGGCCTGGTACTGGCACTTTGTCGACGTGGTGTGGCTGGGCCTGTACGTCGTCATCTACTGGCTGTAAGCGGCGAAGCGCCATAAAAAAAGCCGCGCCGGGAAGCGATCCCGGCGCGGCTTTTTATTGAAATGTCAGCGTTAAAGCAAGCTTGTTATTCAGCGCAAGCCGGTGGGGGCGATCCAGCCCATCTTGTAGGAAGCGAGTAAAATCAGGAACAGCGTAATCGACAGGCCAACGCGCATCGCCAGTGCCTGTACGGTGCGGTTGCTCTTGCCCTTGTCGCGCATCAGAAAGAACAGTGCGATGCCGAGGCTCGACAGGATCAGGATAAACGCGATGGCGATCAAGGATTTCATGGCAGGCAAGTTTGGCGCAAAGTGTGATTGTAATGCGTAAGTCGGGCGCCACCCGCCGTTTTACGTTTCGACCGATTGCTTTTTTTGCCACCGTGCTGCTGGTGACCCTCGGCGTGCTGCTGGGGAACTGGCAAACCCGCCGGGCCCATGAAAAAATCGACCTGCAGCAAAAGCTCACCGCGGCGGCCCGCCAGGCCCCTGTGCCGCTCGATGCCGCCGCCCTCGCCGGCGCCAGTCCTGCGAAACTGGAATATCGGCGGGTGCAACTGAAGGGGCATTTCGTCGACTGGCCGGTGGCGCTGAACAACCGCCCCTACCAGGGCAGGGCTGGCTTTTATTTGGTGATGCCGTTCGAGCTGGCCGGCTCGCGCGAAAACGTGCTGGTGGCGCGCGGCTGGCTGCCGAGAGATGTGGCTGATCCCGCCAAACTGCCGCCGTTCCAGACGCCAGCGAGCGAGGTCGTGATTGAAGGCGTGGTCACTTCAAGCCTGGGTCATATCATGCAACTCGGTACGCCCGAAGCGCTGCATCCGGGCGCGGTCGTGCAAAATCTTGACGCCGCCAGCTTTGCCAGGGCGAGCGGCCTGACGGTGGCGCCGTTCATGGTGCAGCAGGGCGGGGCCAGCAATGACGGCCTGGTGCGCGACTGGCCCGCGCCCAGCCTGGGCGTGGAAAAGCACCGGGGCTATGCATTTCAGTGGTACGCGCTGGCCCTGATGGCCGCGCTGTTTTTTATCGTGACGGGATTTCGACGTGGAACAAATGCAAGCTGAACAATCTGCCAACGCCGCACCGGCCGCCGCCCAACGCAAGCAGGGCCGCTGGAAGCTGTTTGCCGTGCTGGCCATCTGCGCCTCGCCGCTGATTTTTTCCTACCTGGCCTATTACGTCATCAAGCCGAGCGGGCGCACCAATTACGGCGAACTGATCGATCCGCGCGCCCACCCGCTGCCCGTGCTGGGCGCGACCAGCCTGGACGGCAAGCCAACCGAGCTGACGACCTGGCAGGGCAAGTGGATGATGATCAAGGTTGGCCCTTCGAGCTGTCCCAAGGCCTGCATGGACCAACTGTTCGCCATCCGCCAGTTGCGCACCATGCAGGGCAAGGAAATGGATCGCATCGAGCGCATCTGGCTGATCACCGACCAGCAGCCGATGGAGACCATCCTGATCCGCGAACTGGACGGCATGCGCATGCTGCGCGCGCCCGCGGACGCGGTGGCGCGCTGGCTGCCCGCCGGTGGCGATCCGCTCGAATCGGCTATCTTCCTGGTCGATCCGCTCGGTCACCTCATGATGCGCTTTCCCCCGCCACCCGCAGGCGCAACCGAAGCGCAGGCGGTGGAACATTACGCCAAGGTCAAGAAAGACATCGCCAAGGTCCTCAAGGCCTCGGCCATCGGATAGGCCATGCAAGCGTCGACCCTGGCCCAACTGGGCGTGACCGGCCTGCTCGCGGCCAGCCTGCCCCTGTCGATGGTGTGGATGTCGGCCGATCCCCATAAATACCGCAAGCTGGTGTGGGTCGCCGTCTTCCTCACCTTTGACCTGATCGTGTTCGGCGGTTTTACCCGCCTGACCGACTCGGGCCTGGGCTGCCCCGACTGGCCCGGCTGCTACGGCCTGGCCAATCCTTTCCTGGCGCACGAACAGATTACGGCCGCCGAAGCACTGCTGCCCACCGGGCCCGTGACGGTGGTGAAAGCCTGGATCGAGATGATTCACCGCTATCTCGCCATGGGCATCGGCGTATTGATCGTGACCATGGCGATCAATGCCTGGCTGCGCTTTCGCCGCGGCAGCGCCAGCCAGCGCCGTCAGTTCGCGCCCGGCCTGCCCACCGCGCTGTTCCTGTTTGTTTGCCTGCAAGGTGCGTTCGGCGCCTGGACCGTCACCCTGAAGCTGCAGCCCGTCATTGTCACCATCCATTTATTGCTCGGCATGGGCCTGCTGGCCATGCTGACCTGGCTCGGTGGCCGCCAGAATAATCTCTTGCGGCCCGCCATTAAACGGCCCGCCGCCGCGCCCGCGCTGGCGCAACTGCGCTGGTGGGCGCTGGCCACTGCCGTCGTGCTGGCGATCCAGATTGCCCTGGGCGGGTGGGTGAGCACCAACTACGCGACCCTGGCCTGCAACGAATATCCCCTGTGCGGCGGCGAGTGGGTGCCGGAGATGGACTTCGAGCATGGTTTTACCTTGTGGCGCGAGTTGGGCAAGACGGCGGCGGGGCATTATCTGCCGTTTGCGGCCCTGACCGCCATTCACTGGGTGCACCGCAATTTTGCCCTGGTGCTGGTGCTGGTGACCGGCTGGACGGCCCTGCTGTGCTGGCGCCAGCCGGCGCTGCGCCGGATGGCCCGTTTACTGGTGCTGGCGCTGGTCGTCCAGGCCGCCACAGGCTTGGCAACCATTTATCTCAGTTTCCCTTTGGTCATTGCGGTTTTGCACAATGCGGGGGCGGCTGTCCTGGTACTGCTGGTGACCATGTTAAACTACAAGGTGAAGCACCAATTCGACGCCGCGCGCAGCAATCCCCCATGACCACCCAGACCGCAACACGCCCCCTTGCCAAACCGGCCAGCCGATTCTCCCAATACTGGGCGCTGACCAAGCCGCGCGTGACGCAACTGGCCGTGTTCTGCGCCGTGATCGGCATGTTCCTGTCGACCTCGGGCCTGCCGCCCTGGCGCCTGGTCCTGTTCGGCACCATCGGTATCTGGCTGCTGGCTGGCGCCGCGTTTGCCGTCAACTGCTTGGTGGAAGCGAAAATCGATGCGCGCATGGCAAGAACCGCCCGCCGCGCCACCGCCAGCGGCGAACTGACCAATACCCAGACCATCCTGTTCTCCACCCTGATTGGCGGCGCCGGCATGGCCGTGCTGTATTTCCTTGTCAATCCCCTTACCATGTGGCTGACCTTCGTCACCTTTGTCGGCTACGCGGTCATCTACACGATGATCCTGAAACCGGCCACGCCGCAAAACATCGTCATCGGCGGCCTGTCGGGAGCGATGCCGCCGGCGCTGGGCTGGGCTGCCATCGCCAACGATGTGCCGATGCAGGCGTGGCTGCTGGTATTGATTATTTTCGTCTGGACGCCGCCCCATTTCTGGGCGCTGGCCATGTACCGCCGCGACGATTACGCCCGCTCCGGCCTGCCCATGCTGCCCGTCACCCACGGCATGCAATTGACCGGCTACCACGTCTGGCTGTACTCGATCGCGCTGGCTGCCACCACCTTGCTGCCGTTCGCGGTGGGCATGAGCGGGCTGATTTACCTCGCCGCCGCCGTGGTCCTCAACGCCATGTTCCTGATGCATTCATGGCGCGTCCACCGCCATTATTCCGACCAGGTCGCCCGCCGCGCCTTCACGTTTTCCATCATCTACCTGGCGCTGCTGTTCGCCGCCTTGCTGGTCGACCACTACCTGCCGTTTTAATCACCCATGAAAAAAATCCTCGCGGCCGCGGCCGTGGCACTGTCCCTGTCCCTCGGCCTGGCTGCCTGCAGCAAGCCGCCCAGCTTTGAAAACACGGACGTGACGGGCTTGCGCTACGCCGAGGATTTTGCCCTGACCGACCACAACGGCAAACCGCGCACCCTGGCCGATTTCAAGGGCAAGGTCGTGCTGGTGTTTTTCGGCTATACCCAGTGTCCCGACGTCTGCCCCACGACGATGGTCGAACTGGCCAGCGTGATGAAGGAACTGGGCCCCCAGGCCGACCAGGTGCAGGTGCTGTTCATTACCGTCGATCCCGAGCGCGACACCCAGCAACTCCTGGCCCAGTACGTGCCCGCCTTTGATCAACGGTTCCTCGGCCTGCGCGGCGACGCCGCCGCCACCGCCAAGGTCGCCAAGGAATTCAAGGTGTTTTATGCCAAAGTGCCCGGCAAGACGCCCGGCAGCTATTCGATGGACCACACGGCGGGCAGCTATGTCTTCGACAAGGAAGGCAAGGTGCGCCTGTTCGTTCGTCACGGCCAGGGCACGGGCCCCCTGGTGCACGATTTGCGCCAGCTCCTGAAATAAGAATGCGGTAGTGCGGACAATGGGACAGGCACCTGCGGCGCCAGTCCCCGTGCTGCAAGCGTTTCGACGGCGTCAATAGCAGGGGGGACTGGCGCCGAAGGTGCCTGTCCCCGTTTTGAGCAAGTTCAGAAAGTAACACCTACTTTTGTTTGATTAATCCAGTTCGTCCACGTCGTCTTCGCGTTGCAACTGGGGAATGACCTTGACTAGCACGATGCGCGGCCCGTTCATTTTCTTGACCACAATATCAAACTTCGGAAACTCAATCCGCTGACCCTGCTTGGGGATATCGCCCAGTTTCACCATCAGCAGGCCGCCGACGGATTCGACTTCGTCCATGCCCATTTCTTCATTGTCGATGTCGAGACCGAGCGCGCGCTCGAGCGAAAAGATCGGCAGGCTGGCCTTGCCGATCAGGGTGCCGTCTTCCTGTTTCAGCCAGTCGTTTTCATTGAGGCGGAATTCGTCGTGGATCTCGCCGACCATGGCGCCCAACAAATTGTCGAGGGTGATGAAACCCACGGGGCGCTTGCCCTTTTCGCCAATCAGGGCGAAGTGTGGCGCGCCTTCGCGAAACCTGCGGAACATGTCCTGCGCCTTGGTGCGCGCCGACATGGTTTCCACGGGGCGCAGATATTGGCCGAGATCGGTCAGCGGGCGCCCTGATTGCTGGGCAAAAAACAGGTCTTTCATGTGGATCACGCCCAGCACGTCGTCGCCATTCTTGTCGAAATAGGGATAGCGCGAAAAGCGGTTGCGGCGCATGGTTTCCAGGTTGGTTTCAATCGGCTTGCCCGCGTGCAGGGCGATCACTTCATTGATAGGCCGCATCAGGTCCGACACGGTCAGCTGGGAAAAATCGAGCGATTGTGCCAGGATGTGGCGCTCATCGCGCGTGTGCTTTTCGCCAGGCTGGCTGGTGCGCAAAATCAGTTTCAATTCTTCGGTCGAATAGTGGGCGTCGTGCCCGCCGGCCCCGTGCAGCCCGGCCATGCGCAGCACCGTGTTGGCGCTGCCGTTGAGCAACCAGATGGCGGGATACATCAGCCAGTAAAACGCGTACAAGGGCAGGGCGCTCCACAGGCCGATGATTTCGGGATTGCGGATGGCGAGCGACTTCGGCGCCAGTTCGCCCACCACGATGTGCAGGAAGGAAATAACGGAAAAGGCAAACACGAAAGATACGCCATGCACCAGCTCGGGGGAACTGATGCCAACCATGCCGAACAGGGGCTCGAGCAGGCTGGCAAAAGCCGGTTCGCCCACCCAGCCCAGGCCCAGCGAGGCGAGGGTGATGCCAAGCTGACAGGCGGACAGGTAGGCGTCGAGCTGGCTGTGCACTTTGGCGAGGATGCGGCCCTGCAATCCCTGCGTCTTGGCGATGGCGCGGATGCGGGTCTTGCGCAGGGTGACGATACCGAATTCGGCGGCCACGAAAAAGCCGTTGAGGACGACCAGGATCAGGGCCAGCAGGACTAACAAAAGGTTGTGCATAAGGACGCTAAAAGTTCAGGGAGTGAGCCCGGCCGCGCGGCTTGCCGCGGCGGCGATCTCATTTTTACAAGACATTGTACCGTTCACCCGGGGCTCGCCCCGCCCGCCTGCGTGGAGGCAAGGATGGCTTCGACGGCCGGGTGCTGGATTTTGCGTTCATTCGAGATGGCAAAAAACTGTTCGCGCACGTCTTCCACCGCGCCCACCGCCACGGCGCCGAACTGTTCCTCGATGTCCGCGGCGAGCGCGGCGGTGGCAAAGAACAGGCCCAGGCCCCGTCGGCCAAAAGTATTGAGCAGGGCGTTGTCCTCGAATTCGCCGACGATGTCGGGCCGCACGGCGTGCTGGCTGAACCACTCGTCGATCTTGCCGCGCAGCGCGTTGTTGCGGGTCGGCAGCAAAAATGGCGCGCCGTTCAGGCTGCGCGGAAAGCCCTCGCGATAGATCTCCGCCAGGGCAGGGGTGCCGACCACCATGGTCGCGCTTTCAAACAACAGATGGCTGAACACTTTCAGGGTGCTGCCCGTGCGCACGGGGCGGTCGGTCAGCACCACGTCCAGCTTGTGCAGGGCCAGGTCGGCCAGCAGGGCATCGAACTGGTCTTCGTAACATACCAGCCGCACCTTGCGTTCAAGCTGCATGGCCGATTCGAGGATGCGGTAGGCCGTCAGCTTCGGCAGGGAATCGGAAATGCCGACCGTCAGGCGGGTTTTTTTGGTATCGACTTCCTTGAGGGCGTCGTGCATCTGCTCGCCCAGTAAAAAAATCTGGTCGGCATACAGCAGGGCGGTGCGGCCTGATTCCGTCAGCACCAGGCGGCGCCCCTGCTGGCTGAACAGGGCCGTGCCCATCTGTTGCTCCAACTGGGACAACTGGGTGCTGATGGTCTGCACGGCCAGCCCCAGCCGCTCGGCCGCGCGGGTGATGCCACCTTCCTTGGCCACCACCCAAAAATAATAGAGATGGCGGAAATTGGTGTCGCTCTGTTTCACGGGATTGATGCACCCTTCTGTTTTTCCGAAGTAATTCTCCAATTATCTTCGCTATTTCAATTCCTTGCACGCCCGTACACTGCGCTTCATCAATCCGGTATTACACCGGCCTCAAGAAGAAAGGAAGACGTATGAAGCATTTCCGTATTTCATTCCTCGTCAGCTTCGTCTGCCTCGCGGCGGCTGGTTGGTGGGGTTACACCCATGGCGGCGCTGGCGCGGCCCTGACCGCCCTTGGTGTCGCGCTGATCCTCGGCATCATGGAAGTGTCCCTGTCGTTCGATAACGCGGTGGTCAACGCCTCCGTGCTGAAAACCTGGGATGAGTTCTGGCAAAAGCTGTTCCTGGGCGTGGGCATCATCATCGCCGTGTTCGGCATGCGCCTGCTGTTCCCGCTCGTCATCGTCGCCCAGGCGGCTGATCTTGGCCTGCTGGAAGTGTGGAACCTGGCCCTGTCGGATCCGAAACAGTACTCGGCCCACCTGACTGCTCACCACGCTGAAGTGGCGGCTTTTGGCGGCATGTTCCTGTTGCTGGTGTTCCTGAACTTCCTGCTGGACGACTCCAAGGAAATGCACTGGCTGGGCCATATTGAAGAAAAGCTGGGCTCGCTCGGCAAGGTCTCGTCGATCTCCGTGATGATCGCGCTGGGCGCCCTGATGGCAAGCCTGGGCCTGGTCGAGGAAGCCCAGAAGATGGTGGTCTTGATGGCCGGCCTGTGGGGCATCCTGATTTATGTCGGTGTCGACACGATTTCCAGCCTGATGGAAAAGGATGGCGCCGAGGGTGCGCAGGTTGGCGAGATGGTCAAGCGTGGCGGCATCGGCGCCTTCCTCTACCTGGAAGTGCTGGACGCCTCCTTCAGCTTTGACGGCGTGATCGGCGCCTTTGCCATCACCAGCGACGTCGTGATCATCATGCTGGGCCTGGCAATTGGCGCGATGTTCGTGCGCTCCATGACGGTCTACCTGGTCAAGCAGGGCACGCTCGACGAGTTCGTCTACCTGGAGCACGGCGCCCACTACGCCATCGGCATCCTGGCCCTGATCATGCTGGCCAGCATGAAGTACCACATCAACGAAGTGTTCACGGGCCTGATCGGCGTGGCGTTTATTGCTGCCTCGCTGTGGTCCTCGATCAAGCACCGGCGTGAGAACAAGGAACTGGCCGTCGCTTAAGACAGCCTAATGAACACGGGGCGAACGGCCGAACACCGGTTCGCCCCGGTAGCAAGACAGGTGTTCACAGAAACCACTTTGGAGATTTACATCATGGCTATCAGTTTGCAAAAAGGCGGCAACGTCAACCTCAGCAAGGAAGCACCCGGCCTGTCGAAGATGGTCGTCGGCCTCGGTTGGGATGTGCGCAGCACGGACGGCGCGCCGTTCGACCTCGACGGCGCCGTATTCCTGCTCAACAGCAGCGGCAAGGTGCGCTCGGACGCCGACTTCGTTTTCTATAACAACCTGAAATCGACCGACGGCTCCGTCATGCACTCGGGCGACAACCGCACCGGCGCCGGCGAAGGCGACGACGAGTCCGTCACCATCGACCTGTCGAAGGTGCCTGCCGACGTCGACAAGATTGCCGTCTGCGTCACCATCCACGAAGCGGAAACGCGTCGCCAGAACTTCGGCCAGGTCGCGAAAGCCTTTGTCCGCTGCGTCAACGCCACCGGCAACACGGAAATCGCCCGCTACGACCTGTCCGAAGACAGCTCGACGGAAGCTGCGATGATTTTCGGTGAAGTGTATCGGGCCGGCAGCGACTGGAAATTCCGCGCCATCGGCCAGGGTTTCAAGGGCGGCCTGGGGCCCCTCGCCAAGAACTTTGGCGTGAACGTGTAAGACGCCGTTTTCTCCGACTGCGGCCTGGCGGGGGCCGGGCCGCACAAGGGAAGCGGGAACACATTTTTCAAGAACGAAAGGATGCAGCCATGCCAGTATTTACCGTGACGGGCGACGTCGATCCCTTCCTGCACGTCGCCATGACGCGCGGCGAGACTATCTATTGCGAATCAGATGCAATGGTGATGATGGAATCGACGCTCGATCTGAAGGGCAAGATGAAAGGCGGCCTGGGCAGTGCACTGATGCGCACCTTCGCCAACGGCGAGTCCTTCTTCCAGCAGCATATCGAGGCGGCGCGGGGCGACGGCGATTGCCTGCTATCTCCCACCTTGCCTGGCGCCATGCAGGTGGTCGATGTCGGCCCCAGCAATTACATCATCAGCGATGGCGCCTTTGTCGCCGCCACGTCCGGCGTCGATTTGAAGGTGCGCACCCAGAGCGTGGGCAACGCCTTGTTTGCCCAAAGCGGCGGCTTTTTCGTCACTGAAACGGGCGGACGCGGCCAGGTGGTGGTGTCGGGCTTCGGCTCCATGTCCGTGCTCGACGTCGAGCCTGGCAAGGACGCCATCATCGACAACTCCCATGTGGTGTGCTGGGACAGCACCCTGCGCTACGAAATTTCCATCACCACCGGCACCAGCGGCGGCTTTCTCGGCAACATCATCAACAGCCAGACCAGCGGCGAAGGCGTCGTGCTGCGCTTTTCCGGCAAAGGCAAAGTCTACGTCTGCTCGCGCAACCGGGCCGCCTTCCGCGCCTGGACGCAACAGGGCAGCCGCTAATTCAGCCGCTACACAATAAGGAGCAACACCATGTCAGTCAATCTGCAAAAAGGCCAGAAAATCTCCCTCGACAAGGAAGCCGGCGGCGCGCTCTCGCGCGTCGTCATGGGCCTGGGCTGGGACGCCATCAAGAAAAAGGGCCTGTTCGGCTTCGGCGCCAAGTCCGAGTCGGTCGACCTCGACGCATCCTGCCTGCTGTTCGATGAAAGCGGCCGCGCCATCGACGCCGTCTGGTTCCGCCAGCTCAAAAGCCAGGACGGCAGCATCACCCACACGGGCGACAACCGCACCGGCGCTGGCGACGGCGACGACGAACAGATCATCGTCGACCTGTCGCGCGTACCGCCCCAGGTGAAGTCGCTGGTGTTTACCGTCAACAGTTTTACGGGGCAGAATTTTTCCCAGGTAGAAAACGCCTACTGCCGCATCGTCAACGCCGCCGACCAGAAAGAAGTGGCGCGCTACGACCTGTCCGTGCAGGGCGCCCACACGGCCCAGATCATGGCCAAGCTCTACCGCCACAACGGCGAATGGAAAATGCACGCGATCGGCGAAAACGGCAGCGGCCGCACCTTCGACGAATTGATGCCCAAGATCACACCGCACCTGAACTGAACTGAAGTTTTCTCCGGCAGTGCCCGTTTGCAGGTCCTACGAAAGTGGGGCCTGCTTTTTATTTGTTGGCGTGAAAAGCATGGGGGACTGGCTGGGCCGCAATCGGACTTGGCGCCTGTCACCGGTTTGGAAGCAGAATATAGAATCGGCGTGCGCCGCGGTCCCAAACCGGGACAGGCACAAGTGCCAGTCCCTTTCCTTCGTTTTACGCTGAGTGTTGGCGCCGAGCGTAGGGGGGACTGGCCCTGCGGGCCTGTCCCTTTCCTTCTGTTGACGCTGAGGCTACTTCGCCAGTGTCACTTCCAGCACGACCGCGTGCTGCTCCACCGGCACATCCTTCACCCCCGCAAACGAAATCCCGAACCGCACCGGCAGCGATTTCGCCGCCACCGTCTGCCCCTCATAATCGAGCGCAAACGCCTCATTCGCCGTGCCGCTCATCAGGGTAAAACTGTAGGTCACCTTGCCGGCCCAGATGCATTGCGCGCCCTTGGGGCAGCGGCTGTCCGAAAAAGCGTCATAGCGCACCGTCGCCCCGCCACCGATCTCGACGGTTTGCAAAGGTTTGAGCGGATAACTCCCGCTTTTCAATGCCGGCCCGGCAGGCGTCCCGGCACATCCCGCCAAGGTCAGCAGGGCAAATGTCGTCGTCAATTTCAAGTTCATCATCCATAAGCGCATGCCCCGATGGTAGCATCGGGAACCCATCAACGCTATGCTATGCTCGGCAGCTCATCCCACCTGTGCCGAGAGTCCATGCCCAAGCCGCTTCGCCTCCTCTCCATCGCCATCCTGTGCGCCGTCATCTTCCCCGCCACCGGCGCCGAACTGAGCCCCATCGAACAGCGACTGGTCGCCGCCGTCAAAGCGCGCAGCCCACAGGCGCTGGCCTTGCTCGAACGCAGCGTTGAAATCAATTCCGGCACCATGAACCATGCAGGGGTGCGGGCGGTGGGCGACTTGTTCCGGACTGAATTCGATCAACTGGGCTTCAAGACCCGCTGGATCGACATGCCACCGGAGATGCGCCGCGCCGGCCACCTGGTGGCACTGCGCGAGGGAAATCACGGCAAGCGCCTGCTGCTGCTGGGCCATCTCGACACCGTCTTCGAGCCGGACAGCCCCGTAATCAAGTGGGAACGCAAAGGCGAGCGGGTCAGCGGACAGGGCGTCAACGACATGAAGGGCGGCGACGTCATCATCATTGAAGCCTTGCGCGCCCTGCAGTCCGTGGGCGCGCTCGAGGGCACCAGCATCAGTGTGATGTTCACGGGCGACGAGGAGAACGCGGGCGATCCCAAGACCATCTCGCGCGGCGACATGGTGGCGCTGGCCAGGCGCAGTGACATCGCGCTGGCCTTTGAGGGCACCGTGCTCGACAAGAACGGCCAGGCCACCGGCACCGTCGGGCGGCGTTCCTCATCCGGCTTTGAATTGCAGGTGAAGGGCAAGCAGGGCCATTCGGGCGGGGTGTTCAGCAAGGACAGCGGCTACGGCGCCATTTATGAAGCGGCGCGGATTCTCGACGCCTTCCGGCAGCAGGTGGTGGAGCCCGATCTGACGTATAACCCCGGTGTGATCCTGGGCGGCACGGACGTCAGTTATGACGATGCCCTGTCACGCGGCACCGCGGCAGGCAAGACCAATGTGATTGCCAACACGGTGATCGTGAAAGGTGATCTGCGCTACCTGGATTATGCGCAGCGCGACCGGGCGTGGGCGAAGATGCGCGAGATTGTCGGGCAGAATTTGAATGGCGCCAGCGCGACTATTTCGTTTGCGGATTCCTATCCGCCGATGGCAGCGACGGCGGGCAATTTGCGGGTGCTGGAGACGTATTCCAAGGCCAGCGCGGATGCGGGGCTGGGACCGATTGCGGCCTTGCCGGCGGGGCTACGCGGGGCGGGCGATGTGCAGTTTGTGGCGCCCTTCATCGATGCGCTCGATGGCCTGGGGGCGACCGGGAGGGGCGCGCATTCGCCGGAGGAAGATCTGGAGATTGCCTCGATTGAGCGGGCGACAGTCAGGACAGCGATCTTGTTGTATCGACTGACGCGCTAATAAAAACGGGGACAGGCCGGGCCGCGTCAGGCAGCGAGCGCCAGTCCCCGGTGTTGCCGAAGCTGTCTACATCAGACGAAAGCCGACAGCGAGCCCTTCATTTTTTTCAGCGCGGCCGATTCAATCTGGCGGATGCGCTCGGCCGATACGCCGAACTCTTCAGCCAGGGTGTGCAGGGTCGCGCCCGAGCCGTCGTCGTTGGCCAGCCAGCGTGCTTCCACGATGCGGCGCGAGCGGGGATCGAGCTTGCCCAGGGCCGTTTCCAGCCCTTCCGACTGCAGGCGGGTGACCTGTTCGGCTTCCATCACCTTGGTCGGCTCCGACAGGTCGGACGACAGATAGGCGATGGGGGCGAACTTGTCGTCCTCGTCGTCGGTGGGCGACTCCAGCGCCACGTCGCGGCCGGACAGGCGCGTTTCCATCTCGATCACTTCTTCGCGCTTGACGTCGAGCAGTTTGGCCAGCGCGTCGATCTGGGTCGGCGACATGGCATCCAGGCCGGTCTTGTTGCTACGCAGATTGAAAAACAGCTTGCGCTGGGCCTTGGTGGTCGCCACCTTGACCAGGCGCCAGTTTTTCAAGATGTACTCGTGCATCTCGGCCTTGATCCAGTGCATGGCGTACGACACCAGGCGCACGCCCTGGTTGGGGTCGAAGCGCTTGACGGCCTTCATCAGGCCGATATTGCCTTCCTGGATCAGGTCGGCGTGCGGCAGGCCATAGCCGAGGTAGCCGCGGGCAATCGACACCACCAGGCGCAGGTGCGAGAGCACCAGTTCCTGGGCGGCGCCGAGGTCATTCTTTTCTTGCAGACGCTTGGCCAGGGAGATTTCTTCCTCGTGCGTCAGCATCGGCAGACGGTTGACTGCCGAGATGTAGGCATCGATATTGCCAAGATTGCCAGTGAAGCCCAATCCCAGCGCACGATTTCCCGTTGGAATCAGTGCGGAGTGTGCGGACATCGTCGTCATGTAATCCTCTAAAAGTGGTACTGCGTGCTGCTTCAGGGATACCGGCGGCGGGTGGGGGAGGTCCCCGCCAGTGAAATCATAGTTTAGCACTCTCCAGTGGGGAGTGCCAATTGACGTCCCCTATGGCTACGATAGGCATGAAGTTGCCTATGGGAATCATAATGTGGCAGAAAGGTACACTAGAACAGGCGCCGCGATCTGGATTGACCGGGCGCAAAAGCGCTTGTCACTATATTGACATCGCTCGCTTAACGCACGATTAAAACCGCGTGGAATTCTTAATTCAAGCGCGCCAGATGGCGTTGCACGGAAAGGACCGCGCCCACCAGGCCAAGTCCGGCGCTGACGGCCAGCAAGGCGGCCACGCCCAGCGGCGGCAGGGCAAGCAACTGGAATTCGCTGGCGTACAGGCGGGCAAATTCAGCAATCGCAACGTTCAAGGGACGCAGGGCCAGCGCCACCGCACCGAGGGCGACGGCGCCCGCCGCCAGGCCCAGCAGGGCGCCCGTGTAATAAAAGGGGCGGTGAATGAAGACGTCGGTCGCGCCGATCAGTTTTGACACGGCGATTTCATCTTTCTGGGTCAGCACCTGCAGGCGGATCGTGTTGAACACGACGGCAATCACCACCATGCCCAAGGTCACGGCCAGCAGCAGCAACACCAGGCGCAGCACGCCCAGCAGCGCCGCCAGGCGCTTGACCCAGGCCGAGTCGACTTGCACGGTATCCACGTTGGGCAGGGCGCGCAACTGCTCGGCCAGGGCATCGATGCGGCTGGCGTCGGCGGCGCTTTTAAAACCGTCGAGCTTCATCACGTAGCCGTCCGGCAAAGGATTTTCACCGAGGGTGCCCAGCACGTCCGACAGGCCGCTCTTGTCTTTCAGGGAAGCGAGCGCCTGTTCGCGGGGCACGAAGCTGATGCGCGCCTTGTAATTTTTCAGCACGGTTCTCAGTTGGGGCGCCAGCGCCTCGGCTTGCTCGCGGGTGCTGGCGGCCGTCATGAACAGGCTGATTTCAGGATCGACCGACAATTGTTCCGATACGGGACGCACATTGTCGAGCAGGGTCAGGCCGATGAACGGCAGCGCGAGGGCGATCGCGACGACGATGACGTTGAACAAAAAGCTGCCGGGCGCCTTGCGCAGGTTGCCGAGCGCTGCGCCAAAGGCAAAGCGGTGTTGCCGGAGCCAGCGGTTCATGCGGCCTCCCTGACCAGTTCGCCAAGTTTCAAATGGATGACACGGGCAGCGCCGTCGAGCACATCGTCGTCGTGGGTGGAAATCAGGCAGGTCACGCCGGCGCGATTAAAGGCGCGCAGGGCATCGAGCACCTTGTCGGCGCTGGCGCGGTCGAGGTTGGCGGTAGGCTCGTCAGCCAGGATGATCTGCGGACGATTCACGATCGCACGGGCAATCGACACCCGCTGCTGTTCGCCACCGGACAATTCCAGCGGCAAGGCCTTGACACGGTCCAGCAGGCCGACCTTGTCGAGCGCCGCGCGGGCGCGCTGTTCCGCTTCCGCTTTCGAGGCGCCCGTCACCAGCAGGGGCATCATGGTGTTGGCCAGGATGTGCCGGTCGTTGAGCAATTTTTGCTGCTGGAAAATCAGGCCGAGATTGCGGCGGAGAAAAGGCACGCCTTCGCGGCGCAGCTTGCCGATGTCCTGCCCGTTGACCAGCACCGAGCCTGCCGTCGGACGTTCGATGGCGGCGATCATTTTCAGCAGGGTCGACTTGCCGGCGCCCGAGGGGCCGGCCAGGTACACCAGCTCGCCCTTGGCGACCTCAAAAGTCACGTTGCGCAGGGCAACAGCGTGGGCGGAATACTGTTTGGAGACGTTCTCGAATGCGATCATGGGCAGGGGGTGTCAGGTCAGCCGAGCAGGGCTTCGACGAATTCGTCGGCCTTGAATGGTTGCAAGTCCTCGATTTTTTCGCCGATGCCAATAAAGTAGACGGGCACGGGCCGCGTGCGCGCAATCGCCGCCAGCACGCCACCCTTGGCGGTGCCGTCCAACTTGGTAATGACCAGGCCGGTCAGCTGCAGGGCATCGTCAAACGCTTTTACTTGCGCCAGCGCATTCTGGCCCGTGTTGCCGTCGATCACCAGCACCAGCTCGTGGGGCGCGCCATCCATGCCCTTGCCGATCACCCGCTTGATCTTTTTCAGCTCTTCCATCAGGTGCAGCTGGGTTGGCAGGCGGCCGGCCGTGTCGACCATGACCACGTCCATTTTCTTCGCCTTGCCGGACTGCACCGCATCGAAGGCGACGGCAGCCGGGTCGCCCGATTCCTGGGCAATCACGGTCACATTATTGCGCTGGCCCCACACCATCAACTGCTCGCGCGCCGCGGCGCGGAAAGTGTCGCCCGCGGCCAGCAGCACCGACTGCTGGTACTTCTGCATGTGCTTGGCAAGTTTGCCGATCGTGGTGGTCTTGCCGGCGCCGTTGACGCCCGCGATCATCATCACCAGCGGCTCGTGACGGCCCAGTTCCAGCGGCTTTTCCAGCGGACGC
Source organism: Massilia sp. (assembly GCA_045810505.1). Lineage (GTDB taxonomy): Bacteria > Pseudomonadota > Gammaproteobacteria > Burkholderiales > Burkholderiaceae_D > JAFCUW01. The sequence goes on from JBJMVV010000351.1 coordinate 24,982, forward strand.
AGCAGGTCGATCATCAGCACCTTGAGCGCGCCCTTGACGGCCGCCGCATCGAGCAGGCGCTCGTCCTTGACCTTGCGGCGCAGGCCGTCCAGCAGAAACTGGGTCGCGTCCATGCCCGCATCGGACATCAGCAGCGCCGCTTCCAGCTCCTCATACAAATCCTCATCGATCTTGGCGCCCACGAACAGCAGCGACAGGTTCGACGAGGTCTTCGACAAGCCCGCCTTCAGCCGCGCCATCCACGACGACTTGCGCTCGGCTTCAGCGACGGGACGCTCGGCTGTTTCAGCGATCCATTCGGTGGCAACGGCAGGTGGCGGCAGGAAAGGAGAAACGGGCGCAGGTGCCGGTGCCGGTGCCGGCGCTTGAGTGACCGGTGGCGTGGGCAGCACCGGGGACTGGCCTTGCACGGGCTTTTGGTCCGGGGGACCAAAAGCGGGCACGAAAGTGCCTGTCCCCATTTTCGCTTCAGCCGCGGGAGCGACTGGAGCAGGCACCACCGGCGGCGCCACAAACGTCGACGTCGTCCCATACCGCCGCGAAGGCGAGGGCGCTGGCGAAGCAACCGGCGCAGGCGCAGCAGCAGGCGGCGCAGGCGCCACAAAAGCCGGCACAGGCGGCGTCTCTACCACCGCCACCGGCTCTACAACCCTCTCAGGCACAACTACCGGTTCCGGCGGCGTTTCAACAACGGGCGTCTTCTTCTTGAAAAAACTGAACATGGATCTCTGGGGGCGGGCGCTGCATGCACATGCCGGGCGGCGCCGGGCACGACGAATCGAATGGCGGCTATTTTACCAGAGGGGCCCGCAGCGTTTGAACGCTTGCGGGCTCAGGCTGCCAACTGCGCGTGCTGGCTGCGCCAGCGGGCAATTGCCGGGCCGATGGTGAGCAGATCGAGCACGGTGCCCGGTTGCAGGTGGCGGCGCGCCATGGCCACCCCCATGCCGCCCGCCCACACTTCGGCCTCGTCGCCCAGGCGGGTCCGCAATTCGTTGATGTTGTCCACTGCCGCCCGGGGCGAGGTGACGCCGGAGAAGGAGAGGGCGACGATGTCGGCGCCCTGGGCCCGCACGGCGTCGACGATGTCGTTCAGGGGCGTTTGGACGCCCAGCGAAATGCAGTGCGCGCCTTCCAGCGCCATCAGGGCCTCGGCCATCAACAGTCCCAGATTGTGCCGTTCCTGCGGCACAGTGGTCAGCAGCACGCGCGGCTGCTGCTCGGCCGTGCGCTGCCCGGTGGCGGCCACGATGGCTTGGCGCAGCACCGTTTGCAGCATGTCTGCATATAAGTGTTCTTCGAACACGGCCATCTGGCCCTGGCTCCATGCCACCCCCACGGCAGTCGTCAGGGGCGCGATCAGTTCAATGACACAGCGCTTCATGCCCATCGTCAGCATCGATTGGGACAGGCGCTGGCGCAACTCCGTCATTTTATGGGTGCGCAGCAACTCAAGGCAGGTGGCGATTTCCGGATCGTCGATGCCGCGCGCGGCCGGGCCGCTAGCCGGCTTGCCGCCCAGTTCGGACAGGGCGGCCACTTCCAGGGTCATGATCTTGCCGGGCCGGTAACCCTGGTCGATCAGTCGCTTGACGAGAGTGAGCTTGTGCACCTGGTCGGGCGGATAGACCCGTTCGCCATTGGGATCGCGCTGGGGCTGGGGAAAGCCATAGCGGCGTTCCCACACCCGCAGGGTTTCCTTGGCGACGCCAACGTCGCGCTCCACTTCGCTGATGCTGGAATAAACCATGGGGGCAGGTGAGGTGGTCATAAACAATTTCCAGTGCCTTCGCGGCGTGAGTTCCTGTCGAGGAGTTCGCCGCTTGCACAGCGCGTCTCCATTCTACCTCGTCCACATAAAGCATCGACAAAATCGACACCTGTTTCATGTTTGTTAATTAAGCAGGTGGACAAAAAATTCTCGTGTTTCATTCGGTGCAATTTCTGCAAGGTTGTTAACTTTCCGGCGAAAAATTTTATCTATTTGAATCTGTTTCAGAGTGCTAAGCGTATAAACTGGGAGCAACCTTACTGTCCAAGACAATCGCGTATATGTGGCTAGTATTACACGAAAAAATGACCGTACGATTGCTTTGTCCAGGACAAATAGAAAAATCACCCAGACACACACCATGAAAATTGCAATCGTTGGCGCCGGGATTTCCGGCCTCTCCTGCGCCTATCGTCTCGCCAAGGCGGGCGCGGATGTCACCTTGTACGAGGCCGGCAAGTACTTCGGCGGGCACAGCAACACCGTCGACGTCACCGTCGAGGGCAAGACCTTTGGGGTCGATACCGGCTTCCTGGTGTTCAATGAGCGCACCTATCCGAACCTGATTGCCTTGTTCGAGGAGTTGCAGGTGGACGTCGCCCCGAGCGACATGTCCTTCTCCGTCAAGTTGCCGCTGGAGCAGGGCGGCGAACTCGAATGGGCCGGCGCCAATCTCGACACCGTATTCGCCCAGCGCCGCAACCTGATGCGTCCCCGCTTCCTGCGCATGGTCAGCGAAATCCTGCGCTTCAACCGCGAAGCGACCGCGCTGGCCGAGGGTGGCGCCGGCGCCGGCGCCGGCGCCGGCGTCATCCTGCAGATGGGGCTGGGCGCCTGGCTCGACAGCCAGGGCTACAGCGAGCAGTTCCGCCACTGGTACCTGCTGCCGATGGCTGCCTGCATCTGGTCCTGCCCGTCCGACCAGATGCTGGCCTTTCCGGTGGCGACCTTCGTGCGCTTCTGCCACAACCATGGCCTGCTGCAGGTGAACGACCGGCCCCGGTGGCGCACGGTGCGGGGCGGCTCGCGCCATTACGTCAATAAGCTGCTGGCGGCGATACCCTCGCGCCGCCTGCACGAACCGGTGCTGGCCGTGCACCGCAGCAGCGGCGGCAGCCACCCCGTGCGCGTCACCACCGCCGCCGGCAGCGAATACTACGACGAAGTGGTGATGGCCTGCCACAGCGACCAGACCCTGGTCCTGCTCGAAGATATCCATCCCGAGGAAGCGGCCCTGCTGGGCGTGATCGGCTACCAGCCCAACCGCGCCGTGCTACATACGGACGCGAGCTGCCTGCCGCGCCGCCGCAAGGCCTGGTCGGCCTGGAACTACCAGAGCACGGGCGGCGGCGCCGACGGCGTCACCGGACAGGTGTGCGTGCACTACCTGCTCAATATGCTGCAGCCCCTGCCGGTGGAGATGCCGATCATCGTCTCCCTCAATCCCATCGATGCGCCTGATCCGGCCAAGGTAATCGCCAGCTTCGACTACGCCCACCCCGTGTTCGATGCCGCCGCTGTCGCCGCCCAAGCGCGCATCGCCCGTTTGCAGGGCGCCCGCCACACCTGGTTTGCCGGCGCCTGGCTGGGCTACGGTTTTCACGAGGACGGCCTGAAATCGGGCCTGGCCGCAGCAGCCGCACTGACAGAGAAGCTGCACGCCAGCGCGGACCACACGGGCGCCGCCGCATATGCACTCGCCTGAACTTGCGCCGTCGTTTGGCGACGTCCCCCAGCTATGCTTCGGCCACGTCGGCCACCATCGCCTGCGGCCCGTCGTCAACGCCTTCCGTTATCCCGCCTATTATCTGCGGCTGCCCCTGCGCGCCCTGCAGGCTGCGCCCCCGGCGCCGCTGCGCCTGTTTGGCCATAACCGCTTCAATCTGCTGTCCTTTCACGCCGCCGACCACGGTGACGGCCACACCCCGCTGCTGGCCTGGATCGAACGCCTGCTGCACGCTGAAGGCATCAATGACGCCGACGGCGAAATCTGGCTGCAGGCCATGCCGCGCGTGCTGGGCTACGTATTCAATCCCGTTTCGTTCTGGTTCTGCCACAGCGCCAACGGCATGCTGCGCGCCGTACTGTGCGACGTACGCAACACCTTCGGCGAGCGCCATTTCTATCTGCTCGACGATGGCTTCTGCATCGACGACGGCGCCGAACTGCGCGCCCGCAAGGTGTTTCACGTCTCGCCGTTCAATCCCGTGGCGGGCCAGTACCGCTTCCGTTTCAGCCGCGTGCTCGAAGCGGGCGTTGACGGCAACGAGTCGGCCGAGCGCACCAGCGCCAGCATCGTCTACGAGGAAGGCGATGGCACGGACGACCGGGCCGCGCTGCTCAAGACGGGGATTGCCGGCCTGGCGCAGCCCCTCACCGACCGCGCCGTGCTGCGCGCCTTCTTTCGCTATCCCATGCAGACCATCGGCGTGGTCGTGCGCATCCATTACCAGGCGCTGCGCCTCGCCCTCAAGCGCGCGCCGTTCTACCCCAAACCCGCAGCACCCCAACACAAGGTGACCCGATGACTTACGAAACCATGCCCACCAGCGCCGCCTCCCTGGCGCCGCGCCAGTCCGTCGCCAGGCCGCCCGCCGCCGCGCGAATCATCCTCTCCCTGCTTGAAAAGCTCAGGCACGGCGCGCTCACCGTGCACACCCCCGACGGCATGGTGCGCCACTTCGGCGCGGTCCAGGCCGGGGAGGCCCTGCCGGTGGTGCTGGAGCTGAAAAACTGGAAGCTGTTCACGGCGGCCATGCGCTCGGGCGATATCGGCTTTGCCGAGTCGTATATCGCCGGCGACTGGAGCACCACCGACCTGCCGGCCCTGATCGAACTGATGGCGCGTAACCGCGACAGCATCGAGGCGCTGGTCTACGGCAGCTGGTGGGGCAGCCTGGTCTACCGCCTGCGCCACCTGCTAAACCGCAACAGCAAGGCGGGCAGCCGCAAGAACATCCACGCCCACTACGATATCGGCAACGCCTTTTACCAGTTGTGGCTCGATCCCTCGATGACCTATTCGAGCGCCCTCTACACCGAGGCCACGGGCGGCAAGCTGGAACTGGCGCAGGCGGCCAAGTACCGCCGCATCCTGCAGCAGCTGCAGCTGTCCCCCGGCGCGCGGGTGCTCGAAATCGGCTGCGGCTGGGGCGGATTTGCCGAGATGGCCGCGCGCGGCGGCGCCGCCGAAGTCGTCGGCCTGACTCTCTCGACCGAACAACTGGCGTACGCACAGGCGCGCATCGCCCGCGCGGGCCTGGCCGAAAAGGTCGACCTGCAGTTGTGCGACTACCGCGACAGCGTGGGCGAATACGACGCCGTCGCCTCCATCGAGATGTTCGAAGCGGTCGGCGAGAGCTACTGGCCCAGCTACTTCGCCACCATCGCCGCCCGCCTGAAAACCGGCGGGCGCGCCTGCGTGCAGACCATCACCATTGCCGACGGCCTGTTCGAGCGCTATCGCAAGAGCACCGATTTTATCCAGCAGTTCATCTTCCCCGGCGGGATGCTGCCGTCGCCCGAAGTATTCGAGCAGCAGGCCGCGCAGCATGGCTTGAAAGTGGTCGACAAATTCGCTTTTGGGCTCGATTACGCCCGCACCCTGGCGGCCTGGCGGGTGAGCTTTCACGCCACCCTCGAGCAGGTGCGCGCCCAGGGTTTCGATGAGCGTTTTATCCGCACCTGGGAGTTTTACCTGTGCTACTGCGAGGCCGCTTTCCGCGCCGGCAATACCGACGTGATGCACTTTACGCTGGTGAAGGCATGATCGCATTGCTGCGCGCGGCATTGCTGGCGTGCCTGTGCTGGGCCGGCGCCGTCATGGCCGCCGCGCCCCACATTGAGGCCGCCGTGCCGCAGGCGCGCCTGGCAGGCAGCGGCTTGTATACCTGGTTCAGCTTGAAGGTCTACACGGCCGAACTGTATGTAGGGCCCAAAGGCTATGCGCCGGATGCGCCGTTCGCGCTGGACCTGCGTTACGCCCGTGATTTCAAGGGCAAAAAAATTGCCGAGGTCAGCGCCGAGCAGATGGTCAAGGTCGGCGTCGGGACGCCGGAGCAGCGCGCCCTGTGGCAGGAAAAGATGCAGGCCCTGTTTCCCGACGTGCGCGAAAACAGCCATATCACCGGCGTCAACCTGCCCGGCGTGGGCGCCCGCTTTTTCCTCGACGGCGCTTTGATCGGCGAGATCGACGATCCCGCCTTTGCGCGCACCTTCTTCGCCATCTGGCTCGATCCCGCCACCACGGCGCCGGACCTGAGGAAGGCGTTGTTGCGCCAGGCGGCGCCCCGGTGACAGTGATGGCGCCGGCGCTCGGTCGCGCGCAGCTGTTCCTGTACGGCTTTTTCGGCCTGCCGCTGGCGATGGTCGCCTTGCCGATTTATGTATATCTGCCCCAGTTCTATGCCGAACGGGCCGGCCTGCCGCTGGCGCTGATTGGCGCGGCCTTGCTGGGCGCCCGCATCGCCGCCGCCTTCATCGACCCCTTGCTGGGCTGGTGGATCGGCCGGCCCAGACACCACGCCCAGGTCAGCTATCCACCCTATGTGTGGCTGGCCCTGCCGGTGCTGCTGGCCGGTTTCATCGCGCTGTTTCATCCTCCCGTGTTCGAGGGGGCACGGCGCACCCTGGCCTGGTTCGGCGCGGCGCTGATGCTGGTCTACGTCGGCTTCAGTCTCGCCACCATCGCCCACCAGAGCTGGGGCGCGGCGCTCACGCAAGCGCCTGCCCAGCGCGCGCGCGTCACCAGCGTGCGCGAAGGCTGCGGCCTGGCCGGCGTGGTGCTGGCCGCCGCTGTTACGGGAGCATCGGGCTACACGGCGCTGTCGATTGCGTTTGCCATCGCGCTGCTGGCCGGGGCGCTGCTGCTGGCGCGCGCGCCGCGGCCGGCCAGTGCTGACGTCAGCGTGGCGGCAACGCCGCTGGCGCTTGGCGCGCTGGCCGCGCCCTTCAAGGATCGCGCTTTTCGCTCCCTGTTTGCCGTCCTGCTGGTGAATGGCGTCGCCTCCAGCATTCCCGCCACCCTGTTCCTGTTTTTCGCCACCGACCGTCTGCAACTGGGCGCCATGGCCGGCCTGTTCCTGATCGTCTACTTCTGCGCCGCGGCCCTGTCGATGCCCCTGTGGGTCGCACTGGCGCGGCGTTATGGCGAAGCGCGCGCCTGGGCGGGCGCCATGGTCGCCGCCAGCGTGGTGTTCATCTGGGCCTATTTTCTGGGCGCCGGGGAGGCAGTCGCTTTCGGCGCCATCTGCGCTTTGTCGGGCCTTGCGCTGGGCGCCGACCTGGCCCTGCCGCCGGCGCTGCTGACCGGCGTGATCCGCCAGGCCGGCCAGTCGGGGCAGGGCGAAGCGGCCTATTTCGGCGTGTGGAACTGGGGCGTGCAACTGACGCTGGCCCTGGCCGCCGGCATCGCGCTGCCTCTGCTGGCCTGGTGGGGCTATGCGCCTGGCCATGCTGAAGGTGGCGCCGTGCTCGCCGGCGCCTATGCGCTGCTGCCCTGCGGTTTGAAATGCCTGGCCGCCCTGATGCTGTGGCGCGCGCCCCTGCGCGACTGCTAATGATTGATTGTTAAAGGATTCGCGATGAAACTACGTTCCTGCCTGATCGGCGCCACCCTGCTTGCCAGCCTGGCCGGCTGCGCCACTCCCAGCGTTGAACAATATGCCGCGCAAACGCCGGCGCTCGACATCACACGGTATTTCAACGGCACCCTCGACGCCCACGGCATGTTCCAGGACCGCTCCGGCGCCGTCATCAAGCGCTTCGTGGTCGTCATGCAGTGCAGCTGGCAGGGCGATACGGGCACGCTCGACGAGGATTTCACGTATGCCGACGGCGCCAAACAGAAGCGCGTCTGGACCCTGAAAAAAACCGGCGCCAACACCTTCTCGGCCACCGCGCCCGATGTCGTCGGCACAGCGCTTGGCGTCGTCGCCGGCAATGCCCTGCGCTGGAAGTACGTGCTGGCCCAACCCGTGGGCGACAAGGTCTATAACGTCGACATGGAGGACTGGATGTTCCTCATTGACGACAAGGTCATGTTGAACCGCACGGCAATGAGCAAATTCGGCGTCAACCTGGGCAGCGTGACCCTGTCGTTCACCAGGCGCCCGGCGCCATGACGATGAATCCCCGGATCGACAACTGGCAGGGCCGGCGCGTCTGGCTGGTCGGCGCCTCTACCGGCATCGGCGCGGCCACCGCGACCCTGCTGCTGGCGCGCGGCGCCCGGGTCGCCCTGTCGGCGCGCAAGCAGGCCAGCCTCGAACAACTGGCGCACGGCGCGGCCAACGCGCTGGTGCTGCCGCTCGACGTGCTTGATCACGCCGCCCTGCTGGCCGCGCGCGACGCCATTGTCGCCGCCTGGGGCGGCATTGACCTGGTGGTGCTGCTGGCGGGCGGCTACAACGAAATGCGCGCCGACGCCATCGATCTGGCGGCGGTGGACGCCATGATCGACCTGAACCTGCGCGCCGCCTACCTGTGCCTGGACGCGGTGGTGCCCCAGCTTTTGAAGCAGGGCGTGGGCGGCATCGGACTGGTGGCCTCGGTGGCTGGCTACGGGGGCCTGCCCAAGGCCCTCGTCTACGGCGCCACCAAGGCGGCCGTGATCAATCTGACGGAGACCTTGTACTTTGATTTGCACGACAAGGGCCTGGCGGTGTACCAGATCAATCCCGGCTTTGTCGACACCCCGCTCACCAGGAACAACGATTTCAAAATGCCCGACCTGATGACGCCGGAAGCGGCGGCACTGGCGATGGTGGACGGTTTTGAAAAGGGCGAATTTCATATTCATTTTCCCAAGCGGTTCACTTTCGGGCTGCGCCTGGCGCGCCTGCTGCCTTACCGGCTGTACTTCTGGCTGATCCACAAGGTGACGGGCTTATGATCGCCGACCCGCTGCGCCACGGCCCCGCGCTGGTGCGACTGGCCCATTTTTACGAGAGCCTCAACGAAGCGGCGCTGCCGGACCTGGCGATGATCTACGCGCCCGACGCGCTGTTCAAGGATCCCTTCAACGAAGTGCGCGGCGTTCCGGCCATCAGCGCGATCTTTCGCCACATGTACGAGCAGGTCGATGCGCCACGGTTCACGGTGGTCACGCGCGTGCTGCAGGGTGACGATGCCTTCCTCACCTGGGAATTCAGCTTTCGCATGCGCCGCTTTACGCGCGAGGAGCAGATCATCCGCGGCGCCACCCACGTCCGCTTCGACACAAAGGGGCAGGTCTGCCTGCACCGCGATTACTGGGACGCGGCCGAAGAGCTCTACGAAAAGCTGCCCGTGCTGGGCGGCTTGATGCGCTGGCTGAAGCAGCGCGCGGCCAGCTGATCTGTTGCATTTTTCTTAAAGCCGGTCGGTTTCCGCGGGTTCTTTATGGTTATACTCAGTTGACATAACCATAAGATTGGGAAGACCTGATGACACTGATCAAAGCATGCGCCGCCTGCGCCCTGCCGATGTTAATCGCTGCCTGCGGCGGCGGTGGTGGCGGCGGGGGAGTGAACACGGGCCCGGTGAGCACGCCGCCTCCCGCTCCCGTAGTGGGCGCAGCCCAGGGCATTTACATTGGAACGACCAACGATGGCCGCGAGATCGACACCATCGTGCTCGATAACGACCAGTTTTATACGATGTACGGCAACACCGTCGGCAGCGCCTTCCAGGTGTCCGGCTTCGTGCAGGGCGACGGCAAATCGAACAACGGCAGTTTTACGTCCGCCAACGCGGTCGACTCCACCTCGCTCAACACGCGCGTCGCCGCCACTGTCAACGCCACCTACACGCCTGGCCTGAACCTCAACGGCAGCCTGGTCGAATCAGCCGGCACGGTGACGTTTAACAGCGCGCCCATTTCGTCCGCCGTCATCAATTACAACAGCCCCGCCAGCCTGGCCAGCATTGCCGGCAAGTGGAACCTGACCTCGCTGCGGGGCTTTGCGACCGCATTGAACATCGGCGCCACGGGCGTCCTGACGGGCACCTCCAGCGGCTGCATCATCAATGGCAGCATCACCCCGCGCGCTTCGGGCAAGAACGTGTTCGACGTATCGATCGACTTCGGTCCCGCGCCCTGCCTGATTCCGAACCAGAACATCAAGGGCATCGCGGTCGACTACCTGCTCACCAGCGGCCAGCGCCAGCTGATCGTGGCCGGCATCGACAGCACCCGCTTCAATACGGCCGCGTTTTTCGGCGTGCGATGAGGATCCCTGCGATGAAACGCGATTATCTGCGCCGTGGCGCGATGCTGCTGTCTTGCTCCCTGCTGGCGGCTTCCGCCAGCGCCGTCGAACCGGCGCCTGCACCGACCATTTCTGTCGGCGACAGCTGGACCTACCAGTACACCGACGTGTGGAAGCACACGCCCGGTAACCTCAATCGCACCGAAGTGACCGCGGTCGACGCCAGCGGCATCCAGGTCGACATCAAGCGGGCGGCCACCGGCGCCGTGCTGTCGCACTACCGCTACACGCCGGACATGAACCCGATCGATCGCGGCAAGATGCATTTCGCGCCCTACTATGCACGCTTTGCTTTCCCGCTGGCGCCGGGCAAAACCTGGACGGTGGATGCCACCGGCGACAACGCGGCGGCGGGCAAGCGCTGGCGCTACCAGATCAACGGCAAGGCCGTCGGCTGGGAGAAAATTACCGTGCCGGCCGGCGAATTCGACGTGATCCGGGTCGAAGTGCAGGCCTACTACCAGGGCGCCGAAACGGGCACGCGGGGCGGCAGCGGTCAGTCGAAGGAAACGGCCTGGTACGCGCCGGCCGTGAACAACTTCGTCAAGCTGGAATACCAGGACACCAACTGGGAAGGGACGATCTTCAATCGCGACCAGTGGGAGCTGACCGCGTTCAGCCGCAAGTAGAAGAACCGCTGGTGGCTGGCGGCACATCGCGCCCCAGCCATGTTGCGGCCAGCGCCAGCCCCGCCAGCAGATAGGCCAGGCCGCCCGGCACCCACATGATCAGGCCTCCCAGTTGCTGGTCTTCCAGCGCGCCCATGCCGTAGCTCTCGCCAGCGCCGATGTAGCTGGGATACCAGACCAGGTCCGACCAGGTCAGCAGGGCACCCAGGGCGCCCGTGTGGGCCATGGTGGTGAAGATGTACAGCATGGTCATGCCGCGCCGTGGCTGCGCGCTGGCGTCGCCCAGCACCGCCCACCAGAACAGCAGGGCCGAGCCGAGAAAGCTCACATGCTGGAGGGTGTGGATGCTGTTGCTGTGCAGGGCCGCCTCGAACAGCAGGGGCGCGTGCCACAGCCACAGCACGGCCGCGTGCAGCAGCCAGGCAAACAGGGGCAGCGTCAGCAAGGTCCAGACCAGCTGCACGGCGCCGCTGCGGGCGGCCGCGCCCACGGGCCGGCGCCACGCCGCCGGCAGGCCCCACATCCAGAACGCGAAGGGGCGGCCCAGCACCAGCAGCGGGGCGGCCACGATCATCATCAGTTCGTGCTGCAGCATGTGGGCGGAAAACAGCTGGGAGCCCACGGCATCGAGGGGAGAGACCAGCGCGGCCACCAGCGCCAGCCAGCCGCCGGCAAACAGGACGCCTTGCCTGCGCAGGCGCGCGCGGCCCTCGCGGGCGCGCGCATGCAGGCGCGCGAAGCCGGCGCCGTACAACAGGGCGCTCACGGCCAGGCAAGCCAGCACCCACGGCTCGAACGTCCAGGCAGGCGAAGGCGCGGCGGCGCTCAGCTCATGCGCCAGCGCCGGCAGGGCAGCCAGCGCCGCCAGCAAAAAAACCGTCAGGCAGCGCATGGCGACACGATCAACAGGGGCAGCCATTCCGCCAGCACGACCAGCGAGGACAGGGCGCCGGCCATGCTGGCCACCTGGTCGAGAAAATGGCGGCGGGCTGGCGCCGTCTGGCGCAGGCGGCTTGCCACCGGGACGGTCAACAGCAGGCAGGCCAGCAGGCTGGCGGCGCACAGCAGGTGCAGGGTGACGGTGCTTTGACCGGCGCAGGCGGGTGTGACGAGGGCGTAGCCCACGGCGGCGTTGGCCAGCGCGATCGATGGCGTGAGCAGGAGGGCGGGCCAGTTGGGCATAGCCATGTGTGATTTTGCGCCTAGAGGCGCGCACCCCAGTAGATGACGGCATAGATGGGCAGCCAGCTGCCGACCACGAAATACCAGTACATGGCGTTTTCGCTCACGTCGACAAAGCGCTTGCCTTCCAGCGGCCCCGTGATCATCAGCACCAGCAGCACGGCCGTGTCGATGGTGTCGGTGACCAGGTGGGTGGTGTGCAGGGCCAGCAGCATCCACACGATGGAGCCGTAGGCGTTGCTGTCCCAGCGCGTGTGCAAGGCGCCGAACTCGAACACGCGGGCGGTCAGGAACAAGGCGGCGCACAGCAGGCAGACGGCAAGCCAGCGGCGCACCGCGGGCAGGTCCTCGCGCTCGGCGGCCCGCTTGGTGAGCCAGTTTGGCACGACGCTCACCAGCAGGATCGCCGTGTTGATGCCGCCCCATAGCAGCTCGGGCGCGCGGTTGACGGGCCAGGTCAGCGAATGGCTGCGCAAATAAAAATACATGACGATGGCGAGGGCGAATACGGTGCCTTCGATCAGCATCAGGCCCATGGTCCCCCACCACATCATGCTGCCGGCGCCGTAGACGTAGGTGGGCAGGAGGCTGACGTCGATGTCGGCGGCGGGGGTCTGGCGAAAGCGCGGGGGGCTCATGGCTTGACCTCGCGCTGCAGGTTGCGCTGCGTGGCGGCCTTTTTGGGCCAGAACCAGGCCACCAGGGGCGGGGTCACCAGCACGGCGCCCCACGCCACTGCCCACGGCGTGAAGATTGAGGCGACAAACAGCACGGTCACGGCCAGCGCCGAAACAAACGGCCAGATGCTCGATTCGGGCAGGGTGGCGCGGTGGTTGGGGATGGCGTCCAGCACGCTCGTGACCAGCACTTCGCGGCGATGGTCAGCCAGGCCCTTGACGCTGCCGGCCACGCCGCCTTCGCTCCACAGGGGATAGCGTGATGCGACCACGGGTGGAATCGAAAAATTACCGGGCGCAGGCGGCGAGGCAGCGGCCCATTCGAGCGTGCCGGCAGCCCAGGGATCGGCGCCCGCGGGCGTCCCGCCACGACGGCTGCGCAGCACGTTGACGATGAACAGCAGGATGCCGATGGCGAGGATGGCGGCGCCGATGCTGGAGATCAGGTTGAGCATGCCCCAGCCCATTTCGGCCGGATAGGTATAGACCCGGCGCGGCATGCCCTGCAGGCCGGCGATGTGCATGGGGAAGAAAGCGATATTAAAACCGGCGAACATCAGCCAGAAATTCCAGCGCCCCAGGGTCTCGTCCATCAGCCGCCCGGTGAACTTGGGGAACCAATAATAAAAGGCGCCAAACAGGGGGAATACGGCGCCGCCCAGCAGCACGTAATGCAGGTGGGCGACGACAAAAAAGCTGTCGTGCACCTGCAGGTCGAGCGAGACGGAAGCGAGCATGATGCCGGACAGGCCGCCGATCAGGAGGATGACGAAAAAGGACAGGGCGAACAGCATTGGTGTCCTGAAATTGAGCTTGCCGGTGCCCAGGGTGGCGATCCAGCAGAACATCTGCGCGGCGGTGGGAATGGCGATCATGGCGCTGGCGGCCGTGAAGAAGCTCTTGCCCAGTTCCGGCACATTGGTGGCGAACATATGGTGCACCCACAGGCTGAAGGCGAGAAAGGCGGTGGCGATGATCGCCAGGACCATCACGGGATAGCCGTAGATGGGCCGGCGCGAAAACGTGGCGATGATGGACGACATGAAGCCCAGCGGCGGTATGAAAATCATGTAGACCTCGGGGTGGCCGAAGAACCAGAACAGGTGCTGCCACAGGACCACGTCGCCGCCCTCGGCCGGGTTGTAGAAATGGGTGCCGACCAATCTGTCGGTGATCAGGGCGGTACTGGCCAACATCACCGAGGGCATGGCGAAGATCACCATGAAGGAGGTCACCAGCATGGTCCACACGTACAGGGGCACGCGGTTCAGGGTCATCCCCGGCGCGCGCAGTTTGAAAATCGTCGTGATCAGAATGACCGCTTCGAGCAGGCCCGATAGTTCAGTAAACGTGATCAGCTGGGCCCAGAAGTCGACCCGTTTGCCGGGCGAGTATTCGGGACCGGCCAGGGGCGGGTAGCTGAACCAGCCGGCATCGGGGCCGATGTCGAGGATGAAGGCGGTGTAGAGCATCAGGCCGCCCATCAAAAAAATCCAGTAGGCGAAGGCGTTCATGCGTGGGAAGGCAATCCCGCGCGCACCGATCATCAGCGGCACCAGGTAGATGGCGACGGCCTGCATCACGGGCACGGCAAACAGGAACATCATGGTGGTGCCGTGCATGGTGAAGAGCTGGTTGTAGAAGTCAGGTCCCACGAGTTTGCTGTCGGGGCGCGCCAGTTGCAGGCGGATGATGAGGGCCAGCAGGCCGCCGGCGACAAAAAAGCCGAAGGTGGTGAGCATGAAGCGGATCGCCACCGTCTTGTGGTTGATGGCGGAAAGCCAGCCGATGATGCCGGGCGGGTCGCTCCAGCTGCGGTCCAGTACCGGGTTTGATTGGGGAATGGCGGCGGCCGGCGTCATTTGAGGGTCTCCAGGTAAGACAGCAGCGCATCAAGATCGGCGCTGGACAGGGGCGTGGCCGGCATGTTCGCGCCTTTTTTAAAACGCTGCGGATCGAGGATCCAGGCCGCCAGTTGCTGGCGCTTGTTGGGCAGGGTGCCGGAGGCGAGCGTGCTGCGGCTGGCCAGGTGGGTGAGGTCGGGTCCCAGCCTGGCGCCGGCGTCGGTGCCGGAAATCGCATGGCACATGGCGCAAGTGCTGCGCATGAACACGGCCTGTCCCTGTTGCTGCTGGGGCGAGGCGGGAGCCGGCGCGGGCGCGCGCTGGGCCGCCAGCCAGGCTTCGTACTGGGCAGGCGCGTCGGCAATCACCGTAAATGCCATCAGGGCGTGTTCAAAACCGCAAAATTCAGCGCACTGGCCCCGGTACAGGCCCGGCTTGTCGACCCTGAATTGCAGCAGCGCCTTGCGGCCGGGAATCAGGTCCTTCTTGCCATGCAGGCTGGGCGCCCAGAAACTGTGGATGACGTCCGCGCTACTGAGCTGGAGGATGACGGGCCGGCCCACCGGCACATGCACCTCGTTGGCCGTATCGAACAGTTTTGAAGGATCGTCGTCGAGGTAGCGCGCGCCCCACCACCACATATGGCCCGTCACCTCGATCTGGACGGCGTCCTTCAGGGGCAGGTGGGCCAGGCGGCGGGCCGTCAGAAAATCGGCCAGCACCAGCACCAGCAGCAGCGCGGCCGCGGCCAGCACGGCGAGAGTGATGCGGCGCTGCAGGCGCGGTTCCGCTTGAGCCAGCGAGCTGACGTCCGCGGGCGCCTGCTGCGCGCTGTGGGGCGCGCGCCAGATCGCATATAAAAACGCTGCCAATACAGCGGCGAATACGGCGCTGCAGATCAGCAGGGTCAGGCGCCACAATTGATGGATTTCGGCGGCCTGCACGCCGGCCGGTTCGAGGGCGTTGTGGACGGGCAGTTGCTGGGCGCCCGCGCACAGGCAGAGCCCAAGCAGGAAAGCGGCGGCGATGGTGGCTCGAAGCTTCATGCGTTCGTCTCAACCACGCGGCGCCGCGGCGGCGTCGGCGGCGTTTTTCGGCGTCGCCTTCTCGCGCCGGCCTTCCGGCGGCGCCGTCTGGAATTCATCGCTGCGCGAGGGCGCCACGTCCTCGCGCACCTGGCCGCTCATGGAACGCACATAGGCCACCAGTTGCCACACCTGCTCGTTGGTCAGATGGCCGCCAAAGGCCGGCATGCCGTTGGGCCGGCCCTCGATGATGGTGGCGTAGATATTGGCCGGCTCGCTGCCATAGATCCACTTGTCGTCCATCAGCGCCGGACCCATGCCGCCGCCGCCCTGCGAATGGCAGCCGCTGCAGTTGAATTTGCGGAACAGCGATTTACCTTGCGAGAGTGCGTAGGCATTCTCTTCATATTTGTTGGGCAGCGCGGCGGGTGGCCGCGGCGCGCCCGGCTCGATGTCGGACAGGCGCGCCGCCGACTGGGCGGCCAGTTGCGGCGGCGCGGGCGGCGCCGGCGTGGGCCGCTCTTCGCGGTAGCAGGCGCTCAGGCAGGCCGCCACCGTCAGCATGCAGAGGAGCGGCTTTTTCACTTGCGCGCTCCCTCGGCAGGCAAGGGCAGCGTCGGCACCTTGTATTCATCGAGGATGCGCACGATGTCGTCCTGGCGCCGCGCCAGCGCGCCATCGAGTTCGGCCAGCAAGGCCTTATTGCCCCGCTTGACTCCCACCGCCACATCAAAGCTGAACGGCTCCGGCGTGCCGGCGGGCGGCGTGGCGATGCTGATGCGCAGGGGCTGATGCGCGCGCGCCGTGAAGAGCCCGGCCTGCGGGCCCCACAGCAGCGCCGCATCGATGCTGCCCCGGTCGACGGCATCGACCATGCGCTGGGCGGCGGGGCCGTCGCCGAAAATCGTGAAACCGGTGACATTGCCGGTGGCGCCGGCGCGGGTGAGGGCATGACCGGCCGGGGTGGCGGCCATGTCGTTGCCGATCAACTGCACGCCGATGCGGCGGCTGCGGATGGCAGCGCTGTCGAAGCCGGGCGGCGGGTCCGCCTGGCGGGTGACGAACACGTAGGCCGAGCGGTAGTAGGGGCGGGTGGTGCTGACCCGCTCGAAATCGGCCGGCACGCCAATCAGCACGTCGCACATGTTCGCGCCTATCGTGCGGCGCACATAACCGCGGCGCTGGGGCCACCAGTCGTACTGCAAGGTGGCGTGCAGTTCGGCCGCCAGCAGTTCGGCGATGCGGTTTTCAAAGCCTTCGCCACGTTGATTCGAATAGGGCAGGTTGTCGGGATCGGCGCAGACGCGCAGCAAGCGCGCTTCTTCAGCGTGGGCCTGCTGCACGCCCGCGCACAGCAGCGAGGCGGCGACGATGGCGCGCAAGTCAGGGAAGCGCAAACACATACAGCATCCCTCCCTTGGCCGTGTACTTGGGCAGGTCGCGCGTCAGGTTGATCATGCCGGTGGCGGCGGTGCCGTCGCGCGGGTCGATATCGCCGGCGACAATGGTGCCGGCCCAGCC